>CBFCZR010000010.1:0-22125 GCA_965602795.1 Candidatus Bathyarchaeota archaeon | reverse complement strand
CAAAGTGGTTTGGGCTGAGCGGCGGAGAACCGCTGGTACGGAAGGATATTTTTAAGATTATTGAGCATGCAAAGAGCCTAGGCATGAATGTGAGCCTCATAACCAACGGCTACTATGTTAAGGGGCGCATTCTCGACAAGTTGATTCGAAACGAGGTTATGACCGCGGTAAGTCTTGATGGAAAAGAGGAATCGCACGATTTTATACGCGGCAAAGGCGCCTATGCAACAGCTCTTCTGGCTATGGAGAAGCTGTCTGCGGGCGGAATTTTTGACTGCATCGTAAGCACACTGAATAGGCGCAACTGCTCGGAAGTGGATCACATTGCCGAGCTAGGGCACAAGTTTAACGCTACTCGTGTAGTTTACCATAACTATATTCCTGTTGGCAGAGCCGAGGAGCATCTGGAGTTGGCTCCCACCCCACAACAGTATGAGACTGTCCTGAATAGAATTTACGATTTGATGCAGGAATATGAGGGTAAAGTTGGCGTTAACGTATATTGTCCCTTCTTCGCCCGCATAGCAAAACAGCGGGGCATGCCCGACTTTGATTACTGGTTCAACAACGTTTTCCTTGGGCAGTGCTTCATCGGCGGCAGATATATGGGGCTTCTAGAAAACGGGGACATCCGACCCTGCGGCTTCAACGAAGGCTACCGTATGGGCAACATCAGAGACAAGTCGATGAAAGAAATCTGGACTGACATGCAAAGCTCAGAGTTCACGGGTAAGCTCAGGGACCGACGTAACTTGAAGGGCAAATGCGGCGTCTGCGAGTACCGCGAAATCTGTGGCGGCTGCCGAACCAGAGCAGAAATCTACACCGGCGACCTCTTCCAGTCTGACCCAGCATGCGGATATGTACCTAAAGTTTTACGTGAAAAATAGTGTGCATGTAGTGCCCAATGTTGGCTTATCTTTTTGTTGTGTAAACGATGATTCTGCCGTTATCATAGATTTTGTCTAATGCCGGAGATACTTCGATGTTCGATACAACTTGCTGAGTGTCGACGGCTACGAATTTGATGTTGTATTCTTCAATGAATGTGCGGAAGTCTATTGCTTTTACTGGCAAATCCGTTTGTGAATCGAATTGCTGCTCCAACTCTGAGATTGTCCATTGTTCCATCTCTTCATCCTCGAAGGCGTAAGCAAGTATAGAAAAAGATACTTCCTTGTTTTCGCCTTCGCCTAACGCCTCCAAGTCATATTTGAGTCTAAGGGCGTCTATAAACCGATTATCTAAGGCGCCGACGCTAAACCAGGCGGGGGCTTCATCAAATTCGAAAGCGGTTATTATGCCGTTTTTTGTGTCCCGTATTCCCACAGTTTTTTGGTATGTTATAGCTGAGACTTCTGCTAATGCCCATTTTTCGGTTGCGTTTAAGTGAGTGGCGTTGTCCCATGGGTTCTGCCAGTTAAGAAGCCCGGGGATAAGAGCCTCTTTGAAATCTAGGGAAAAGTCAAAATAATTGTTAAACGTTATTTTGACGTACGCTAAATTTTTGTGTGCCTTAACGTTCCATTCAATGTTAATCGCAGAATTGATGCTTGAAACTGTGACTATTTTTTCTACTGTGAAGTGTTCATGGGTGTACTCAGAAATCAGTTGTGCTCTGTCTGTGGAGTTCTGCGTCCAGTAAATGTTTTCAGCAGTTTCGGAGAGGGGAACCGTCACCCATTCGCCAAGAGGATTGATGTAGGTAACGTTGAATTCGTGGGTGGGGATGCTTAGAACCTTAGTCCAGATGTTGAAACGCGAAACGTATATTGACTGACCCGCACTTGGGCTTATCGGGTCAAACTCTCTTGTGAGAGCGATAGAGTTCTCCATTTCATAAAAGCTGTACAATACTGCCTCGGCAACCGCGCTTCTTTGGTAAAGAGGATCCGTTTCCTGTATTGTTTTGTGATCCGAAAAGATGTAAAACCATGACCCTGGGCTTCTGGTAGTAATCACTGTGCCATCAGAAACTGAATGCTGATTTACCCACATGCCAGAGTTGTAGCTGGGGATTGACGCTCTCTCGTAAAATTGTGGATAGGCTCCAGTTATTTGAAGAAAGAGAAAAGCTTGAACAAAGAACAAGACGAAGATTAGGGCTACAGTAACCATCTTGGTAGCATTCTGTGTGTTAACTTTTTTTGCGATTTTCAGAATTACTTTTGATTCTGGGGATGCGACCGATTTTGTGATGCGGTAAGCCGCCAAGCCCGCAAGAATGGCTAGTGGTGTGGCAAGAAAGTAGATGAATCGGTGGTATGGCAAGTAAATTCCGAAGATGTATAGTTGAGCCAAAAAGAAGGGAACGGCGAGCCAAAAAATGATCAGCATCGAGGATTTCGAGACCTTTTTCTTCTTCACTGAAATGAAAGTTAGGTAGATACCTGCTAAAGCTAGGAAAAGGGTTGTTCCAAAGTTTTTGATTAGAGAATCAAGTGTAACTGCGCCGATGTGGTAAACATTCTCTTGCATCGCAAAGAAGACGTGTTCTATAACGATGTCAGCGTATTCGATTAGCATTGGGGCGTACCATGCCAGCAGAGCTAAGCCGCCACCCACAAACACGGCAAAAAAAACTATGAGCTTTCTTTTTGATCCTATGGTGCTAACTAGGAAGGCGGGGACAAACATCAGAACGAAGACGAAGGTGGCGAGCTGATGGGACAACCCGATGGTGAAGGCTCCCAGAAACAGCAGGAAGGTTTTGATTGGAACTCCGAAGTCCTTGTTTAGTATGTAAAAAATGAAGGCAATATATGCTAAACCCAGAAAGTTTGCGTAGCCTCCCCAAAAAATCATCTCAAAAAGAGGAACTGACAGAACTGTGAATACTGCTGAAGCAACGGCTACGCCTGTCCCAAAAAATTTTCGGCTCAGCAAATACGTGGATAACAGGATTAGCACGTTGAGGGTTGCAATCAGCAGTTTTATGAGAAAGGCTGCAGCGATGACGTCGAGGGTTCCTGCAAAAATTTGGAGCATAGCTACTATGGTGTGAAAGAGTGGTGGGTACCATGCGACTTCGCTGTAGCTGACTCTCTCGTCTATCACTATCTGTTTTGCTTTTGCCAAGTGAACTGCGGGGTCGTTTCCGGGAAGAACGCCGTCTGTGGACATCTGGTGAAATGTAACAAAGAGGAGAGTGGAGGCGGCAATTAGGACGAAAACCAGTTCAATAGTGGATAGTCTTAGCTTTTGCACTAATTATCCTCCAAAGCAGCAGGATACGATGAGTATATGACTAGTGAGTTCAGCATATAAAAACATCCAGTTTTCGGTGGATTATTTGCCAAAGGGGGGATTCTGTTAACAATCAATTAAACAGCGCTCTAGCACAAACTTCTCGTATCGTAATATATCCGTGTCGTAAATACATCCGCTTTTTCAGCATTTTTGCGTGAGAAACTTCCCTTTTAACATACGTCGTCTCTTGTATCTCAAGGTTGAGGTCATGAAGCAACTGTTCTGTGATTGCTGCGGCGATGCGGTCAAAGCCGTGTATCCATGCAAATTTGTTTTTCATGACGGCTTAACCTGTGGTTTTAATGTCTGCTTAGACTGCATGGAGAATGGAACTCTGGAAATAAACCTCCAACGAAAGAGGCTGGTTTCTCAGGTTCTTCTCAAACTCTCAAAAAAACGGTAACCTTTCAATGAAAATGTGCATGAGCAGGAAATGTTCTGGAACTCGAACGCTCTGTTCTAATCCATGGAACTAAATTGACCCCCGCAATAATTGAGTGTGTTAGCGGGGTTTGGAATAGATGCTGGATTCAGTAAAGCATGTGACCGTTGCTGAGTTAAACGAGCTGGTGGAAACTATTGCTCGCGTAAATTCACCATCTCCTCATTGTTCCTAGAGACTGTTACCTGATTTTGTTTCATGCTGTTACCTGGAAAACTGCGACTTTTCCGCCTTTGAACACAATCTGAAACTTTGGGTCTTCCGAGAATTTAAGATAGACAGTCTGGTCTCTGCATATCACATAGGAGACGTCATATTCTTTCATCATTTCGATGTAATTCCATGTGATGAGCGGCTCAGAGGTTACAGTTTCTAGGGGAGAACTGGCAAGCTCAGAATATACTATATTAACTTCGTATGGGTAGCTCAGGTCTTCCACGTCAACAACGCCGACTAGCATTTTGGCTTGTATGCTGCTGTTCTGCGAATTATACGTGATTTCAGCGCAGTTTGTGGTGTTCTTTTTTAGTTCAATCAACGGGTTGGTTTCTGTGAAGATTACTTGTCCAGCTGCCTCATAGAATGAATTGTATGCCTCAATTATCATCGGCGTTGGCTCATCATGTATTGTTATGTTCCTGTCTGCTGTTGTGTAAAGCGTAAACTTGGCGTCGAAAGCGTTGATTTGCGCATTTTTTGTTTCTATTTCATAGGATAGTTCAGCGAATCTCACTCCCTGATAGACTGTCACTGTTTTCTTAACGGTGAAAAAGTCGTTTTCATATGTCATTGTCAGGACTGCCGAGTTTTGGTTTTTCAGTAGTGTTGGTGTTTCGGTTATTTTCATGTCTGACAGAGTTGTGTTCTCTTGGTTATGTTCGAGTTTGGTTTCGTTGTTTTGGAAATAGAATAGTGTGTAGGGTTCTCCGCTCCATGTTTCTATGCTGAATTCGGGGTTGTGGCGTGACAGGTATGGTCCATCCTCTCTGACTTGGATTAAGCTGTTGTCGATGTAGTAGTCGGTGTCGAGGAGAAGCTGCGCTGATTTGGCAATTTCCAACTCGTGGGAATATATTAGGAACTCTAAGCTGGCTGCGCTGAGGGTAGGTCTTTCTGCGATTCCGGAGAGCCACCATCCGTAAAGGTGGTCGGCAACGAAAACAGAATTTCCTGGGGTTTTGTTTTTTATCCACTCCAGTGCATTGGCTTCGGGTCTTTGGATTGTCGAGTAAAAGTTGACTCGTTTCATGGCTTCGTGTGGAAAGATGGACCATAGCGAAGCGATGATGAAGCAGAAGATGAATGCGGTGAAAACTATTACGGGGAGTATTTTTTTGATTTTGTTCCAGTTGATTCTTGGGTATATGTTGATTGCAACTGATGTTAAACGGCAAAAGTAGAACAACCCACCTGATATTATTATGATTCCGGGGAAGTCGATGAAGTACATGAATCTCGAGTAGTCCGTGAATATGCCGAAAATGTAGGCTTGAGTCATAACTATGGGCACAATAAACCATGCCACCAGCATCAGGCTTCCCCTGTCAAAGTATCTTTTTCTGGATGCCTTGAACATCAAAACCGCTGGAATGAGAGCAATAAACAGGGTCAAGATTATGGGTTCGACGGAGCGGTTTGCAAGCATCAGGTTTCTGTTGCCCAGTCCCCCCGTGAGGGCTCCCTCCGCTGAAACATCCATATAGAAGCTGGCGACCCTCAGTATCCACGGCGACACCGCCAAGATTCCCAACGCCACCGAAGCACCGAAGAAACGCAGAGCGGCTAGGATTTTAATCTCCTTGAGCCTCTGCCATTTGCCTATCAGCAGCAAAACAAAGTATAGTGCCACGATTGGAAAGAAAATGAACAGGGTGAATGTGTGGGTTAGGATGAGGCTGCCACAGAGCAGCGTTCCCATCAGCAGGTGAAAGTGGCTTGGCTGGTCGATGTCCCTGAGAAACAGATAGAATATCACTGCAATCAGGGCAAGGGATACGATGTTGGTGTAGCCGCCCCAGCTTATCATCTCAACGCTTAACGCTGAAATCGCAGCAAAAAAGGCTGCTATCAAACCTGCGTTAGGATTTCTCCAGATTCTCTTGGATATCAGATAGGCTGGGAAAACTATGAACGCGCTGAAAAAGGCGGCGGTAATTAACTGTGCAAAAAGCAGCGGCATTCCCGTTAACATGATGAGGGTGGATACGAAGAAGTGGAATCCGGGTGGAGTGGCAAGAGGTTCTCCGCCCATGTGATAGGGGTTCCAGCTGGGCAGTTCTCCCCCATCCAGTATCAGGTTTATGATGCTGCCGTGCAATCCGATGTCTGAGCTTGGAGGATACTCGTTATGGAAGAGAAGGGCTGCCCTAAACAGGAACGCAAAACAGAATATCGCCAACAGCAGCACAGTTCTCTTATGCCTCGTCGCAACCACCATCCAAACCGATATGACCTACCTTTCAATTGAACAAAATTTATTGTTTGCCCAAAACGCAACCATTCCACAGAGCATATTAGGCTCCTAATAATACTTCATTGTTGAAAACTAGCTTTTTCCTGTTTTTCCAAGCAAGACAATTTTGTGCCTTTTTAGTTGCTGCTTTTGAAGAATGAATTTCACTGCTTGGCAGGTGAAAATACTTTTAGTTCGCTACTTCTATGATTCCGTTAAGAAGTGATGATAATGTATGATGTGATAATTGTTGGTTCTGGACCCGCTGGCTTGACAGCCGCCATTTACACCAGCAGAGCAGGATTGAGCACCCTTGTTGTGGCGGGAACAATGTGGGGCGGTCAGCTTATGCTCACCAAGGAAGTGGAAAATTTTCCCGGATTCGAAAACGGAATCCTCGGACCCAACCTCATGGAAACGATGCGGAAGCAGGCTGAACGCTTCGGCGCAGAACTGATATTCGAGAACGCCACCTCTGTAGACTTTAAATCCAAGCCCTTCAAGGTAACAGCAGGAAAAGTTTACGAGGCAAAAACGGTCATCATAGCCACCGGAGCTTCAGCCAAATGGTTGGGCTTAGAAAGCGAAACAAGATTGAGAGGCAGAGGCGTTTCAGTCTGCGCCACATGCGATGCTCCCTTTTTCAGAGACAAGAAAGTTGTGGTCGTTGGGGGAGGAGACACAGCCATGGAAGAGGCTTTTGTTCTCTCCAAGGTTGTGAGCGAAGTCAAGGTTATCCACAGACGAGACAAGCTGAGGGCATGCAAGTTCCTTCAGGAAAAGGCTTTCGCTAATCCGAAGATAACGTTTGTTTGGAACAGCACAGTCCAAGAAGTTCTGGGCAAAGACAGAGTGGAAGGGGTTAGGCTCAGAAATGTTGTTTCCGGCGAAGAATCGGTTCTAGAGTGCGACGCTGTTTTCTTGGCTATAGGCCACAAACCTAACACAGACATCTTCAAAGACCAAATAGAACTGGACCAAACAGGCTACATAATAGCCAGAGAAGGCACCCGAACCAACATAGAGGGCGTCTTTGTTGCAGGCGACGTCGCAGACAACCGTTACCGCCAAGCCATCGCCGCTGCTGGCTCCGGATGCAAAGCCGCCTTGGACGCAGAAAAGTATCTGATAGGAACCTAAGAAACGGGTTCATGTGTTTTGTCTTGGCGTAGACAAAGTTTTTACACAAGATAACCCATAAACTGAATCTGCATCTTTCTCTATAGACTACGGGTAGCAGAGAAAAGGAAAGGTCAGCCATGAGCACACCATCTTACTCCAAAAAGCTTGGAATTGTCGGCAAACCAAACACCGGTAAATCCACATTTTTCTCGGCTGCAACCCTAATTCCCGTGGACATCGGAAACTACCCCTTCACCACCATCAAACCCAACCGGGGCATAGGATACCTTCGGACCCCATGCGTCCACCCCGAATTCAACGTCGAAGACAACCCCAAAAACAGCCTGTGCCTAGACGGAATCAGATTGGTTCCAGTCGAGCTGATTGACGTGGCTGGGCTGGTTCCCGGAGCTTGGAAGGGACGGGGGCTGGGAAACCAGTTCTTAGACGAAGTCAGAAAAGCAGACGCGCTTCTCCACGTAGTCGATGTGGCAGGGGCAACAGATTCTGAGGGAAGAATCTGCAAACCCGGACAGCATGACCCCCTAGATGACGTTAAGTTTCTTGAAAACGAAATAACCATGTGGATGAATCAGATACTGAAAAAGGACTGGGCTAAAATGGCTAGGACAGCGGGGTCAGGCAAAGAAGACATTATTTCGCTTCTTGAATCTCGGCTGAGTGGATTAGCTATTAATCGATTCCACATAATTGAAAGCTTAAGAAAAACCGACCTCAAAATGGACAAGCCGGAACACTGGAGCGACGAGGAAATCATAAAATTCTTGGACATTCTAAGAAGCGTCTCCAAGCCCACGCTGATTGCAGCCAACAAAATCGACCTCCCAACAGCAGAAGAAAACGTTAAGCGCCTGAAAGAACGCGGATACAATGTGGTGCCCTGCAGCGCAGAAGCAGAATTGGCTCTTAGACGAGCAGGCGAAAAAGGTTTAATCGACTACAAGCCCGGAGACTGCAAGCTGAAAATAACCGATTCTGACAAACTTAACGAAGCTCAGAAAAGAGCACTGAACGCTATTCAGGAGCACATTCTGTACAAGTTCGGGTCCACCGGCGTCCAAGAAGCCATCAACACCGCATTCTTTGAGCTCCTGCAGATGGTTGCCGTCTACCCAGTGGAAGACAGTGAACACCTCAGCGACCACAAAGGCAGAGTGCTCCCCGACGTCTACCTCGTACCCTACGGCACTACTGTGCGCCAACTCGCATACATCATCCACACCGAACTGGGAGACAGCTTCATCCACGCAATCGACATTCGCGGAAAAAACAGAATCGGAGAAGACTACGTGCTTAAAGACAGGGACGTGGTTTCGATAGTCAGCGCCAAAAAACGAGGATAAAACCTTATTTGCCGAAACGGCGCTTCCGCCTCTGATAAGTTCTAACCGCACGCAACAAGTCTATGCGCCTGAAGTCCGGCCAATTTATGTCCACAAAACACAGCTCGCTGTAGGCAGACTGCCAAGAGAGAAAACCGCTGAGCCGCTCTTCTCCGGAGGTTCGTATAATAAGGTCAGCGTCCTGTTTTGGCATGTGAGCTGTGTACAGGTATTTCTCGAAGAGTTTCTCGTTTATTTTCTCGAGTTTCAGTTTTCCGTTTTTCACTTTGTTAGCAATCTTTTTTGTTGCGTCAACGATTTCCGCTCTTCCACCATAAGCTAGGGCCACATTCAGGAATCGGTCATTATACGTTTTTGTTGATTCTTCTACGCGCTTGATCACTTCTTGCATCGATTTAGGTAAAAGGTCAACACGTCCTATGGCTTTAACTCTGATTTTGTTTTCGTGAATCCTCTTATTCTCAAGAATCGCATGCAGTTTTTCCTCAATCAAATTCATAATTTCCTCCACCTCTTCCTCGGGACGGCGAAAGTTTTCAGTTGAAAAAGCATACAGAGTGATGAATTTCACATCCAGTTCTATGCACCAATCCATCAGGTCATCGATTTTGTTGGCGCCGTGGCGATGGCCAATCCAAGGGATTAAAGCTTTGTGGGCAGCCCATCTTCGGTTTCCGTCGAGGATTATGGCTACATGCTCCGGTTTTTTTCCCTCTTTGACTTGGAGCCAAAGCCACTTCTCATATAATTTGTAGATTCCAAGAAGAGAGAGCAAACCTTCAAGCATAGTTTTTACCACAGAGATTTAACTGATTCCGGTATTACACTTCTATCATGGAGACGTTTTAAGGTATCCAAACTAATCTGCCGTCAGCTTTCCTCAAAGCCCTCTATCTCCTTTTCTGTCTCTTCAAAGTAGCCTCTGTATTTTCTACGGAAAAATAGCACAGTTAAGACTGTAAACACGATCACTGATATTCCCCCAACGATGGCTACAAGCAAGCGATTGTAATCAAATTCCGGGTTGATTAGTATCTGTGAAACCTGAACAAACATAACTGAAGACACGGCGACTCCAACTACTATGCCGATGGTACGCCACAACCGTAAGTCCCGCTCAAAGAACCATCGAACCGCCCTGCCTGACAATGTAACGCATATTCCGATGGCGATGAGGTATGTTGCTCCATAAAGGAACTCTCCGATAAGTCTTGGAACATGTCCAAATGGATCTACTAAACTGTTAGCAACATTTGCCACCGCAGTTCCTCCCAGATAGCCGCCAACAAGAATCAGCAAGATTCCTGCAAGCGCTGAAAAGTTTGTTATCTGCACAGTGAATGGGGGAGGAGAGTAGTCCCTTACCCATTTAACAAAGTTATGAAATGCTTTGTCGAGTCCGAAGCCTCTTATGACAAGGAACGCCCCAACGACCACGGCTAGGGCTTGTACAGCATACGCCAAATAATTGAAGATTGCTAGCACACCTAATACCACAAGGAGGATTCCTGGGAGACCAAGAACCATTCTGGAATATCGGGGGTTCTCTACAAGAATTTTCATGTATCGCGTAAAGAGGGCAGCTGTTTCTTCGATGGATTTGCTGTGCTTCACCACGATTCTTCGAACAGAAGTAACCGGCACTCTTGATTCGATAAGCGGCAACACCATCTCATCAGTGTATCCGTCGGTAACAAGAATAACATCTGTTGCCTTGAACTCTTCAAGAACATCAGTTAACTCGGATACCAGTTGCCTGTCAGCTTCCACTCCGGTCAAGTCGGAGCCTGCGATGGTTGCAACCTCATGTTCTTCTTTTCCCTTGGCACTCTTCTTCAGGTTGTCGTAGATGCGGACAGCTTCGAACATGGCATTGGCGTCAGCTTCCTCAGGGTCTCGGAGAGCTAAGCTCGCAGCGGCATTCACGTTCTCTTTTCTTCCCAGGATAGGCGTGTTTATTCCTGCTTTCATGCCTAGATCGTCGTCCCTGTCAACACATAGAACAAGAATGCGCTCCGCCTTGTCTGCTGTCGGCATATTTAGTCCACTACATTACCACTTTGTTTGGAGGCACACTTTAATCTTATCTTTATTTTTTCTATTCAGATTCCATGAAAAAGCTTTGTCTATGAATGAGTCGAAATTAAAGCAGCCCTTTCTCAGCCAGAATCTGAAATTCTTCCCACAACAACTTCTCGCCACGTTTCAGCTTCTCTAAAGCCCTCTTCTCCAGCTCCTTCTGAGTTTTACTCTGACGTTCAGCCTGCTTCTTATCAGCTTCTTGCTTCAACTCTTGTCTGATGGCTCTGATTTTCTCTCCAAGTTCGACACATTGTTGATGTGTCTTCTGGGCTTGCTGTTTGGTTTCCACAAATTTTTGGTGAAAGTCGTCGGCTTCAACTTGGAGTTTGCGGGCGTTGTCTAATGCCTCAAGCATCTGTTCATGGAATTTTTGGCTCTGTTCAGCCAGTTCAGAAAGTTTTTCGTGAAGGTTTTTTGCTTCAAGCCCAAAGCTTTTCTCTCTGCTTCTCAGCTCAAGGAGCTGTTCTTTCAGTTTTTTTGTTTGCCTCTGAACTGAAAGTTGGGCTTCAAGCTGTTTCACCCTGTTAACTAAGGTCTGTTCTTCATTTAACGGCAGAGATGTTGTTTGAATCTTCCAGTCGATCTTCTCGATTTCCTTCTCTATCTGCCGCAGGTTTCCTTCCGGTCTCTTTTCATTTAACTCTCTGATTTTCTCTTGTAATTCCAAAATTTTGTCGCGCTTCTCTCTGCTTTTAATCTTCACCTGATCGCGCAGCTTTTTCAGTTCTTGAACCTTCGCGTTTAAGGCGTCTCTTTTTTCTTTGATGCTGCTTGCCTCTTTTCGTAGATTTCTGATTTTTTCGTGGATGGCGGTTCTCTTTTCAGCCCACTTTTTTGCTTCCCTGTTCAGTTTGTTTCGTTCTTCCTTAAGCGGGGTTAACTCTTGGTTCAGTCTTTCGATTTCTTGCTGAGTGGAGTCAGATATTTTCGTTCACTTCCTACGCTGGGCTTGGTTGTTTTTCTGATTAGTTTCTCATCATGAGACGAGATGGAAAAAGGTTTCGTGATGGTGGTGGTTAAGGGTTTTGTTCCAGTATGATTCTTGCGTCGACCGTTTTTGCTCCCTTCTCATAAACCATTACAGGATTTAGGTCGAGTTCCTTAATTTCTTGGTGGTCCATCACCAGCCTTGAGGTGTTCACCAAGATTTTCGTTAGGGCGTTTATGTCGGCGGGTGGTTGACCACGGTAGCCTTGGAGGATAGGATACGCCTTTATTTCCGTAATCATCTGCGGGGCGTCCTCCTCAGTTATTGGGGCAATTCTGAATGCCACGTCTTTCATCACTTCCACGAAGATTCCGCCGAAGCCGAACATCAAAGTTGGCCCAAACTGTGGGTCTTTGATTGCACCCACTATGACCTCTGTTGAGGGAGGCGCCATTTCCTGAACTAGGATTCCATCAATTTTTGCGTCTGGCTTATGTTTCTTCACGCTTTCTATGATTTTGTTGTAGGCGTTTCTGGCTTCTTCCCGACTGTTGACATTAAGGATTACCCCGCCTACGTCAAATTTGTGGAGCACATCCAGAGAAACGATTTTGAGAACTGTGGGGTACCCGATTTCCTCGGAGAACTTCGCCGCCGCCTCCGCGGTTTTCGCCATCTTCAATTCTGTAACTGGGATTCCATACTCTTTACAAATGGTTTTGGCTTCATGCTCAAGGAGAAAGTTCCTTCCCTCAGCTTTAGCCTCTTCAAAGATTTCAGTAACTTTCTTCGACAACGTCAACAACCTATTTTCTTGGCTGCAGAGAAGTAGGTAAGTTTTACCCCTTTCTAACTCTTTCGCACAACTTATCCATAAACCATTTAATCTTTCGTTGCTCGGTTTTTCCGAAAAAAGACTGCTTTCAACAATGTACCTCTATTAGGAGCCTAATATGAAAAAGGGGGCTAGAGCAGAATTGTTGATTCGGTGGGTTTTGGCGTTTTTGCGACCATTATTCTTAGTTTGCTGTTTGATTTGTTGTGCCAGCAGTGGATTATCTTGGCTGGGCTGTGGATGATTGTGTCTTTGGAGACCTCCTTTTTCTCATCTCCAACTTCCACTACGCCCTTGCCTTCTAGGACATAGAAGAAAACATCAACTGGAGTTATGTGCCGCTTCAAGGATTCGCCTGGCTGCAAAGTTAAAACAATGACCTGCGCATTTTCATGATCATATATCTTTCTAGCGTCTACACCATGCGGATTCTTAGAAATAGAGGTCTCACTAACCTTTGTTATCTCCAAAACAGTTACCCCATGAACACAAAAACACGAAGAGGCTTTTTAAAATTGCCATTTTTCGGGCTGTTTATCCAACATCATTTCTCAGAGAATGGGTCAAATCAGTCTAGGTTGCTAGCGTCTCTGCAAGTTTTAGCAAGCTCACATCTAACTGTTTTTCTGTTTTGCACACTTCTTCCAGTTCGATGCTTGTTGTTTTTCCTTTCTGCAAGGCAACCATCCTGCTTCCCTGTTTGTTCATCAGCAGTTCCACGGCTTTGTTTCCGAACAGGTTGGCTAGGAGCCTGCTTCTGGCTGTGGGGTTGCCTCCTCTCTGGGCGTAACCCGTAACGCTTAACCGGACCTCTACCCCCGCCTCCTTCTCAATCTCCCGCATTAGCTTATGGGTGTCGCCGATTCCCTCCGCAGCCACAATAATCCCTGATTTCTTGCCCTTAGCAGCGTTCTTCTCTAACGTCTTAACTATCTTGTCTAAAGGGTATTTCACCTCTGGAACCAAAATTATTTCAGCCCCAGCCGTCAACCCAATCGTTAAAGCCAGAAAGCCCCGTTTCCTGCCCATAACTTCAACAATAAATATCCTGTCATGAGAGTTCGCTGTATCGCGTATCTTGTCTATTTCCGTTATCGCCGTGTTCACTGCAGAATCAAAACCTATAGTCTCGTCAGTTCCAACCACGTCATTGTCGATTGTCGCCGGAACCCCTACAATCAAAGCATCTGTTTCTTTGCTTAGTTCCAAGGCTCCATGCATAGAACCGTCACCGCCAATCACAACTAGTCCATCAATATTGTTCGAGGCAAGAGTTTCCGCAGCCTTCCGGACCCCCTCCTTTTTCCTGAACTCTGGGCTTCTTGATGTGCGAAGAATTGTGCCTCCCAGATGAAGTATCCCACCGACATTCCGGCGAGTTAACTGCCTAAACGTGTTGGTCAGTAAGCCTTCCCATCCTTTCTCGAAACCCAAAACCTCTAAACCCTGTGAAATGGCGACACGGGTAATCGCTCGGATAGCCGCATTCATGCCCGGAGCGTCCCCGCCACTCGTCACCAAACCAATCTTCTTCATTGTCATTTCCTCCACCGTAAACGTTCAATACTAAAATGTGTCTCTGACCAAAAATAAGTAACTCGTAATTATATATACCCTCAGGCTAGCGTTAAGGTTGAAGATTCAACCTGTTTGCCGCTCTTTCGTTAACAGGATGGACGAGTTGCTGTAGAATATTGGCTTCAAAAAGTTTGTGGGCTAACTGTTTATCTGTTGGATAACTGTCTTCGGATAAGTGTTGCAACCCAAATAGCAACACCTATCACCACCACTATTGCAAAGGCTACAAGTAGCTCTCCAAGAATGGCGCCGAATATATCGAAGAACAGCAAAAGCGTGAGTATAATCCAGATAACGCCGCTTTTTTTCTCAATGTATCTCCCCATAATGGCGTCACCTGAATCCATGTGCAGTCTTGGTCTCAGCCCATGTTGTTTTTTGTCTGCGGAATATTGTTCTCAGGACCACCCAGAACCAATGCATGGAATACACATAGAATAAGGGCAAAAACACAATCGACTTTATGAGCTCCTTATTATTTTTGCACTCCTTCTTCAGCACCAAAATATAGAATACCTGTAATATCACTGTTTGAATAACGAAAAATTCTAAGGGAATATAAAAAGAAGTTACCCAGACATTCCAAAATCCGGCCGCGCTCAAATGGTTTGCAGTTGTGGTTATCAAACCGAGAAATACTCCACTCCACAAGCAAAGCGTATAGAAAGGAGAAAGTAGCTGGAAAAAGTCCACTGGATTTTTTATAAGCAATTTCGGGAGCAGCCTTTTTTTTGCAAACTCAGAGATTAATTGGAAGTGCCCTGAAATCCAACGGCTTCTCTGTCTAATCATCATGTCGTAGTGAGGCACTTTCTCATCATAGATTATGGCGTCTTTGCTGTATCCGATTTTAAGTCCAGCCATTTGGGCGCGTAAACATAAGTCAAAGTCTTCTATCAAAACATTTCTGAAACCGCCAATTTTTTCTAAAGCCGATGTCCTTATTGCCACACCGGTTCCGCCGAGACCACTCGGCAACCCAACTTTCTGTTTTCCGCCCCAAAACATGCTCAAAAAGATTTGGTTTTCCATATGCTGAAGGAAACAAAGGTTGTTATATTCTGGATTTGCTCCGACAATTTTTCCTTGGACAAGGTCGTAACCTTTTGATTCCATTAGCTTTGCAATCTTTTCGACGTAATCTTCAGGTATAATGCTGTCGGAGTCAAAGTAAATGATTATGTCCCCAGTTGCAACTTCGGCCCCGTGCACCAAACCCAAACCCTTGCCAGTTTCTTCCGTTTTTAGTTCGCAAACTTTGACTTTTGAGTCTTTGTACTGTCGTGCAATCTCAGCTGTTTTGTCCTTGCAGTTGTGTGCAATCACAATTATCTCTACGTTATCATAGGTTTGGTTTAAGGTCTGTTCAATAACTGATGAAATTACAGATTCTTCATCCCTGCATGGAAGGAGAATGCTGACTCGGGGACCGTGTGGATTAAATTTTATGTCTACAGGTTTTTCATCCTTTCTACTAACATGGATAATAGATAGAGCCAGCCACATGCAATAGTAAATTGTTGTGTATATCGTTGTCACAATAGTCAGAATTGACAGATCTATTAGCACAGTTTCACCCTAATTTTCGCCCAGTTGAAGACCTATTCCTATCTATAGACAGATAACATTTTCGGCTCTTACATAGTTTTTACCAATACAAAACTCGCTACCTTTATCTTTTCCTATCCTGGCGATTATAATACCATGAACAAGACGGATATAGGTAAGTTATTGAGGCTTAATTCGTCTAGACCTCAATGTGGAATAGCAAATTATAATTGGGTAATCTACCAACATAAGTCAAAACTTGCTATGCTCGCCCCCGCTATGAATGTGTTCAAACTCAAGGTGATCGTTAATGGGTCCTAACTACGAAATGATAAAGAAATGGTGGCTCCACGCTTCTTTGCTAGCCTGTTTTATCGCTGCAATAGGTCTGTTGATATTTCTAGATTACTTTAACCTTGAAAGCATCGCCCTGTTCAATGAAAGGGGATTTTACTTTGACTACACTTGGAAAGGAAGACTGTTTCTCCTGTTCTTCTTGTGGCTTTTTGTTCTAGAGTCTTCATTGAACTTAGATAAACAGCCAAAAAGTGACCCGGAAACCAAGCCTAGAAGCATCTTCAAGATTCTAGCCATTTTGATATGCGCAATTATTCCACTGGTTTATGTTATCGGTGTTAACTTTTTGGGTTTCGATCAAGCGGTTATGAACTTTGGTGACATGCTTCGCGGTGAATACTGGAGAGCAAATTCCGATTATTGGAGGCTTATTCTCGAGGGAGACTGGCCCATCGCAATGGAATATGTTGTGTTCACAATTTCTTTTCTAGCTACGGTACTGTTAGCATATGGAAAAGCAGGTTTGAAGGCTTTCTCCATCACATTAGCTCTTGGCGCGGGGATCAGCATCATATACATGATAGACGTCATGTTCCCCTACGGAGTGTTTAAACCTCTCCAGATGTTAGCGCTTCCCACAGCCGCATGTGCAGCTGCTTTGCTTGACATTTTGGGTTACAGCTTCTTCCTATCCTTTTCGCCGGGAGTAGACGCTATGCCAGTTATAAGAACGCAAGCCGGCGGTCGATCGTTTTCTGTAGGCATTGCTTGGCCATGTGCGGGCGTTCACAGCCTATTTCTTTACACGTTAATCATTTTGTTGCTATTCAAAAAGTCTGACATCTCACGTTTTCGTAAGCTGGTTTACTTCATTGGCGGAGCAATTGGAACATACGCCGTTAACATATTGAGGATAATTGTCTACTTTTACATCCTCAGGAACCAAGGGCTGGATGCTGCGCAGACTTTCCACAATGTCCACGCGGAATTGCTTTTTGTAGCCTGGATTCTCATCTACATCCTGTTAATCATCTGCATCCAAAAGTTCAGGTTGGTAGAGAAAACAATGCACGGAATACAGACGTTACGTAATTCCCTAAAAATATGACGAAGAGCAAAACATTCTAGGGTTTAAATCCCTCTGGAAGAAAATCAATTAAGTTTAAAAGTGCCTTTCAGGTCATTATTGCATTGAATTGGAGGAATAACGTTTGAGTGATGAAGCCCAAGCTCGCTTTTTCATGCCCGGAGCCACCACTATTGGCCTAGTTTATGCTGACGGCGTGATTTTAGCTTCAGAAAAAAGAGTTACCTACGGCTCCATGATAATGAGCAAAACCGTGAAAAAGGTTTTCAAACTCACTGACCGAATCGGCGCAGCATGCGCAGGCTTGGTCTCTGACATGCAAGTTCTGGTGCGGGAGATAGAGGCGTACGCAAAATTGTTCAAGTTAGACGCTAAGAGACCGATGGCTGTGAAATCAGCCGCCAAAATGATGTCGAATGTTCTCTTTAACAGACGTATGATTCCTTTGATTACCCAGACAATTGTAGGCGGAGTGGACGATGACGGACCATCAATATACGTGCTCGACGTTATTGGGTCTCTGTTACCCGACAAATATGCTGCTGTAGGCTCAGGAGCCCAGATTGCCACTGGAGTTTTGGAGGAAGGATATAAAGACAACATGTCCCAGAAAGACGCGAAGGAACTGGTGCTGCGAGCCATAAAATCTGCTGTACGCCGAGACGTAATGAGCGGCGACGGCGTGGATTTCCTGACAATCACAAAGGAAGGAATCCAAGAAAAGAGCACAGTTGTCTCTTGAAAATCTTCCTTCTGAAATTCTTGTTCCACATTAGAAGGCTATTACGTCAATTTTCAAAATTTGGATTAAGAACTAAGAAAAAACTAGTTTTAGACATCGTATAGACTACAAAAAAGAGAAGAGGATAGACAGCTGTTTAGCTGTGGTCAGTGTTTTAGTGTTTTTCGTTTGTGAATGATTATTGGGAGCGTAATTGCAATTAACGTTAACACCATGACTGGTCCTGTAAGATCAGGTATTACCAAATCTTCAACGCTTGAATCTACTAGTTCCCATACAACAGTGTATGTGTACGCTGTTCCGAACGTGTCAGGTACGTCTCCCCAGTTTTCGTAATAAACACGCATCCCAGTTGCTTTGTCCCACATATATGTGTAGGTATAAGGAGTGCCCATCAGGTCAATAGAATATTCACATACATTCGCTTCTCTTGTTGTATTAAGATATTCACGATCGATTGTCTCATTTATGTACCGTGGTGGATAATCAAAAAAGCCCATGCCTAAGAAATCAAATGTATCGCTTACCAAGTCACCTTCTGACATGTTTGCGCCGATCATAAATATTTGCTGGTTCGCAGTGGTTACGCTTTCTTCGTAGGTCCCTTCTGTTTCACTCCCGTTTTTCCAGTTATATGTGACTGTGAAGGTTACGTTGTTACCACCATCAACAGGCGTTATGTCCGTAACAGTGTATAGAATATAATTTGTCTCATTGTCGGCCAAGGTTAATGGACCCATATAATCCTCTGGAAGAAATTCCGCTTCACTTTCCCATTGAGTGACTTTAGCTTCGTATTTGAACCAGTCGCCTACTTCGACACCTACATCGAGGTCTTGAGCCAGAACTGAAACGGTCATTGCAGATAACAGGAATACTGAAAGCAACACTATCAAGATTTTTTTCTTCATTTCTAATCGCCCAACGGTTCCCCCTTTCTCTTTATTCTACTATATAAAATATATCCATCAATTTTTGCAAACAATAATTCGCGCACAACTTCTAATTGTAAATGAAATCAGCTCAAGTCTTCAGAGTTTACTGGAATATAGTTTAGAAACTTTAATACCGTCAGCAATGAATTGTTTCATAAATAGGAGAGAAACAAGGTGACGTTTCAGTTGACACTCGAAGAAGGCAAGTTTCTAGTCAGGTTAGCTAGACAAACTGTAACCAAGTACCTGAAAAACGGGAAAGTCTTGCAGGTTCCCGAGGACATTTCATCCAAGCTGATGGAAAAAGCAGGGGTTTTTGTTACGTTGAACAGTTTTCGTGATAGAGCGAAGAGCTTGAGGGGGTGTATTGGTCTCCCTTACCCCACCACACCGCTCGCTAAGGCGGTGATAGAGGCCGCCCTCAGCGCTGCAACCCGAGACCCCCGCTTCCCGCCAGTCACCGCACAAGAACTTGACCACATAACCTTTGAAGTCAGCGTCTTAACTCCGCCTGAACGGGTCACCGCCGAGAAGCCGATGGATTATCACTCGAAAATCAAGGTTGGACGCGACGGACTCATAACCGAAAAAAGTTACAGTAAAGGTTTGCTTCTGCCCCAAGTGCCAGTTGAATGGAACTGGAATGAGGAAGAGTTTCTGTGTCAATGCTCCATGAAGGCAGGGCTACCGCCAGACAGTTGGCTAATGAAGGATACAAAAATATACAGGTTCCAAGCGATAATTTTTGAGGAAACCTCACCCAAAGGTCAAATTAAACACAAAAAAATTTAGAGGAAACTACAACTCATGCGGATTCTATTCACTCCTTCTGGCGTGGGACTAGGACATGTTGGTCGCTGTATTCCCATAGCACGGAGGCTGGAAAGGGGCGGAGCCCAAATTCTATTCTCCACTTACCGAGAGGGCGTCAGATACGTTCAGCAGGAAGGCTTCCAGGTTGTGAAGGCTCCTGCCCTCGGCGTCGCGGTTAAGCCTGACGGAAGCATCGACTTCAGGCAGACAACAGTGAAGCCTGGACCCTTCAAGGGCGTCTTCACTTTCATGAAGCAGGTTGACAGGGAAATCGGTTTTATGAAGGCTTTTGAGCCTGATGTTGTGGTTTCGGATTCGCGGGCGTCCTCTCTTATGGCTGCAAAGGCTTTGGCGATACCTAAAATCTGCATTTTGAATCAATTTCAGGTAGTTATTCCTCGGCGAAAACGGTTCCTGAGGCTTGCCCGAATAGCAGACGCCTCAACCTTGACGATTATCGGAAAAATATGGGCGAGCGCAATCCAAGCTCTGATTCCAGATTTTCCAGCCCCCTACACAATTTCAACCAAAAACCTCCATATCCCGAAGGCTTACCACAAAAAAATCAACTTTATAGGTCCCATTCTTTCTGTGCGCCCCGACGACCTGCCAGACAAAAAGAAGCTTAGAAATAAGCTGGGTTTAGCAGAGGATAAGCCTCTGATTTTTGCGCCCATAAGCGGACCCACCAAGGAACGTGCCTATTTCACGGGGTTACTGCGGCAAATCTTCAACAAATTTCCAGAGGATTACCAGATAGTTATGTCTCTGGGTTATCCTAAGGCTTCAGAGGAGCCTGTCACTGATGGAAACCTGATGGTTCACGGGTGGATTCCTAACCGTTTCGAATACCTGAAAGCATGCGATGTTGTTGTCTCTAGGGGTGGACATGGAACATTGTCTCAGTCAGTTTGTTATGGCAAGCCACAGATTCTTGTTCCCACCCCCAACCACACCGAGCAACTTAACAACACAAAAAAGGCGGCTGAACTAGGAGTCGCCGAGATAGTCAATCAGGAAGACCTTAACAAGAAGGTTCTTCTTGCGACTGTCAGAAAAATTTTGGATAACGACCAGTTCCAAGAGAGAGCAGAGCAAATCCAGAAGAAAGTCATGAAGTGGGATGGTTTAGAAACCGCTGCCAAAATTATTGTTGATGCTGCACAAACAGGCTGATTGGATAGTTTGTTATTAGAGTGGGGTTATTTCCAGCATTTTGTAGCCTCGGGCACAAGGGTTAAGCATATCCGAAAATTGGACGCCCTCCAAAATGTCGCTGTTGCATTTAGCGTAGCCAGTCACCTCGTTTTCTGTAGGCATCAAAGACTGCAATCCGACCTTGTCTTTGAATAGTTTTGGTTGGCACTTGGTGGGAAGCCCAAGCTTCAACTTGGTGTTTTCTTTGATTGCTTTTTCTGCAGCGTAGCGGATAGCGTGGGCGCCTGAAGTCAGTTCAGCTATTCTAACCGGGATACTCTCTTTTCCAAATGCCAGAACGTTTATGCCGTAAGTCCGCAAGATGCTTGATGACGTTCTTCTTAGGTTGGGCAGAATTTTCAGAATCTGTTTCTTTGCTTTGCGGGATTTTTTCATTGCAGAAACATCCACCGCGGAAAGCTCTTCCAAGTTCAATCCACGTAGAGACATGTCCAGATGCACCACATCCGCCTTCACACTCTTCAAAAGTTGTTGACAGAGCTCCAGTTCATGGACTATCAGATGATATCCATTATCTGCGTCGGCGAAGATGGGGTCAGCTAGCACATAACTTGCTCTCTTGTATGGCGGCGCTGTTAGAATAGCCACCGCAGCAACAACAGTCACAGGCTCAAATTTGTCGTTTAATATTGCGGCTCCAGAGTCCGCAGCAACTATCTTCAATGTATTATCCCAAGCCCTATTTCTGAGAAAGCTTCACTCTACCTGCAGAAGTTTTCAACACGTATTATTTCTAACAGGATAGATTTATTTTTTGACCATCCAAGCTGTTTTGGGCAGGTCTCCCTTTGTAGATAACCAGAGCAACTGCAAACATAGTAAATATCGAGTGACAGTGGCGTCATCTTGGAAACTTTATTTTCTGTTTTTTTCAGTGTTTCTTATCTTCCCAAAATAGACCACTAAGACTACTGCAATCGCGGTAATTATTATCGCGGACCATAAAATGCTGGATGTTGTGAAATCGCCGGTTGTTGTGTCCGGTGGGCATGTGGGCGGGGGAATTGTGAAGGGTTTCATAACCGGAAAGTTGTCTTTGTTGTTTTCATCAATTTCATATGCTCCTGTTCCATTGTAGTCGCTCCAGTAGTTACCTGTGTCGCCAGAATACCAAGTATTGACTGAGGGAGACATCTCTGGATTATCCCATGCGACGTCGTAAACCTGTTTTGTATTGTTAATGAAGTTGTTACGGTCTATTATGTTGTCTGAGCCTGCTAGCTGGATGCCAATTCCATTGGTTGCTATGTTGTTGTATTGAATAGGTGCTGAAGAAGCTTCGAGGTGGATGCCTATGCCGTTGCTTGTTATGTTATTCCAAGTAATGAGGGGTGTGATGGAAGAGTTCATAATCCGGATGCCAACTCCATTGTCTCTTATGTTACAGGAAACAACAGTGTTATCTGAGGACAGAACAAGGCTGATGCCATCAT
>CBFCZR010000009.1:0-26317 GCA_965602795.1 Candidatus Bathyarchaeota archaeon | reverse complement strand
CACAAGGACCATTTTCCTTTTTTCCTTAAGTGTCACATCGGCTGCTCTCAAGATTACGTTTTCTGCGAATCCGTTAGCGATTCCCGCCATTGTTTTCATGCTGCAGGGAACAATTATCATGCCATCCGTTTTGAATGAGCCGCTGACAATCGGGGAACTCCAATCATTCACTGCGTAGACGTGATTAGCCAATTTTTCAAGGGATTCTTTGGCGGTGCCAAGTTCGTGTGCAATTATTTTTTCTGCGGCTTGGCTGATGACTAGATGTGTTTCAACTTTTTTGTTATGTAATACTTCTAGTAGCCGTTTGCCGTAGATGACGCCGCTGGCTCCGGTTATCGCTAATACTAACTTCATGTAACTTCCCCACTATTATCTCATGTCTATTGTTCACTAAAGCCTTTTGGAAAATGAAAAGCTGGAATCACGCGCTTTTGTTGTTATCTTGTTCGGCTGCTAACGCTGGAATTCTTTGAAAAATTATTAGTCCAAGTGTTAGAGATACAATCAAATCTATTATTCCTTGTATAGTGTTCCAGAAAGCCACTTCACCGATGTATGCTCCTAATCCGATAAGACCCAGTGAGCTTCCGAAGAAGCTTATGTTTTTTGTCACTGAAAACATGCCGATTATTGCATCTGGCGTCATGTTATAGAATAGGGGTAATGCAAAGTAGAAATTGGCAACCACCGTAACTACGGCTCGTACAATGAGTGCTAAAACTCCCGCTAAAACGAAAAGGCGTTTGTTGTCTAAAAGTTGTTTTGTTCCGCCTAGTTTCCACGCGAAAATGGCGGGAATGAGAAACATCCAGATACTTGCTAAGGGCTTCATGGTTGCTCCAATTGCGCCTCCGGCGAAGGGACCAACAAATCCTACGAGTGGCGCGCTGATTAGCAGACATAAGAGGGAAGGCTTTAGTCCGAAGATTATCCAGCAGATCATCCATGGAATGGCAACTAGGTCTATTCTTAGCATCCATGGTGTTAGAAAAATTGGTGGTAGAGCTTGCATGATTACGGTTAGTGGCGCTAGTAGGGTGGCGCCTGCGATTTTTATTGTTGGTCTGTTGATGTTCATGGTTAATCTTCCGGCAGTTTGCTTCTAGCTTCTTAACTTATTTAAGAGTAACTACCCATAAACGGGTATAATTCTGTTTTCAACAAAAGGTTTTAAAGAATTCGTTTCAATCTTAAAATAAAGTGTGGAACAAAGTTTATGCCAGAAAGTCTTGAGATACCGCTCAGCGACCTCAACGAATGGCTGACACAAGAAACAACTTCTATAGTCAAACCCCTGAGGGCAGACGCAAAAGAGCTGCTTGAAGACATCCACGAAAAGCTTGAAGACCTCCTAGAAAGTTGCGACAAACTGTTAGATGACGCAGAAAAAGAGATAGCGAAAGGCAGCCGCAAAACGTATCGCCGCGCAAAAGCCCTCCACAAACTCGCCGGAAAGTTTGCTGATCTAGTTGAGGAAGTAAGCATTCCCGAAGAAATCTCCGGAGAAAGTCTTCATCAAACTCGTGAACAAATCGGAAAAACTCTGAAAACAATCGGTAAAGAGAGAGCAAAATGGTTCCGAGCTATTTCCCCCTACTTTATAATATCTCGCAGAAGATTTGATGTAACATTAAAGAGGGCAGATGATTCGTTTCAAGATCTAACTAACTTTTTGTCGGACGATTATGCTGAGGCTGCAGCTGCTGAAGGAGTCTCTTCTAAGATTGAAGAGTTACGTGATTCATTGGAAGAATTAAAGAAAATTGAAAAGGCGAAAGAGAACAGGAAACGCAGACGGGAACTTGTTGAGAAGAAGATAGCAGAAACACAGCAGAAACTGCAGATGATACATACTAAAGATGAAGTGGTTGAACTTGTTCAAATAAACGAAAGAATCAAAGAATTGAGGGGCAAAGTTAAACGGGAATTGCGGCATCTCCAAAAACCGTTTCTGAAATTTCAAACATTAGCTAGTAACCCCGGTTATAGTCTTTTGCCCGAGGAAATCAAGAAGCTTGACCAATACTTGACAAATCCCTTCAAAGCTTTGGCGACGGAGAAAGAGGGGTACCCTCTTCTTGGAAGCATTCTTCAAAAGATAGACGCTGCTTTGGATAACAAAAAACTGAAACTGAAATCAAGTCGCTTGAGAAAGGCGAAAGACCAGATAAACCGGATTTTAAACAAGAATTCTTTATTGTCGCTTCATCAGAATTGCAGTGAAGCTTTCAGCAAAAAACACGAGTTGTCAACATCAGGGGCAATAAGCAAAACTAGAGACAAAAGATCAGAGTTACAGGATCGACTAAAAGATCTGCAAACACGAAAGAGGCTTCTTAAAGCCAGAGATGCTAGATTCGAGAAAAAGCATAAAGAAGCAGGCACGAGAGTTAATGAACAGAAAAGAGCGTTAGAAAAACTTGCATCAAAACTCTCCGGTAAGAGCGTTCAAATTGTGATAGATTGACCGAGATTTATTGTTTAAGAAAACACTCTCAATGATGCTGTTAATGTAGATTTCTAGAGAAAACTCTTTATATTCTCTAGCAATAAACTCAAGTCAATAACCTTTTCATTAACCTAATTGGTGTTGAGGGATTTTCTTGAAAATAGGTATAATCGGTGGGACAGGACAAATGGGCAGAGGCCTAGCGTTGAGGTGGGCTAAAACGCATGACATTCTTATTGGCTCTAGGTCTTCTGACAAAGCTCGAGAAACTGCAAAAGAGTTGACTCAAATTGCCAGAGGATTCTATCAGAATAGACTGGCTGGCAGTATTAAGGGGGCACTTAACCGCTCCATAATAAAAGAGGCTGAAACGATAGTGGTCGCTATTCCCCCTGCGGCTATTTTGTCTTTTATATCAGAATGTCGGGACTGTTTTAGTCCTAAACAGGTTGTCGTGTCAACGGTTGTTCCGATTAAAAAAAGAGGAAAATTCTATGTATACACTCCAATTCCTGTGAAGGACGCAGCTAGAGACGAAGAAAAATCGGCAGCCGAGCTAATCCAAGAACTCATCAAACCAACTCCGGTTGTATCTACATTACATACAGTGCCAGCAGCTTACCTGAACAATCTGGATGCAGTTCTGAACATCGACGTTTTTGTGGCAAGCAATGATGATTCCGCCACCAAGAAGGTTGCTAAACTAATCTGTGAGATACCTAACTTTAGACCGCTTAAGGCAGGTCCCCTACAGAATTCTCGGTTAATCGAATCAATTACGCCACTTTTGCTGAATACTGCCATCCTGAATAATCTTAAAGCGCCTTCAATCCGGGTGATTCCATGGCTTCCAACCTCCTATGAGACATGTGAGCACATCACTTCATGAGTGTGGAATTCCGAAAAAGTGCAATTAAGGTCAATATGCTTAATCCAACAAGTGTACCCTATATTTTCCTTTTTTGTGTCACAAATTAGAAAAGCGAATCTGTAACCTTTATCTAATAGGAATTGTGCTTAGCTTCCGAAAAAGAGCTGAAGCTGTCATGTATGAAGACAAGATAGATCAAATCATAGACAAATACGGAAATGAAAAAGGGATGCTGATTCAATTACTTCTGGACATCCAACACGAGCTTAATTGGATACCAAAGGAGGCGATAAAAAGAATCAGCGAGCGCCTTAAAATTCCGTACAGTCAAATATTTAGGGTTGCAAGTTTTTACACTGCATTAAGTCTCAAGCCTATAGGTCGTCATCTTGTAAGAGTGTGCGTCGGCACTGCCTGTTATATTCGCGGAGCACCGAGAATTCTGGATTCCGTAGAAAATAAACTGGGAATTAAACCGGGTGAAACAACAAGCGACAGTAAGTTTAGCTTAGAGACAGTCAACTGCTTGGGTTGCTGCGCCTCGGGGCCAGTTATCGAAATAGATGGAAAATATTTTGGAAAAGTCAATTCAGCAAAAGTTGAAAAGATACTTTCTAGCTGTGAATAACAGAAGTGAAAATGATGAAGAAACTAAATTCTCTCTCCGATCTGGAAAAACTCGGGGAAGATATACGCGCCAAAAAAGATCCGAAGAGACTAGCTGTTGCAGTTTGCGTGAGCACAGGCTGTCAAGCTCTTGGTGTGCAAAAGGTCCTTGAAGCTTTTGATGAGGAATTAAAAAAACAGGGCTTGGAAGGCAAAGTAGAAATTAAAGAAACAGGCTGCTTGGGGTTCTGCGAAAAGGGTCCAAGAATAGTCATCTACCCTGAGGAGATTTACTATTTCCAAGTGAAGGCGAGTGATGTACCCGAAATCGTGTCGAAAACATTGATTAACAACGAAATTGTTGAAAGGCTGCTTTACACTGATCAAGTTACTGGAAAAAGGGCACGATATCTGTCTGAAGTCCCATTTTACAAGTATCAAAACAGGCTTCTTCTGGAAAACAACAGCAAAATCAACCCAAAGAAATTAGAGGATTACTTGGCTATCGGCGGTTACACAGCATTAGCAAAAGCTCTCTTCAAAATGACTCCGGAGACGGTAATGAAAGCAGTAAAGGACTCCACCCTTCGTGGTCGTGGCGGAGGCGGCTTCCCAACTTACCGAAAGTGGGAATCTAGCCGAAATGCACCAGGAGAACCAAAATATGTTATCGTAAACTGCGACGAAGGAGACCCGGGAGCCTTTATGAACCGAGCACTGATGGAAGGAAACCCACACTCCATCCTTGAGGGACTTATTATAGGAGCTTATGCGATAGGCTCGCATGAGGGATTCATCTATGTGCGGCAGGAATACCCGCTTGCAGTAGAGAACATGGAGACCGCCATTAAACAAGCAGAAGAACGGGGGCTGTTGGGTGAAGACATTCTCGGTTCAGGATTCGATTTCAAGGTTAAAATCCATAAGGGAGCGGGAGCTTTTGTGTCCGGCGAGTCAAGCGCTCTGATGACTGCGATAGAAGGGAAAGTGGGCGAGCCGAGACCAAAATATGTCCACACATCCGAGAAAGGAGTCTGGGATAAGCCAAGCACACTGAATAATGTTGAGACATGGGCTAACATACCCCATATAATCAATTATGGCGCTAAATGGTTTGCGTCCATTGGCACTGAAGGCAGCAAAGGCACCAAAATCTTTGCTTTAGCCGGCAAAGTGAACAACACTGGTTTAGTTGAGGTTCCCTTCGGGGTGCCATTAAAGGACATCATCTACAAGATAGGCGGAGGAATACGGAACGGAAAGAAATTCAAGGGTGTCCAAACTGGCGGTCCCTCTGGCGGAGTCATTCCTAAGCAGCACCTTGATTCTCCTGTTGACTTTGACGAACTCACCAAGCTGGGTTCAATGATGGGCTCCGGCGGGATGATTGTAATGGACGAGGAAACCTGCATGGTAGAGTTAGCCCGCTACTTTGTGAACTTCTTGTGCGATGAATCCTGCGGGAAGTGTACACCTTGCCGAGAAGGTTTGAAGCAAGCCAGCATAATATTGAACAGAATTGTTAGCGGAAAGGGAACAGAGGGAGATATAGAGAAGCTTAAAAAAATAGCAGAGGTGACCAGTGTTGCTTCTCTTTGTGCTTTAGGGCAGACATCCGCGAATCCCCTGCTGACCACTCTCCGTTATTTCAGTGACGAATATGAAGCGCACATAAAGGAGAAAAGATGTCCAGCATTAGCATGCAAAGAACTAGTGTCTTACTATATTGACCCGGAAAAATGTCAAGCATGCACGATATGTTACCGGAATTGTCCAGTAGATGCTATAATTGGAGAAAAGATGAAAGTTCACGTGGTTGACCAGTCAAAGTGCATCAAATGCGGAACCTGTTATGATGTATGCCCGCCCAGATTCGGGGCAGTGAAAAAAATTTCTGGTGAACCAGTTCCCCCACCAATTCCAGAAGAAGAGAGACTAATCAAAAGACCGAAGAAGGAGAAACGAAGCTGAAGAGGTGACAGAAAATGGAGGGAATCAAGAAAGAAATCACATTGAAGATAGATGGACTTGAGGTCCAAGCCAAAGAAGGAACAACCATTTTGGATGCTGCCAAAAAGCTTGGAATCAACATTCCTACCCTGTGTCACCATCCGGCTCTTACTACTTTTGGTTCTTGCCGTGTCTGTTCTGTGGAAATAACTGATAGGCGAGGGAGAAAAAAGATTGTGACTTCCTGCAATTACCCTGTTTCCGAGGGGCTTGTGGTTGATACGAAGTCTAAGAAGGTATTCAGGACTCGTCAGCTGCTGCTTGAGTTGTTGCTGGCGCGTTGTCCAAACGTGAAGAGAATACAGGATTTAGCGCGGGAGTATGGCGTTGAGAAGCCAAGCTTTTGGGTGGGAGACCCAGAGGAGGACTGTATCCTTTGTGGTTTGTGTGTGCGTGTTTGCGAAGAGTTAGTTGGAGTTTCTGCTATCAATTTTGCGAACCGCGGCGTGGAACGGGAAGTTACTGCTCCCTATCACACAATATCTGATGAATGCGTTGGGTGCGGTGCATGCGCTGTCGTGTGCCCCACCGACTCTAAGAAAGTTCGGGTGAACACGTATCCGATGCTGGAAGAGGACATAAAAGCTGCAGAGGAGCAGTTTCTGAAAGGAACAAGGGATGAACTGTTAGGTGTTCACAGTGAAATTTTTGCGGCAAAAAGCTCTGTTGATGGACAAGACGGCGGAGTTGCTACTGCTTTGCTTCTTTCAGGCTTTGAGCGAGGCTTGTTTGATGCCGCTATTGTTGTTAAGCGGACAGTTGGGTACAAGGCAGAGGCGGTTATTGCCGAGAGCGCTGAGGATATACTGGATGCACGTGGAACCAAATATTCTAGAGTTAAGATGATGTCAAAGGTTGGGGAGCTGGTGGAGAAAGGGAAAAGGAAGATTGCCATTGTTGGGACTCCCTGTGAGGTTCGGACAGCAAGGAAGATTCAGCAGCAGCTGCTAAAAGAATACCCAGACCTTGAGATTACCATTGTGGGTTTGTTCTGTTTTGAAGCCTTCGATTACGATAAGCTGAAAGAGGCGACAGCACGGTTGCTGGGTGTTGACTTGGACAAGGCGGAGAAGACACAGATACATAAAGGAAAATTCATAGCTACGGTTGATGGGAAGGAGTACTCAGCTAAAGTAAAGGAATTCCACACCGCTGTTCAGGGTGGATGCGCTTACTGCAACGACTTTGTTGGCTGGCTTTCCGATGTTTCTGTTGGCTCAGTTGGAAGCGAAGAGGGATATTCGACGGTGATAGTGCGGTCTGAGAAGGGAAAGAGGCTTCTGGAGAACGTTGATTTCGTTAAGGGCGACGTCAAAAAAGAGGAGATTATAAAATTAGCTGGCTTCAAGAAGAGGCGAGCTGAAAAGAATTTTGCTCCTATCATAGAGGGGACGCAGAAGCAAAAATAGCGCTAGCATTCTCTCTCGTGGCATATACGCCCGAATGGCTTCCCTTTTTTCTATTGTCAAAAGTAGACTATTCACGGGAGTTATATGATATCACAAGTATCAGCATAACAAAATCTGTGGCAGTCATTTTGGTTTTTATGGGGTACGCCTCTTGCAATCTTTCCGTTCAAGTCAAGTCTGAAACCTTGCGTACAAATTTCACTCTGTTTTAGTTTTATGAGTGTTTGTTTCCCATTTTTCAAATCGACTGCGCCCATTTCAAGTTCTTCAGTTAACATTTTTCATTCAGCCAATGTAATGTCGAAGTAAAGTTTAAAAATCTTGTATATTTTGAATAAATATTGCAGATAACTGTTTGGGCTTATTTTAAACGCTAAATCTATTGTGTGGGCATCACCAGTAAAAATCTATATGTTCCCTTTTTTACCAAACATTAATGATTTAGATTGTAAATTAATGGACTAAACGTTTGGTGGATTCGTTGGCTGACCAGAAAGTTGAAGCGGAGAAAGCTGAGCCGGGTAGAATCGAATTTAAGTTTCCACTGTTGACTGTCAGGACAAAAATTTTCGGTGGAGTTTTTGACAGGCTGGGGTCTCTTCGCGCCTCACGTTGGATTTCTTGGGTTGCCCTCGTTATTGTGCCTGTTGTGGCTGCCCTTGGGTTGTACATGCTCTGCAGTAGCCTGTTTGCTTTGCTGTGGATTCCTGGTGCAGGGGAGGCAGTTAGTCAGTTGGGTCCTGCATCGTATCTGTTGTTGCCCGGCGTTAACCCATTTCTTCCTATTTTGTATGGGTGGCTGGCAATAGTTTGCGCAATCGTGGTTCATGAAGGTGCACACGGGATTATTGCAAGAAATAGTGGATTGAGAGTTAAGTCGAGTGGACTCCTTTTCTTTCTGATTATTCCTATTGGCGCCTTTGTGGATGTTGACGAGGAGCAGATTGCCAAAGCAAAACCTAAGGATTCTTTGAGGGTTATGGCTGCGGGGGTTGCAGGAAATGTTATTGTAGCCGTAGTGTGCCTTCTCGCTGTTCTGCTTATCGTTAACGGGTTGACACCAGTCGTTAATGGCGTATACATTTCGGATGTTACTGAGGGGATGCCTGCTGAGGAGATGGGGCTGTTGCCTGAGGACGTGTTTGTTTCAATAGATGATGTGTCGATTGCCAATCTTGAGGAACTAAATGAGTTCTTAGATAACAAGAGTCCCGGAGACACAATTCAGGTGACTGTAGCGCGGGGAACAGATTGGAAAGAACGCTTCTCCGCGTCCCTGAATTTAACTGAATCAACAGAAGAAAACAAGGAAGGAAAAGCGGTGATGGGAGTGCTCGTGGGCGATTTGGCGACTGAGGAGCGGTTAACATTTTATCGGACGTTGGACCCAAAAACATTTTCTCTATACCTGCTTCCTCCCTCTCTGTATCCGGGTCTGGTGCCTTTCTCCGATTTCCTGATTCCATTCTATACGCACGAGTTGGGGGCACAGTGGCATGTTTATGCAAACATGTTCTTCTGGCTTTGGTTCGTAAACGTTAACGTTGCAATATTCAATGCTTTGCCCATTTACCCTCTGGATGGGGGACGAATGTTCAATATCACGTTGAAGAGCGTTTTGGGTCGAAGGATAAGCGAGAAAACGATTTCCCGAATAACATTTGCTGTGACAGCCACTCTGATTTGGATTCTACTCTTGATTGTTGTACTTCCCTTCATCATGTAAGACGCCTAATGTTTGATGGTTCAGTCTTTTTCCAACATCTCTGTTTTCTAGACTTGCTTAATGCACAAAAACAACTTTTAGGCTGATTCCCAATCTTTTACTATAGCTAAAAATTGGCGAGTGAAATGGTTTCTAATGTCGAAAGTGCATCCGTTTTAGCCGAATCGGCAACAAAAGCAAGTGTTGAAGAGTTCATCAGGCTGGTCGGAAATGTCAGCAGGCGATTGGCTACTGAAAACGGGATGGTTGGAACTCTGAAGATAACTGGCAGGCTTATTGAAGCTGCACCCGTTGGAGAAGCAGTTATTGTAGGCGATTTGCATGGGGACCTGAAAAGCCTCGTCCACATCCTGGAGGACAGCAACTTCATAAGCAAAGCAAGGAGTGGCAGAGATGTTCTGATTTTTCTCGGAGATTACGGAGACCGCGGCACCCACTCTCCTGAAGTCTATTATGTAGTCCTGAAGCTCAAGCAAATGTTTCCTGAGCGCGTCGTATTGATGAGGGGAAACCATGAAGGACCCCGTGACCTTCTCGCCTCCCCTCACGACCTGCCAATTCAGATGAAAAACAGATTCAGAGAAAAAGGCTCAGAGGCTTACCTGAAGCTCCGCGAGCTCTTCAATCACCTTTACACTGGCGTAATCATAGAAGCCAGGGTTGTTCTGCTTCACGGCGGAGTCCCAAGCCAAGCCACTAAGGTCAACGACATAGCTTACGCCCATAAAACGCACCCCCGCGAAACTCATCTTGAAGAAATCCTGTGGAGCGACCCATGGGAGAAAATAAATGGAACAATCGCTTCGCCTAGAGGCGCTGGCAGACTGTTCGGTGAAGACGTCACAAAACGGCTTCTAAAGATGCTAAACGTCAAAGCGTTGATTCGGGGGCACCAATCTTGTCCAGATGGATACAAAACCGATCACAGCAAAAAAGTGTTAACCCTCTTTTCAAGAAAAGGCGCCCCATACAACAACAGATACGGAGCTTACCTGCACCTCGACATCTCCCAGAAAGTGGAAAAACCCAACCAAATCCTAAAGGGAATCCACAAATTCTAGACACAAACAATCATATTCGTAGCCTAATAGAGGTGCATTGTTGAAAACAGTGTTTTTTCTGTTTTTCCAAGCAAGAACATGATTTGCCATCCACATCTCAGAGCGTATTAGGCTCCTAATAACAGCGTATTGTTGAAAACAAACTTTTTTGCGGTTTTTGCACAGAATCTTAACACAAAACTAGCCTCCCTTACGCTGATGGAACCGCAAAAGATAAAATAGGCGAGGCTGCTCTATACGAACCTGCGAGGCAAAGAAAGATGCCGGTAGAAATCTTTGATGTTGAAGAGTTCATAGAGATTGCGGAGCGGGCAGAATACTGCAACATTAAGCGGCTTGAAAGAGAAGTTAAACTGAAACTTCGAACCCCAAAAAAACTGTTCACCCTAAAAGTTAACCCCACAAAAGCCGAAGAAATAGTCAAAAAACTACGCTGCGAAATCCGCGAAATCTAAGTGTTCTAGAAAAAGTAACTGTTTTCCCGACTGCTAAAAAGGACAACATAAAAGGCTAGATTTTCATTTTCGATTATTCAACCCTAAGATAGCAATTTCTCTTAAGCTGGACTAGGAGCCAGCACCGGTGGATATGTGTCGGAAGGGAATTCTACATGCAGCAAGAACAAAAGCCCCAAGATTGTGCTGTGCCAACGCTCACTAGACTCCCACCCACCATCAATTTCTTGACTCGCTATAACTTGCTCGATAAAGGAATCGTCGATTAATTCGCCTCGTCCCGCCAAACAGAGAAACGCTGCAGCTTCCAGCTCTAAGTCAGTTACACTAGAGTCGCTATTGATCAATGCAGCATTTGCACGGTACATGTCTTCTATGAAACCGTCTGGAAGTTCTAGTTCACAGCCGTTTTCCTGAATCCAAATCCATGCGAGGAGCACATGTGTCAACGGGTAACCTCCACGGTTTACACCTTCTTCAAGAACCGTCAAGTAATCAGCGGGTAAATCCACTCGATCGCAATAGAGGGCAGGAAGAGTAATTCGGTCCAAATGGTTTTTCACCCTCTTCAAATCCTCTGCATATGCGGGATTGTTGTAATCCGCGATGCGACGAAACATGCGTGTCACAGACGGCTGGTCTGAAAACCATAACAGTTGGTCGAACCGCTGCAAAGAGTTAGCGAACTCCTCTATTCCGAAGCGTCGATGCATTACATCAAGCCAAAGTATGGCCTCCGGCTCTTTTGATTGCGCAAAGAATCTGATCGCTTTTGCCACTGGGGTTGAATAATTGGTTTGGGTGAGAGGCATTTGCTGCGTTATCAAAGATTCCATTGGGTCAGGCCGAAGCATAAATGTTGGATTTAACCCAGATTGCGCTGGTTCACCCTCGGTTTGCTCGGGTTCGGTTGGCTTCTGTTCGGGTATTGTCTCAGAAGCGGTTGGTTCGGGTTTGGCTGGTTCAGCCTCAGGTTGTGTTGGCTCTAAACTATACACTGTTTCTTCATTGTTATCTTGATTGTCTCCATTGAAATTTGAGAATCCACACAAAATCACCGAAAACGCTAGAATTAAAACGAGAATTCCCAGTACGAATTTTCTTCGCATTATAAACTCAGTTTTGTAGTGCCCTTCAAACGCTTTAAAAACTTGTGGTAGCCGCATATATCGAATTTTTGAATATTCCTATGCCCGCAGTAAAGAGTATATCTATATCTGAAAACTTAAGAGATAGGAGTCCCCATGTCAGCACAAAGACTTTCAAAAGATGATTTCCAAACGTTTCTGCGCGCCTTATTTGATAATTACAGCATGAAAGTGAAATATCAGAATCCTACCACTTGGAGAGGCTACTGAAACATCAAACGAAATCCTCACACTAATTCTAACTAAACTTGATTTTCCAGACCTCTGCAGCCTGTTTTAATCTTAAGAATTTTGTTTAAAGTTCATTAGTGTGTGCTATTGTCCTTTTTGCGCCATGAAACGGTCCAGTCTATCGAAGGTCTTTTCAAGAGTTTCTATGGGCGGCAAGAACACTCCCCTGAAGTGTCCCGAACCGTAGGCTGACCCAAATCCTGAACCGTGAACAAAGACTAGCCCCGTATTCTCCAGTAAATCACGAACAAAAGCCATGTCGTCTGCCCATCTTGAGCCAATTCCGTCAACTTTGGGGAAGAAATAGAAGGCGCCCTTAGGTTCAGCACAGCTTATTCCATCTATATCTTTAAGCCGCTTATGGGAGTAGTCCCCTCTTTCCCGCAGCTTTTCCACCATGCGCAATATATGGTCTTGTGGACCGCTCAAAGCTGCCACAGCTGCTTTCTGAACAGGCGTATTAGCAGAAAGCCGTATTCGCGCCTCCTTTGTAACATGCTCCCGCAGTTCCTCCAATGTCTTTCCATCCTCGCCCATAAAGTACACGTAACCCAGCCTCCACCCGGTCATCAAATAGACTTTTGAGAACCCATTAAGCCCAATAACAGACACATCTTTGGCTACATTAGCTGTGCTCACAAGCTCGTCATAGGCGAGCTGGTCATAAATCTCATCTGAAATCACAGGGATGTTATATTCTCCTGCCAGATCAACCATTTCCTTAACAGTTTTCCTGTCGTAAAGTGCTCCACAGGGATTGTTAGGATTTATAATCACTATCGCCCTTGTAGAATCATTTACTTTAGATCGAACATCATCCAAATCCGGTTGCCAGCCGTTCTCTTCAGAAGTCCTGTACTGGACAGCTTTACCTCCAAAGAATCCTGTATATGAAATGTAAGGTGGATAAGTGGGTCCCGGCACCAATATCTCTGTCCCAATGTCAACTAGGGCACCCAGAACCATCTGAATCCCCTCAGAAACGCCATTAGAAACTATCACGTTCTCAGGCAAAACGTTGATACTGCCAATTCTCTTCTCCTTCTCGCAGATTGCCTCCCTTAATTCAGGAAGACCCTCTGAAGGAGAATACCTATTGAATCCCTCATTCACTGCCTGAATTAAAGCCTCTTTTATGTGCCCAGGGGTTTCGAAGTCAAACAGCAAAGGGTCGCCAATATTAAGGTATATTACATCTTTCCCTTTCTTTTCCATTTGCCTAGCGTGCACTACAACATCGCGAATTGCGTACTGGAGATTCTGCACTCTCTTGGTGACGTTCAACGTTTATGACCACAACAGGTTTGATGTTCTTCCATAAAATGCTTTCACTCTATTTTTACTGCAAAATCATGACAACAACAATAGTGACCACAAATTTGCACCATTTTTTCTATACTGTGAAGGCGTCTCCTGTCTTTGGCACGACAGCTTTAAGCCCAACTTCAGTTTTTATCCATTCAGCAAACTTTTCACAGTTTTCTTCTTCTCCATGCACCACATAGACAGTTGGGTTTCCCTTCAGGTCCTTAACTGCACCTTGAAGCTCGTTGGCTCCGCTGTGAGACGAAAAATCGAAACGCTTCACCTTAGCCTTCACTTTCTGCACTTTCCCGTCAATGACACATTTCCCTTCGTCAAGCAACTCCCGCCCTGGGGTTCCAGGAATCTGGTAACCTACAAGGAAAACACCGTTCTTGCTCTTTTTTCCAACCTTCTGGATGTAAAACGCTGCGGGTCCTCCCTTCAGCATCCCTGCTGGAGAAATGATTGCCCCCGGCTTCTTGGCTACTTTTCTGCGGTCCTTCCACCCATTCACCCAATTTGCGGAGTGCAGGGCTTTCTCGAACAGGTCAGGGTCGCGCATATAGGATGAGTGTTTCATCATTATACGGTTAGCCTCACGAGCCATACCATCCATGGCTACGGGATACTCGAAATTGTTGGCGGCTAATACACAGGCAATTTCTTGTGAGCGTCCTACGCTGAATGCTGGAATCAGGGCGGTTCCTCCGTTTTCCACGATTCCGTTGACGTTCTCCATGAAGTCTTTTTCCAGCTCTTTTCTGTCAGGGTGAACCTCGTCGGCGTAGGTGCTCTCTATGACTATAGCGTCAAGGTTGCCGTAGTCTCTGTCCGCACCCGGGAGAAGCTGGGTGTCCGAAGAGTTATAGTCGCCTGTGTAAACCATTCTTTTTCCATCTGCGTCCACCAAAACTTGAGCGCCTCCAGGCAAGTGCCCAGAATTCAGAAGCTGAAATTTCATGTCTCCAATGGTTTTTTCTTTTCTGAAGTCAAGGTGGACACTGCTTTTCATCATGCTTTGAAGCTCTAGGTACTCGAAAGTAAGATAGTAACCTGACAGGCGTATGAAGTCAGAGATCAGCGGCTTAGCTAAATCAAATGTTAGTTGTGTTCCGTACACGGGTTTCTTCCCGTGAATGTGAAAGAGGGGAATACCGCCTGAATGGTCTAGGTGGCTGTGAGTTAGAACGATGGCGTCAACTTCGTTGGGGGGAATGTGCATGGGAAAACCGGGTTCAGCATCGAACATAACTCCATAGTCAAGGAGCAACTGGTTTTTTTCAGATTTAACCGTAATCGCTGCTCGTCCAACTTCTCTTGCACTTCCGAGAAATCCAATTTTCATAGGGATTACTTCCATACTCCGTTATCTATTGTTAAATGAAATCTTAACTACTTTAGTGATAGGGCATAATTTAAACAGTAACCTTTTCAGGCGATTTTATCAATCTCCTACTTTTCTGAGACAACCTTAAAAATCTGTTTTAGACCGACAGCACAGCCTCTTCTAATATACACACAAGCTGGTCTATGCTGTTTTTTGCCCACGGATCCCTTTCGCGCAATGTTGTGAACAGAACATTCTTCTTTTCACAAGCCCGTCTACAAGCTGCCGCAATCTTTCCCCTCCAAACGTTTGGGTCTCGAAGAAGGATAACCCGGTCATAATTTGTGTTCTGGATATAGTTTGCCGCCTGTTTCTTTACATATCTCACTGTTTCATCGTCAAATGGAGAAGCAATTTCATTTTGCGAAAGAGGATAAACGTCATCGAGTTCGGTAGGTATTACGCCAAAGGGAGCCGCATAAGTGCAAACGTGAACCAAATCAACTTTTTCGCCTAAACTCTGCTGCATCTCCTTCCTGACCATTTCATGCTCTTTTGAATTGTGGAACGGTTTCATTCCAGTTTGCGGCAGCAAAAGAAGAATCTTGGCTTTTGGTGGCGGAGAATATCTGTCAACAAGCCTTTTTCTGTAGCGAACAACCTCGGGACGGGCTAGCCCCAGTGAACTGAAGAAAAAGATGCCGTTCCTTTTCGTAATGGGGCTCTGTTTCTCCAAGTATTCGCTGTATTTTCCCAAGTTTTTTACTGCCTGAAGAAGCGCCGGATGAGCATGAGCCCTCATCTCCAAGTGTTCCCAGAGACGTCCCTCAGTTATAGCCTGTTTTATTCGCCTCAACTCACAGAAACTGACATGAAGATTGTGTTCTGCAAGCAACTTTTGTCTATCCTCTTTTGGTAGGGCTTTCACGCTTTTAGGGTCTGTTTTGTTGCATACAGGACATGAACAGGGAAAATATTCCAGTTCGTCCAGTCTTGTGGTGCCCGACTCTGTCATGTAACGGTCTGTCCTAGCGAATAAGGCATAAGCGGCGGAATCGAACAGGTCGCATCCTAGGGCTACTGCCAAAGAAAACATGAAGGGATGACCAGCACCGAAGAGATGAAGGGGACGGTCTGAGGGCAGATTAATTTTTGCTGTAGCTATCATGTCAACTAGAGTATCAAATTTGTATTGCTCCATCACTGGGGTTGGACTGCCTAAAGCGTGAATCTGAAAAGGTAGTCTTGCCATTTCCTTTGCGGATTTGGCGACAAGGTCGAGGTACTGTCCGCCCTGAACTGGACCAACCCACGCTGTGTCTTCTCGTGTCTTCATTTTTTCCAGCGCTTTTGCCCGTTTGACGGTTTCTTTTACGGTGTGCTGTGCATATTCTTTGGTGACTCCCCATCCTGTGGGGATGTCCAGTATGGTGGCGATGTCGGTGTCGATTTTTTCTTGGAAGTGCACGATTTCTTCTGGGCTGGTCTCTATGTCCTTGTAGATGAGAAGCTGGTAGGCTCCGGAGTCGGTCATGATTGAGCCGCTGAAGTTCAAGAAGTCATGTAATCCTTTTTTGGTTGCGGTTTCTTTGAAGTTCTTCTGTATTATGTAGGCGTTGGTTATGAGCGCTCGGCAACCAAACTCTTCTTCTAACTTTTTGGGGGGAACTGTTTGAATGTAAGGGTTTATCACTGGCAGCAGCATAGGCGTCTCTATGAACCCGCTTTTGGTTTCGAGTCTGCCTATTCGCGCCATCAAATCTCTGTCTGTTATTTCAAAGGCCATTGAGGAACCGCCAGGACACAATTATATTGAAAGTTGTCTGTTTGGCGACTTATTTATATGATTTTATGGCTAAGACAAAAAACGAGTACACTGAATAAACACGGCATTTCACATGTGGTTAAGGCTTGTTTTCCCTGTATGTTGGCAGCTTGATGATGTGTGTACTTACTGCGGTTGCTATGGCGAACAGGATCAGTTGAACTATCCACCAGCGGTTCACTATGAAAAACGCTGAGTAACTTATTGTTATCCACAAAAGAGACATCGCTATAATCTTTGTTTTGAGTGGGATTCCTTTTCCCTCTTTGTATCTTCGGATGTAGTCTCCAAAATATTTGTTAGTTAGAATCCATTTAGTCATCCGTTCAGAGCTTCTGCAGTAGCAACCTAAAGCCAGCAGCAAGAGAGGTGTAGTTGGCAAAATAGGCAAAAACGCTCCTATTGCTCCCAGAACAAGAGTAACTGTCCCGGCAGCAAAGAAGAATGCCCGAACAATTTTTGGGCGGTCGGTAGTTTCTTTGGTTAATCTAGTTTCTTGTTGCATAGTCATAGCAGATTAATGTAATGCTATAAAAATTTTTGCTTATTCCGATAAATAAAGGCAGTTTATTCACGAAATCCGTGAATATTGTCGGTGTTCTACAAATCAAAGGTAGTTTTAATCTTTATTACGCGAGTGGTTGCGGAAAGAGACACATCTCTAACGCCCTCGATCATTTCCACTCTTTTTCTAATATCACTTAGGTGCGCTAAATCGCGTGCTTGAACTACGGCCATAATGTCGTATTCCCCGGTGTTTTGGAATACGTGATGTGCTTCAGGTAAGTCACTTATTTCTTTGGATGCCTGTTCAAAAAACTCAGGGATTAACTTTACCATCAATATTCCGGTGTTTAAATATCCAATTTTTTTGGGATCAAGCAACACTGTAAAATTTTTTATTACTCCAGAATCAACCAATTTTTTAACGCGATATCTAACTGTCGCTTCACTAAGATCTAATTCGCCTGCCAATTTAGAATATGACGCTCTACCATTTTCTTGGAGAAGATTCAAAAGTTTCTTGTCTTTATCATCCAATTTAGTTGTCAAATTGTTTCTCACCAAAATTTTGAAACCAAAGTAATGTGCAGTGATCATTTAGTTAATGAGTTACAAGTTGCAATTTAATTTTTTCCAACAGTTACTAAAATTAACAAAACCATTATTATGCCCATTCATGCTAAGAAGATGGAATCAAGATGATGCCTGAAAAATACGGTTTTCCTAAGGAATATCAACTTTATGTAACGCCAGTTCAGGAACTAACCAAAAAGATCAGCGAAGAGGACAAAACAGTTCTAAAAGATCCCCAGAAATTGAGTGCCAGCATAATTCAATATGATGGAATGATTTCGCTAAACATCAGCAAAGAATACATACAAAAAAGAGGCTTTAATGAATTCAAAGCTATCAGAGAAATCCTCCAAAACTCTTTAGATGAAACCGAATTATCAACAGGTAACCCTGACGTAACAATCAAAACGGATGAAATTGGAACATGGATAATTGACAACGGAAGAGGACTGGACGGTAACGCCTTCATCATTGGCAGCTCAGAAAAGAAATGTTGGATGAGAGGCTACTATGGTGAAGGTTTAAAGTTGGCTATTGGCTTTTTCCTTCTAAAGGGTTATGAAGTTTATATTTTTTCCAACAAAAAGGTCTTCAAACCCGTCTTTTTGCCTGCAAAAAAAGAAAGAGCGTGGTTGAACATTCTGTTGGGTGAATCTATATATTCCGAAAAAGGCACCAAAATCCTCATTGCAGGGTATAAAGCAGACGAAAAAATGCTGAAAGAGATTATCTCGTTTAAAAACCCAGACATCAAAGACAAGATTATTGACAAAATAATAATGAAAGGAAAAGACTGTGACTACGAGAGACCCTTAACTATCTATGATCAACCTAATCTGCTGTATATGCGCAATTTGTTAGTTGGCAAAGCTACCGAAGTCACAAAAAGAAAAGCCTTCTTCAGTTATGATGTATGGTGGTTCAGGCTTGATGTTTCCCGAAATTTACTTACATACTCTATGCCCAACCTTTTCGTACAAATAGCTAAAGCTATCGAAAAAAGCGAAAAATTCCGGAAGGCTTTCGCCAAAAAAATTGTCGAAGCTGACATGATAAAAGTAACCCGAAAATATGGTGGAAACGTAATCGAATTCAGTCCTCGGTTTTCAACTTTTGAAGGACACTTGTTCGTTTTTGCTTTTCCAAAAAAGCTTCTTAAACATATTCTAAGCGAGATTGGGCTGGAAGACAAAGAAACATTTATCGAGTTGTTCACTCGGGAAAAATGCTCCGCTGAAGAAATACAACGATCAATCTCTGAGGGAAAAATCCCGTTCATATCGACTTCTGAGATAAGAGGACCCCTGCGGGCACACCCAGTTTAATGGTCTCTGAAAATTAACATCAAGCAGAAAAATAGAAATCAATTTTCCCCAAAACATCTACACTGTCATTATGGGTGGTGAGAAAAATTAGTTCCCAAACGTGTGCACCTACTAAGTGTGTCCTCAACCAATTGTATTTATATCGAAAGTGTTCTTCTTATTGTGCTGGTTTCGTTGAAGGTTAAAGTGTATGGTATGTAAAGTTAAAGTTTACGAAAAGCCGGTCTTAAATGACCCCGTGCTGATTGAGGGCTTACCTGGCATCGGATTTGTCGCCAACATCACGGCTTTACATCTCATCAAAGAGTTGAAAGCGAAACTGTTCGCGGAAATTCAATCCTCCGCCTTCCAAGACCTCGCCATATCCACAAGTAATGGGGGAACATATTTTCCAACCAACCAGCTCTATTATCACAAAGCAAAAGATGGCGAAAGAGACTTCATTATTCTCTACGGTAACACACAGGCCCTGACAACTGTTGGACAGTATGAACTATGCGGAAAAATCTTGGACATAAGTGAAGAACTTGGATGCAACTACATCTTGACGGTGGGGGGACTAAAAAAGGAAGAAAAAGCTGAAAAACCGGAGCTCTACTGCACAGCCTCAGACACTGAAACTTTGCAGGAAGCCTTAACTCTCGGCGCCAAGGTCATGAAAGGGCACATCTTTGGTGTGGCGGGACTCCTTGTCGGCTTATGCAAACTGAGGAACATGAAGGGACTCTGTCTTTTAGCTGAAACAGCTGGCTTGTATCCAGACGCGGTGGCTACACGGGCGGTCATGAAGGCTCTTCGTAAGATGCTGCATCTGAAAATAAGCCTGAAGAATTTAGGCTCTGCTGCGGAAGAAACTGGTAATATACTCAAGTCTTTCGGCATTGTTTCTTCTTCTTCAAGAGAAAAAAAGAATCGGGAAGCGGATTTCCGCTGGTTTATTTAGATTCTGCTTCTTTAGTGAACAAACTGTAGACTCGTTGTACTCGCTCGGCTATTGGACCTGAACCTTCAACAACGCCTTTTTCGGTTACTTTGACCTTTTCCATGACCCAGATGAAGCCTTTGTCCTCGTAGAGTTTAACCATTGTTGGAAAGACCTTTTCGAGGCGTTCGGATAGGCCCTTCAAGTCGAAGGGTTTCGCGATTGTGAAGATCTGGGCGACGACGCTGCCGTTCAGGAATACTTTGTGTAGTTGTGTGCCTTTTTCGTCTTTGGCGTCTGACAATGAGAGGCTCAGGGTCTCCGGGTCTATGCCGGACAGGGTTCCGCTATATTTTTTGTCATTAACTGTGGTGACCATGACTGCTTTGTCGAGGAGTGATCCTACCTCTCCTAAGAACTTTCTTCTAGATACTGACATCGTAACACCTAGCCACTAAATAGAAAGAGCCTAACTTATTTATTTCGACACAAAACACGAAAATTTCCACGTTTATTGTTCGTTTTTCTTTAGTTTCTTCATCAGCTGCTTTTTGCTTTCAGACGAGACTGTTATCTTGTTTTCTTTTGTTACGTAGCTGTTCTTGTTCACAAAAATGATTTTCTTCGGCTTCAAGTCGTCTTGAAGGTCCACGTTGGGTCCAACCATGCTCTGAGGACCGATTTTCACTCCGGGTTCTAAGCATGAGTTGATTCCTGTTTTGCAGCCGTCTCCAATTATGGCGCCCAGCTTGTTTGTGCCCGAATCTATCTTTTTGTCTCCAATCTTAACCCGCACGTTCTGTTCATCAAAGCGGAAGTTGGCGGTTACTGTTCCTGCGCCGAAGAGGCAGTTGTCTGCGATTATGGAGTCGCCGATGTAGTTTGTGTGGAACCAGCAGTCGTCTCCGATAAGAGAATGCTTGATTTCTGTTGAGAAACCCACAACACAGCCTCTGCCCAAGGAAGAGTAATCGCGGACCAAACTGTTGTTTCCGACAACGCTGTTCTCTCCTATGTAGCAGGGTCCCCTTATGCAGGCGCCCTCAAACACTTTCGCCCCTCGCCCTAACCAGACTCTTCCCTCAACTGTGGCTCGCCCAGAAATCTCTGCGCCTTCCTCAATCGTCTGTGTGGCTAGTTTGCTGTTCATGAGGTGCTTGTTTATGGTGAAGAGGTCCCACGGATACTTGTAACCCGCAAAAAACCCGTCATAGCTTACCGCTTTGACAATGTTTCTGTCCTTGATGAACTGCAGTATTGAATCCTCATACTGGTGATCCGAAACAGGGATTCTCTTGTAGTAATCAAAAATTTGTTTAGGCAAAATATAGGCTCCGACCACAGCAAGGTTGCTTGGTTCTTTGCCTTTTGGAGGCTTTTCCACAAAATCGGTTACATTCTCGTCCTCAACGCGGATTATCCCAAATTTCCAGGTTTCTTGGACTGGTTTGCAGGAGAGAACTATCTCAGCGTTTCCTTCTTTGAATTGCTTGGTCATCTTTTTTATTAGGGAAGCTTCGAAGATGTCGTCAGCGTTGACGACGAAGAAGTGGTCTTCCGCCAAATCTTTTGTGGTTTCTAGTGCATCCGCCATACCCAAAGGTTCCTTCTGAACTGTGTAGTCGATGTTGACTCCGAGTTTGCTGCCGTCTTTCAGGTAATCTTTGATTTGTTCGCCTCGGTGACCCGTCACAACAACGTAGTCTTTTAATCCCGCTTCCTTTAGCGTGTCTATGACGTGGTGAATCAGTGGTTTTCCTAACAGTTTGAACATGGGTTTAGGTCTGTTAACTGCAAGGGGAAAAACCCGTTTTCCTTCTCCTCCCGCAAGGATTATTGTCTGCAATTAATCACCCTTTCATGGCTTTGTTTAGTTCTGTTACTGCAAAATAGTAAAGTTTCTTCAGTTTCTCTTCTGTTCTTGCCTCTGCAGAGATTCTTATAACTGGTTCTGTGTTGGAGGCTCTCAGGATTACCCACCCGTCCTCTTCTATCAGCTTCACGCCGTCAATGTCTAGGGTTTCCAATCCATAGCGCTTGAATTGTTTCCGAACTGTTTCTATGACCAAAAATTTCCGTTTGTCGGGGCATTCAAAGTTCTTTTCGTACACTGACGGATACTGAGGCAGGGAAGCAACCATCTCCGAGAGGCTCTCATCGCTTTTAGAAAGTATCTCAGCCAGCTTCATGCTTGCAAAGACCCCGTCATCCATGCCGTATACATCGGCGAAATAGAAGTGACTGCTCTTTTCTCCGCCAAGCAAGGCCTTCTCGCCAATCATCTTGTCCATTATGAAGGTGTGCCCAACCCGCTCCACAAGCGGGATTCCACCCAGTTTCTTTACATACTCTTCAACAGCCATGGAACAGCTTAGCTCGTAAACCACTTTTCCGCCGCGGTTTTTCTGTAGAATGTCTTTGGCGAAGATTAGCAAGGTGAGGTCTCCGGGGATCAGGTTGCCCTTCTCGTCGATGAACACGGCTCTGTCGCCATCCCCGTCATATCCTACTCCAAAATCCGCCTTGCGCCTAACCACTTCCTTCATTAATTCTCCCAAAGTCTCTTCTTTTGGCACGGGCAGGTGTGCAGGAAAAGTGCCGTCAGGCTCCTTATTCAAAGTTAAGACATCACATCCCAACATTTCGAACAGAGCTGGAGCTACTAATCCACACGTACCATTTGCGGTGTCAGCTACAACCGTGAGTTTTTTTTCAAGCTTTATTTTGCTGTGAACAAAATCCTGATATTCCTTGATTATGCCATCATGACTGACTGCTTTTCCACGTTTTTCACCAAGCTTTTCTGGATCAACGTTTTTGGCGTATTGCTTAATTTTCTCCATGTCCGTGCCGTAGATGCTTCCCCCATTTCCTCTGAATGCCTTGAATCCGTTCCATTGGGGCGGATTGTGGGATGCGGTGACCATGATTCCCGCGTCCTTCTGGAGACGGTTTAATGCAAAATAGAGTAGAGGGGTTGGAACTACGCCTACGTCGGTTACGTTGCAGCGGGTGACAAGCCTAGAAACTAGGGCGTCTCGAAGTTTTTCTCCGCTGATTCTGACGTCTCTGCCAACTGCAACTGTTTTTCCGTCTAAAAATTTGGCAAAGGCTGCGCCTATCCGGGTTGCAACTTCTTCTGTTAGGTCTTTGCCGAAGATTCCTCTTATGTCGTAGGCTCTAAAGATGTGATCGAAATTGGTTTTTTTGGAAGCGGTCAAAAGTTTTTCCTCTCAGAGTTATTTGTCAGCCAAACTTAAATCATGATCGATACATTGCCTGAAGAAACAAACGCAGGTTTTGTTAGTTTTCAGTTTTCTCTGGTTCTTCGTAGGGTTTGTGGATGACGTTTTTCACTTTTTTGGTGATTTTTGGTCCTAAACCATGAACATCCTTTGACCATTGATCCACGTTTACGAGAGCATTTAATGGGCACTGGTAAGAGTTGAGGAGGGATACTGCTTTTTCTCTGCCGATGTTGGGAAGGCTAGCCATAAAGAAGATCTGGGCGTCAGCTAGGGTGTCATGCTTTTTCACTGGGTGTACAACTGGGGCTCTCTTTTCGACGATCTGTTCCTGTTTTGCTGCGGTGTACAGAAAGTCCACCGTTTCTTTGTAGCTGTTTGTGTGCATGAGGTTGATTCCTTGTTTGGCGAGGGCGAACATGGCTCCCCAGACTGAGGCGGGCTGGATTCTGCTGTATTTGTAGATGATGGGCAGGTAGCCTTCTATTAGAATGAAGGGTTTCTCGTAGCACTCTTTTAGGCCGTATAACTGGTCGAAGAGGTACCTTCGGGTGAGGGTGTAAACGAAGTCGCGGACGGTTTTTCTTTCAAATGCGCACAGGTTTGAGATGACGTAGTCCCCCTTCTCTAGGTGCCTTGTACTGATTTCTGCGCCCCGTTCCTTCAGTCCTTTGACTATTTTGGGTGCTGTTTTCGCTTCGCGGCTGTCTATTATGATGGTTGGTTCTTCTCCCTTTCTTTTGTCTCTGATGAAGGGAATAAGAGTTTCAGCTCCTGACATACGGTTTCTCCATCCATCATTTAATTAAGAGAAAGGTAATAAATAGGTGGGGTTCATGGGCGCATTGAATCAACGGAACCGTGCTCTGCTGGGTATCCTCGCACCTTTGGTTGCAGTTTTTTTCATAGCTGCGTCCATAGTTTTGTCTCCGTGGTTCAGCTGGGGAAACAATGCTTTGAGTGACCTTGGGCGTTCCGCTGCCACTGATGGCGCATCTAAAAGTGAGGTGGCGCCTCTATTCAACTTCGGCTTGCTTCTATGCGGATTCCTCATGATTCTTTATTCGGTCACAAGCTTCAGGAAACACGCCAGATATACAAGCTACGTCCTGGTGACCGTAGGTTTAACACTTCAGTTGGTTGCCACATTCGATGAAGTGTATGGTTCACTTCATTTTCTGGTTTCGGTGATGTTCTTTGCGGCGTTGGGCTTTTCCTCCCTCAGCTATGCCATAGAGAAAAGGTCGGTTCTAGCGTTTGCGGCTTTGGTTGTTGGTGTTGTTTCATGGATAGTGTATGGGCTGGACATATACAGTGCAGGGATTGCGGTGCCTGAGACCATATCGTCAATGGCGGCTGTCACTTGGGTTATGTTGTCTGCTCTCAGGATTTACTTTCATAAAACTGGGTGAAATTGGTAGTTTGGATATATGTCAGAATTGGGAATATGCTGTAAAATGGAATAAAATGGGTATGGGAGAGGCTGGGTGGTGGCGGTTGTTTTTTTTGTGTCCCATGTTTTTTTTGGCGGCTAGGTTAGGTGTTGTGGTTGTTTCAGGGTGTGGCTGTTGCCGTTGAGTGGTATCCGGTTTAGCCCTATGCTGGTGAGTCTGCGGCAGATGTGGTTGAGGGATTCTTCGGTGCCGTTTAGTAGGTTGCTTCCCTCAGGGGTTAGGGAGTAGACTTTTCTGGGGCGGTCGCTGTTTAGGTTCCACTCGCTTTTGATGTAGCCTTTCTCTTCTAGGACTCCAAGCAGGGGGTATATGGTGCTTGGGCCAAAATACACTCCGAAGTTTTTTCGGATGCTTGTGATTATTTTGTATCCGTGCATGGGGTTCACGTTTAGGAATTGGAGTATGACGAGGTCTAGGAGGCCTCTCATGAGTTTGATTTGGACTTCTCTTAGTTTTTGTCTCATTTTATTTCCTTCCTGTATTCTTGTTTTACAGTTCTTCCGTTTTACGTATCTACAATATGTCTTTTTCCAGACATATTATGTATTTTATATTATACTAAACTGGATATAAAGGTTCTTGCGACCGAAAACCATAAAGAAGCATACCCGAGCATACCAAAACCATCCAAAAACTTGGACAACTTAAATAAACAAAAGCATCCAACTATCAAATAAGAAGACAGGAAACGGAAAACGTTGACCGAAAACCCAAAAAAACGAATTGTTCAACGCATAACCAGAAATTTCCTTGATATCCTAGTTTTGAGGCTCATCCAAGCAGAGCCAATGTGGGGCTATAAGATAATAAAGAAAACCAAGAGACTTTTTGGGATAAAACTTAGACACGGAGCCCTATATCCCCTCCTCAACAGCCTAGAAGCAGACGGATACGCCAGAAGCAAAAAAACAACCAAAGGACGCGTACGAAAAATCTACCACATCACCCCAAAGGGAAAACGGCTAATCAAAGCATACCACCAATTCCTAAAAGAACAACTACAAGGACTAGACATAAAAGAGGACTAACCATGAACGAAACCCCCAACCAAGAAGAAATAACTGAACAATTACACAAACTTTTTGAGAAACGAGGAAAAAGCTTGGGAATTGGCCAGAAAAACTGGACAATTAATGATTTAGTTTAATTTGAAAATGAGGAAACTAAAATGAAAAACGAGAAGTTAATTGTACAAGTCAATAGACTGTTGACAAAAAGAAGTAGAAAAGCTTTGGAACTTGCAAAAAAAGAGATTTTGCAAGAAAAAAGGGAAAGTAAAGAAATTAATGAAGCTTTCAAGTATTACGCAAAAGCTTGGAAAGATGTTGTGCATCCCGGATTGATTTCAATTGCTTGTGAAGCTGTGGGCGGTAAAGCTGATGACACAACGCCTCTACAAGTTGCCCTGTTGCTGCTAACTGCCGGGTTTGATGTACATGATGACATAATTGATGAATCAAAAACAAAATATGGTAAGCCTACTGTTTACGCCAAGTTTGGCAAAGACATTACGCTTCTTGTGGGTGACGCCTTTTTGATGAAGGCCATGGTTCTTCTTCACAAAGCAGAAAAACGATTTTCTACCGAAAAGATGGATATGATCTGGGATATAATCAATAATCTTTTTTTTGAATTGGGTGACGCTGAAGCTCTTGAGGCTTCCCTGAAAAGCAATTTAGACGTTTCTGCAGAAGAATCTTTCCGGATTCTGAAAATGAAAGCTTCAACTTTCGAGGCTCACATGCGTGTTGGTGCCATTGTAGGAGGGGCAGAACAAGATGTTGTTGACTTGCTGGGCGATTACGGTAGAACAGTGGGTATTCTGGTTAGTATTAGAGAAGATTTTATCGATGTATTCGAAGCCGAAG
>CBFCZR010000008.1:0-26482 GCA_965602795.1 Candidatus Bathyarchaeota archaeon | reverse complement strand
TTTGTTACTCAGTTAAATTCATATGCGATTCCACTCAAGTAAAGTGCGTGTCAAAGAGGCATCACAATGAAAAAAACGTCTCAAGTTTCAGGCTTCTACAAGTTAACTCCCAAAGAGAGAATGAAGTACATAAAAGATTTTGCAAAATTAACGGACAAAGAAGTGAATGTTCTCCAGTCAACCGGCGCCTTAGAAATGGAGCTGGCAGACCGCATGATAGAAAACGTTGTGGGAACATTTCCGTTGCCCCTTGGAATCGCCATGAACTTCCTCATCAACAAAAAAGACTACCTGATACCCATGGCAATCGAAGAACCTTCAGTGGTTGCGGCAGCCACCTACGCCGCCAAGATGGCACGCAAAAAGGGTGGCTTCTTCACCAGCAGCACTGACCCAGTTATGATTGGGCAGATACAAGCCGTGGACATAAAAGACCCATTCGCAGCAAAAATGAAGATTCTGTCAGCGAAAAAGGAGATTCTGAAGAAAGCCAACGATCAGGACCCCATGCTGGTTTCTGTTGGAGGAGGCGCCAAAGACCTAGATGTGAAGGTGATAGACACAAAATCTGGTCCGATGGTGATAACTGAGCTTCATGTTGACTGCAGGGACGCTATGGGCGCCAACGCGGTGAACACAATGGCGGAGGCAGTTGCCCCCATGATTGAACGAATAACTGGAGGCAGAGTGTACCTGCGAATTATTTCGAATCTTGCTGTGAAGCGGCTGGCAAGGGCATGGGCGGTTATAGAGAAGGAGGCTGTGGGCGGCGAAGAGGCTGTTGATGGAATAGTGGAGGCTTACAATTTTGCGGCTGCAGACCCGTACCGAGCGGCAACACACAACAAGGGCATCCTAAACGGTATAATCGGCGTGGTTATAGCCACGGGCAACGACCACCGTGCCATAGAGGCTGGAGCACACGCCTACGCAGCAAGAAACGGATACTATGGAACACTGTCTTATTGGGAGAAGAACAGTGACGGCGACCTGGTAGGCTCGATTGAGTTGCCTATGGCTGTAGGGCTAATTGGCGGAGCAACAAAAGTGCATCCAACAGCAAAGATTGCATTGAAGATTTTGGGAGTGAAAACAGCTAGTGAACTGGGGGAGGTTATGGCTGCTGTGGGTTTGGCTCAGAACCTTGGTGCCTTGCGCGCTTTGGCCCATGAGGGAATACAGAGGGGACACATGTCTCTGCATGCCCGAAACGTGGCTATTACAGCCGGAGCCTCAGGACCGCTAATCGACGTGATTGTTGAGAGGATGGTTAAGGAGCGGAAGGTGCGGATGGACAGAGCGAAAGAACTAGTGGAAGAATACAGAAAGAAGGGAAAACTGTGATAGTGGTTCCGGGTCCAGCCTCTCAAAGTTTGGGGCAAAAAATAGCTGAAAAATTGGATGCCCAGATTGTTTCTGTTAATCTCAAGAGCTTTCCTGACGGAGAGTATTGTCTCCGTTTTGAGGGCGACTTAGCGGGTGAAGAGGTGGTTGTGGTTCAGTCCACGGGACCGCCACAGGACACGAACGTCATGCAGCTTTTGTTGATATTGGATGCGGCTAAGGATTTGGGGGCAGAAAAGGTAACGGCTGTGGTGCCGTACTTGGCTTTTGCGAGGCAGGATAAACGGTTTTTGCCGGGTGAAGTGGTCAGCGCCGAAACCGTGGTTAAACTCATCGAAGCTTGTGGAACTGACCGATTCATAACCGTGAACATCCACTCAGAAAAAACCTTAAAGCAACTTTCTATCCCAAACGAAAACCTTTCAGCCATAACTTCGCTTGCAGAGCACTTCAAGAGTCGAGGATTGGATGGGGCTTTTTCGTTGTCTCCGGATAAGGGTGCAGTGGAGTTAGCTGAGGAGGCGGACCGGGTTCTTGGGGGAGGGTGCGGTTGGCTGCGGAAGGAGCGGGACCGCTATACAGGCGAGATTCAGGTGGAAGAAAAAAGCCTCAACGTTAAGGGAAGAGACGTTATCGTCTTCGATGACATAATCAGCAGTGGAGGAACCATAGCTAGGGCAGTGAAGATGCTGAAGACCCAAGGGGCACGAAGAGTCTACGCTGCCTGTGTGCATCCGCTGCTGATAGGCGAAGCAAAACAGAAGATTCACAAGAACGGGGCTGAGGAGATTGTGGGCACTGACAGTATCCCCAGTTCCGTGAGGAGAGTTTCGCTTGCCCCGTTGATTGCGGAGGCGTTAGCCAGCTAGGTGCCATACAGGTGGCAAAACTTTTTTTTCTGATTTCAGGCGAACATCAGACCCTCCCAGTTTCAGAAGCACAAGCTATCCTAGAGGCGGAAGGCTATGATTACCGAATCTTGGAGAAGTTGACCCAAGTTCTGCGGCTTGAAGTTGACCCAGACAGCGTAGAAGCGATCAAGTTTAGGTCTGCCTTGACCCGAATATGCTGCCGAGAAATCTTCCACTGCGCCGCCAGTCTCCCAGAAATCTTAGCCAGCATAGGTTCCGTTTCTTTGGATGAATTTATTGAAGATGAGAGTTTCGCTGTTCGGGTTAGACGAGTGAAGGGTGTTACTCCTGAACTTATGGGTGTGGAGCTGGAACGTAAACTTGGAGAGCAGATACTAGAAAAGGCAAAGAAAACTAAGGTGAACTTGTCGAATCCGCAGAAAACGTTCTTCGGCGTCCTAACCGACAAACGGTTCATTTTTGGATTAAAGACAGCCGAGATAATCCCGAAGCCCTTCTCTGAAAGGAGACCACGAAAAAGACCGGTTTTTCATCCTACAGCCATGCCCTCAAAACTGGCGAGAGCCATGGTAAACTTGGCTCAACCACGTAGGGGGGAATTGGTTTTGGATCCGTTCTGTGGAACTGGAGGTATACTTGTGGAGGCTGGGCTAATAGGATGCAAAGTCTTGGGTTTCGACGCGAAACCGCACATGCTGCGAGGAGGACTGAAAAACATTCTCCATTATGGAATAAAACCTGAGGGAGTGGCGATAGCTGATGCCCGCTATCCTCCAGTAGCTAGAGTAGATTGCGTTGTCACCGACCCCCCTTATGGCAGGTCAGCAAGCACGTTAGGGACGAGCACCCGACTGATAGTTGAGGATTTTCTTTCTGCAGTGGGAGACAAAATTTCTAGGGGCAGAAGAATTTGCATGGCAGCGCCCAAAACAATAAGGATAGACGATGCAGGGGAAGACACTGGTTTTAAGCACCTAGAGTCCCATTTTGTTTATGTGCACAGAAGCTTAACCAGACAAATAGTGGTCTTCGAGAAAACTTGACAAAGGCGTAATCAAATAAACTAAACGGGCATATATTTACGGGAGGGAACGACAAACTGACAAACCTGAAAGTAATCTTTCTGGGTACCGGTGGGAGCATCCCTACGCCCCAGAGGGGATTGTCAGCGGTTGCAATTCGAAGAAAAGCTGAACTTTTACTGTTTGACTGCGGCGAGGGTACCCAACGGCAGATGGTTCAGGCGGGAGTAGGCTATCAAAGAACAACAAAAGTTTTCGTTACTCACATGCACGGCGACCATGTTCTAGGTTTGCCCGGGTTTCTCCAGACCATGTCTCTGCTAGATAGGACAAAAAAGCTGGAGATTTACGGACCGCAGGGAATCAAAGCTTTTGTAGAGGCGATGAACCAAACTGTTCGTTTCTCTCTCACCTTTCCTGTTCAAGTTTCTGAGGTAGAGGCAGGTCTGGTTTGCGAAGAAAAGGAATACCAAGTTTACGCCACACCATCAGACCACTTGAACCACAGTTTAGCTTATGCGTTGGTAGAAAAACCTAGACCCGGAAGATTCAACACAGAAAAAGCCAAAGAAGTAGGAGTTCCTGCAGGACCGTTATGGTCAAAACTTCAAGGCGGCTCGTCAGTTAATCTTCCAGATGGGAGAAATGTGAAACCTGAAATGGTTTTGGGTCCTCCCCGTCCCGGAAGAAAAATCGTGTACAGCGGGGACACTAGACAGTCAGAAAATATCGTAAAATTGGCTGAGAACGCTGATTTGCTGATTCACGAAGCCACCTTTGATGATGAATTAAAAGAAAGGGCAGTGGAGGATGGTCATTCGACTCCCAGTATGGCGGCGGAAACCGCGAAAAAAGCGGGGGTGAAGCGGCTGGTTTTGACTCATATCAGCGCCAGATACAAGGATGCAAACTTGTTGCTGGATCAGGCAAGGAAGACTTTTGTTAACACCGAGTTGGCGGAAGACTTTCTCAGGTTAGAGTTGCCCCTCTCCGAAAACTAGACAAAGAGTTTACGCAGAAACTGAACGCTCTCTTCTACATGTTCTGTAGATTCTATCATGATTATTTTGTCGTATTCTGCCTCTTTAACCAGTTTGGCGACGTTTTTCCAATCGATGCTGCCGTATCCTATTCCCAAATGCAGGTCATTGTCTCCATGGTTGTCGCTAACATGAATGTGAGCAAGTTTTTTGGAGAACTGCTTGATGAAATCAGGAATTTGATTGCTCAGGTGGGCGTGAGCCACATCCAAAACAAGGCCTATATTGTCATCGAGGTCATCATAGAATCTGCGAAAATCTTCCACGCTCTTCATGAGGAAGGGGTAAGGCTCCGGAACGTTCTCAATGGCGATTTCAACACCTTCTCTTCTGGCGACCTTCAATAAGGTGCGGACAGATTCCAGATTATGTTGCCAATCTTTTCCGGGGTAAATGTGGCTGAGGGCAGTTTTGGAGCCGGGGTGAAACAGCCACAGGCGGCAATCTAATTGTCCTGCATAGGCAATCGATTTTGATAGTCGTTTCAGGATTGTGCGGCGTAAAGTTGGGTTGGGGGAAGCTATGTTCATTTCTGCCCAGGGTGCGTGGACTACAAAGTCTAGGTTATGTTCTTTGGCTACTTTTTTCAGTTTTTTTACTCTTCTTTTGTTTAGGGCGTGTAGTCCTTCGTCGGGTAGTTCTATGTGGTTCACAGGCACTTCCGATAGGTGTTTCAGGCTTGACTTGAAGGGTTCGTTTAGGCAGTAGAGCATTGATAAGCCGATTTCTGGTTTAGCCATTGATTACCACATTAAATGTTCTATCTTGACCGTGAAGAAGATTTCCTTTTTGGGGGTTTTGGCGTGAGCCATTCGATTAGTTCTCGTGGGTTACTGCAACGGATTTGAACGTTTATGGGTCCCAGAGGCGATTCCCCTGTTTGTTGACAGAAGGAAATATGTCCTGCGTAGGCTACCTGCTTGTTTAGACAAAATGTCACTGAGTTGTTGTTCATTCCGCTGAAGAATACTTTTCGGGCAGCAGCGCGAATCTGTTCTCTGCGGAGCATGTTGTACAGTTTGGTGAGGCCTTCAGTTCCTTGGGTTTCGGCTATGAGCAGTTGTCCCCATGTTCTGGATTTAACATTAAACTTTGCTGCTCCAAAGATGTTCTCCACTGCCAGTTTGACTTTCTCCAGATCCTCTGTGGGGTTAACCTCTACCTCCACATGAACCACAGTTTCATTCATCGTCTACCATCTCCTTCATGACCTGCCTGATTTCAGTTTTCAACTGGGCTAAGGTTCCTTCGTTCACGATTGTGTGGTCTGCGGCGGCGATTACGGCTCCCATGCCGACGCCAAGCTCTCTTTGGTCCCTTTCCATGAAGGTGTCCCAGTTTGTGGGGTCGTCGCTTCGTTTTCTTCGAAACAATCGTTGATACCGTGTTTTTGGAGATGCATGGATGGCTATGAGAATGAAATTTGGGAAGTGTTTCTTGAATTCCTCGACTTCATCTAGGCTTCGGATGCCGTCAATGACAACTATCTTCCCAGTTGCTTTCTTCAGTTTTGGGATGCATCGTTTGGCTATTGCTGTTGGTCCCTCCAGCTCTCTAAGATTGAGCATTGTTTTGCCCAGGTTTTCGGGTGTTGGCTTAAGGTTTCTTTGTTTAACCTCTTCTCGTACCACATCTCCCATTATGATTACAGGATAGTTCATTTTCTGAACGGTTCCTCGAAACACGCCTTTGCCGGAGCCGGGCATCCCAGCTACGCCCACAACAATCTTATCCTTTATTCCAAATCCCTCTTACACTTGCATATTATCATTCGGTTAAAGTTATAAAATAGTTTTTTGACAACTGCAAATTTAAGCCATAATACCTAATGTTACAGCGATAAGATAACTTAGTCAGTGATGGAGTAAGCTATTAAAATGGTTCCTATGAAAGGGTATAGTTGATGGATTGAACGTTTAGGGGAGATTTGTTATGTCAGGAACAATTCGAAGTTTCTTCGCTTTCGACATCGAAGACCAGAATATAATCAGACAGCTAACAAAAGTTCAGGGCATGCTCACTAACACCAGCGCCAACCTGAAGATGGTTAAGCCCCAGAACATCCACTTGACAGTCAGGTTCCTAGGAAACATATCCCCATCCATGGTTGACGCCATCCACGAAGAAATGAAACAGCTCTCCTTCACCCCCTTCGAGATAGAACTCACAGGCTTAGGCGCATTCCCCAAACTAACTTATCCTCGTGTTGTATGGGCGGGAATCAGAAAAGGCGCAGACAAACTAACAGATGTTTTCGAGCAACTGGAACCCCGCCTCAGAGGATTAGGCTTCAAACCTGACCGCAAAGGCTTCAGCCCCCACCTGACAATAGCCAGGGTTAGAAGCGGAAGAAACAAAGCCCAACTCATCAACCAAATCCGAGAACTGGAAAACTACGAGTTCGGAACCATCAAAGCTGAATACTTTAGACTAAAAAAGAGCGATTTAACCCCTAAAGGTCCAATTTACAGCACTTTAAGAGAGGTTTGCGGCAGCTAAAAAATCGTAAATTAGGTGATTTGTTGTGTCTTTTCCTCTTGAAGAAGTATGCGCCGAAGTTCTGAAGAGAGTCACCCCAACAGCTAGCGAAAGAGAACATGTTCTGTCTTTAGCCGAAAATTTAGTGGAAAAGGTGAGAGAAGAGGCGAAAAAGAAGGGAGTGGAAGCTGAAGTCCGAGTGGAGGGGTCGGTGGCTAAAAACACATGGCTTAGAGACTGCCCCGAAATCGACGTGTTCATACGAGTTCCAACAACGATGCCTAGGGAAGCTTTCGGAACTGTCTGTTTGGAAATCGCAAAAAGAGCCACTGAAGGATACAGGCAGATTGAGAGGTTTGCAGAGCATCCCTACCTTGAGGCAGTAACAGATGATGGTGTTTGGGTGAATGTTGTTCCCTGCTACAGGGTTAAACGGGGTGAGTGGATAAGCGCCACTGACCGAACGCCATTCCACACCGATTACGTCAAGCCGCTACTGGATGAACAGAAGGGCGGAGAAGCCAGATTACTGAAGAGATTCATGAAGGGCATAGGCGTTTACGGAGCAGAAATCAAAGTTGGAGGCTTCAGCGGATACCTCTGCGAGCTTCTTGTCCTAAACTATGGCTCCTTCACCAAAGTTTTACGGGCTGCAGCAGACTGGAAAGAAAAAACCGTCATCGATTACGAAGGGCACTATGAAAGAAAAGATGACGCCAAGAAATTTTTCGAAGAACCATTCATCATGGTGGATCCGGTGGACAAAAGAAGAAACGTCGCAGCCGCAGTTAGAAAAGAAAAATTAGACGAATTCATAGCCGCCTCCAGAGCATTCCTGAAAACTCCAGACCTAAAGTTCTTTTACCCGCCACAGACAGAAGCCCTAAAGCCCAAGGAACTGGTCAACAAAATCAACACCAGAGGTTCCGCAATCGTATTCATCAGCTTTGAGGCATGTCCAGCGGTGCCGGACATTCTATGGGGGCAGCTATACAAGTCTCAGAGGGCACTACGGAAACTGATTCAGAAAAACGATTTCACAGTTTTACGCGACGGTGTGTGGAGCAACGAAAAAAACTTGAACATATTCGTCTTTGAGGTGGAAAACCGTTTCCTTCCCAACATGAAACAGCATATTGGTCCACCCCTCAGCAAGCGGATTAGCTGCGAGAAGTTTCTGCAAAAACATGCGGGAGCGGAATCCACGGTTTCTGGACCACGAATAGAGCAGGGACACTGGGTGGTCGATGTGCAGAGAAGGTATACGGATGTTGTGAAGTTGCTGAATGAAAAATTAGGTAACAGTGGAGCGAACGTTGGCTTAGCTGAATTTGTTTCAAAAGCTGTTGCCGATTCACTGGAGGTCTCAGTTAACGACGAAATTTTAAATCTATATTCTTTTAATCCCGAATTTGCAAAGTTTTTGACAGATTACCTTGAAGGAAAACCAAGGTGGCTAAAGTAACCAACATCAAATTTTGAAGAGTGAAAACGTATTGCAGAACAAAAATGGAAGACACACAGTGATTCACGGCTTAGAAGGAGTTTAAGAATATATACCACTTCACATAAACAGAAATTTATGATAATCGAAGTGGAGCAGATAATAAAAATCGTTTTAGCATTTATCCTAAGCGGAATAGTGGGACTAGAAAGGGAAGTCAGCTTGAAACCCGCTGGCTTAAGAACCCACAGCCTTGTGGGACTAGGATCTTCTCTTCTAACAATTCTATCCATGGAAGCGTTTCCCGGTTCTGACCCCGCCAGAATAGCAGCCGCAGTCATAGTGGGAGTAGGATTTATTGGAGCAGGAACAATCCTCAAAACTGAAGAAAAAATCATAGGATTAACTACAGCCGCAACACTGTGGACAACTGCAGCCATAGGCGTAACCGTTGGAGCAGGATTCTACATATTAGCTATCATTGCAACAGCACTTACATACCTATCCCTGAAACTTGGCACATTCACTAGCTGATTCAACACGAATCGGGATGTTGCTTGTCAACTAGTACAATATTACTTAGGTAAGATGTAGAATCGGCTTCACTTTTAGTAGGTGTATAGTCTACCGTAAGGACGAGACGAAACAGGAACCAGCTTCCAGAATTTGCTCTCCAAGACTTTTTCGGCGTCTAATCCATAGTATCTGCAGAATTCGTAAACCAAACTTCCAAGTATCCGGTAATCGGCTTTGTTGAGCTCTTTGACTTCAACCTCTTCTCCCAAGTGACGAACTTCGCCTCGAATGTACATTGTTCCGCCATGCATCCCAGTTCCCACGAACCTAGCATCGTGACGTATTTCTCCCTTCATGTGCAATCCCAACACCACCAGCACGCCTCCAGCCATGTATTCGCCCAGAAAATCCTGCGCAGTTCCGCCAATCACTATCGCTGGACGTTTACCAATATACTCTTTCATGTGGATTCCAACGCGGTAGCCAGCATCATCCCGTATGAATATCTTTCCGCCCCGCATCGAATGTCCGACTAAGTCGCCAGCACGTCCATGAACAACAATTGTTCCATGGTCCATGGTGTTTCCGCAGCCGTCCTGAACGTTTCCGTGAACAGTGATGTTTACGCCTTTCATGAAGGCTCCCAGATCGTTGCCTGGAGTTCCGTAAATGTCGATGTTGAGGTGGTCGTCGAGGTCGGTGCCGATGTATCGTTGACCGTAAACGTTGCAGATTTCGACTTTTTTGATGCCGTTGCCGTCCAGACTCCTGAGTAGACGGTTGAGGTCCCGATAGTATACTCCAGTGGCGTCGATCAGCGCCACATTCTTTTTTAGAATCAAATTCTTGCGTATGTTGTTTGTCACGTCTTTCAGTTCCATATTTTTACTCACCCACCATTCTTACTCCTAAGATTTCCAGTTCCTTGTCAGTCAAGCCTACGCCCCTGAGAACCAAACGGTTGCCCCTCACGCTCTCGATGGCGTTTATGCCCATTCCACCCATCATCTCCATAATCTCTAGACTCCACCCACGAAGAAGACCCGCAAGCCTCTTTGCCCCAATGTCAGGGTTTATCCTCTTGGTAAGCCACAGGTCGGTCGTCGCTATGCCCCAAGGACACTTGCCAGTGTAGCACTTCTGGCACACAGTGCAACCTAACGAAACTAGAGCTGCGGTGGCAATGTACACGGCGTCAGCGCCCAAAGCTATAGCCTTGAGAACGTCAGCGCTGCTCTTGATTCCGCCCGCGGCGATAACTGAGGCTCTGTTTCGTATGCCCTCGTCCCGTAACCGCTGATCCACAGCTGCGAGAGCCATCTCTATGGGGATGCCAACGTTATCCCTTATTATTCTGGGCGCGGCTCCGGTTCCTCCTCTTACGCCATCCAGCACTACGGCGTCGGCTCCGGCTCTGACTATGCCGCTGGCTATGGCTGCCGAGTTGTGCACTGCGGCTATCTTCACGAATACGGGTTTTGTGTAGTCTGTGGCTTCTTTCAGTGCGTATATCAGCTGTCTGAGGTCTTCGATGGAGTAGATGTCATGTTGTGGTGCAGGTGATAGGGCGTCTGTGCCGAGGGGAATCATTCGTGTTTTGGAGATTTCTTCGCTTACTTTTTCTCCTGGAAGGTGACCGCCGATGCCAGGCTTTGCGCCCTGTCCAATCTTGATTTCGATTGCTGCTCCCGCGTCTAGGTAGTCGGGGTGTACTCCGAAGCGTCCGGATGCGACTTGGACTATGACGTGGTCTCCGTATTTGTATAGGCTTTTTTCGAGTCCTCCTTCGCCTGTGTTGTAGAAGGTTCCGGCTTCGCTGGCTGCTCGGGCTAATGACTTGTGGACGTTGAGGCTTATTGAACCGTAGGACATGGCTGAGAACATGATTGGGGTTTCAAGTTGGAGCTGGGGAGCCAGTTTCGTCTTCAGCACGACTCCGTTGTCTTCAGCCGTTTCTAGGTCAAGTTTGTCAGGTTTTGAGCCGATGTAGGTTCTCAGCTCCATTGGCTCTCTAAGCGGGTCAATGGACGGGTTGGTGACTTGGCTTGCGTTCAGCAGAAGCCTGTCCCAGTATGTGAGGTTTGGTTTGTCGCAGCCCATGCCGGTGAGTACAACACCTCCGGTTTCAGCCTGCTTCTTTATTCCAGTGAGGGCTTCTTGTGTCCAGTTGGCGTTAGGCCTGTATCGGTTGGGATTTGGACGTATGGTTATGGCTTGGGTTGGGCAGAAGGTGGCGCATCGCTGGCAGTTCACGCAGTTCTCGTTTCTGCTGATCATGCAGTCGTCTTCTTCATCGTAGCAGTGAGTGTCGTAGCTGCATTGGTTGACGCAGACTTTGCATCGGATGCATTTGTCGTTGTCTCGCTCTACGATGTACTCGGGGGTAACGTAACTTTTCATCCTTCATGCACCTCCTAGGCTATGACCTCCACAGCTCTTCTGGATTCAAGTCTCCCTATCACAGGCTCTCCGCCTCTTGGGCTCCAAACCCTGTCCAGCATAGGCGAAACCAGCCGTATCGCAGCTTCCTCCGAGGACAGAAACAGATAATCATCCCTCTCTGCGGCGGTGAGGGGTCGAAGTTTTATTCTGTCGGTTAGTCCAATCATCTCGCCTTCGTGTGCCACTATGATGGTGAAGGGACCGTTCATCAAGAGACTGCCGTATGTCTGCCGCAACGCTCTCAGGGCAAGCTCGTTTTCTGGTTTCATTGTTTTAATTTCAGTCCATAGGGGCGGGGCAAGAATCTTGGAGACCACCTCTATGGGCAAATGTTGTCGTCTCATGAGCAGGTCGAATGTGTAAGCCATCACTTCTGTGTCTGTCTGCATGGTGCACTTGTATCCGAACATCTCTAAGTAGCGCTTGTTTATGCCGTAGGATGAGATTTCACCGTTGTGTACCACAGTCCAGTCTAGGATGTTGAAGGGGTGGGCTCCTCCCCACCAAGCCGTAGTGTTCGTCGGAAACCGTCCGTGGCATGTCCACATGTATGCTTTGTAATCCTCCAAGCAGAAGTACTCCGCCACATCTTCTGGGAAGCCGACTCCTTTGAAGACTCCCATGTTTTTTCCGCTTGAGAAAACGAAGGCTTTGCCTGTTTCTGTGTTGATTCGCATGACCTTTTCCATGACGTAATCGTCGGCTGCTTGGCTCTTTGTTCTGGATTTTTTGGGCTGAAGGAAGTAACGCCACATTATGGGAGGGCTTGTAACGTTGGCTGGCTGTGTTGGCATCTCCTCTTCGTTGAAGATGTTGAAGTATTCGCTGAGTAGTCGGTCTGTCTTCTTTTTTGCCTCTCTGTCGAGGTACATTATCTGGAATGCGTAATCGTCCTTGTGTTCTGGGTAGATGCCGTAAGCTGCAAAGCCGCCGCCTAAACCGTTTCCTCGGTCATGCATGTTTGCGATGGCTCTGACGGGGTCTTTTGCTGAAAACCGTTCTCCCTTACGGTTCATCATGCCGAATATGGAGCAGGCATCGAAGACCTTCTCGTCGCCGTAAGGGTTGTTAGTTTTAGTTAGGTCCTTCATCTTAGTTCACCACAAACATTTCTTGTCTCAGCTGCTCCGGCAACGTAACAATACCAAAATCTTCGGAGAGAAGCTCTTCTTTGATTGTGCTCACGTCAACATGGTTCTTCAATAGGCGGAAGAGTATTCCAGCTTTTTCGATGGCTCCCAAGAAGATGAAACCCACAATCGCATCGTCTTTGAGCACTATCTTCTTGTAAACAGTTTTTTCGGGCTTAAGCTCAACCAGCACCTCGTAGTCGTTGGTGTCTTCTGGGTTCACGTCTCCTACTGCGATGACGGGCAGGTCGAAGTATTTCAGGGAACTCATGACGGTTCCTCCTTCATATTCTGCTTTTTTTCCTGCCATGTTGTAGCCTGCCACTCGTCCGCCTATATGGGCTAGTGGCCAGAGGGGTAGGAGGCGGTTTCCGTCTATTAGGAAGTCGTGGGCTTCTGCTACGTCTCCGCATGCGTAAACGTCAGGTATGCTGGTGCGCATGGACCGGTCCACAACTATGCCCCTGTTTGCTTTCATGGGTGTTTCTTTGACGAGTTCTGTTCTGGGGATGACTCCGATGGCGACAACCACTAGGTCGCAGGGGATTTCCTTGCCGTCGGTCATCACCACTCCTCCCACAGTGTTCTCGTTGTCTTTTTTGCCCAGAATCTGTTGAACGGTTTGACCCGTGATTACTGTGACTCCAGCTTCTGTGAGCACTTTTTCTGCTATTTCGGAAGCCGTCTTGTCCAGTATGAGGTTGAGTATGTTTTCTTTGAGTTCCACTAAGGTTACCTTTATTCCGCGTTTCACCAGCGCCTCAGATGCACTGACGCCGATTAATCCGCCGCCGATAACCACGGCGCTCTTGGACTGCTCCAGCCTAAGTTCTATTTTTTCTGCGCTGGAAAGCTCTGTAAACGTGAATACTCCACTTTTGTCGCCGCCCTCCATTCTTGGAACAAACGGTTTGCCGCCAGTGGCTATCAGAAGCTTCTCATAACCGATTATGTCTCCGCCATCAAGCGTAACCTGCTTTTTCTTGAAGTCTATTTTTGTTGCAGTTCTTCCAGTAAGCGTCTGGACTTTATTGCGCTTCCAAAACTGGTCGCCACGATACTTCATGCTGTCCAATGTGGCTTCTCTGCTAACGTATTCAGAAATCATTGGACGAGAATACTGGGGAACCTTTTCCTCCGAAATCACCGTCAAAGTTCCCACTGGGTCTACTTCTCGGATGGCTTCAACTGCTCCGATGCCGCCTGCCGAACCTCCGATAATAACATACTTCGACATCATTATTCCACCTCTTCGCAGACCAGCGCTTCGTTGGGGCAGTTGGCTACGCACGCTGGGACTTCACGGTCGGGGCAGAGGTCACACTTTACAATAATTTTGCTTGAAGTGTCAGGTTTTATGGCGCCGTATGGGCAGACCATGATGCAGGTCCAGCAGCCTATGCATTTTTCTGCGTCATGCGTCACCTGTCCGGTTTCCTTGTTTAGGGTCATGGCTCCGGTTAGGCAGGCGTTTACGCAGGGTGTGTCTTTGCATTGTTGGCATCTGATTGAGATTGAGTGGGGTTTGTTTGTTTCCACTCTTACTCGGCTGACTGGCTTGGGGTTTTCTTTTAGGTATGCCTTTATTGGGTCCTTGGATTTGGAGTGCTCTACTGTGCAGTAGACTTGGCAGAGTCCGCATCCTATGCATGCTTCTTCTTTGATTGTGACCCGTTTCATTGTTTACACCCATTTTTAGGCATACGGCAACCTATTGCCGATAAACAAAATACACACACATTTATAAACATTGCGAACAGAAAGTCAATAAACCATAGCAAAAGGTTTACAATTTGTTAAAACACAGGAAGACATCTTCACATGCAAACACATCAATCACGTCAGGAGACCGATAACAGGATTGTTGAAAACTATCTTTTTCCTGTTTTTCCAAGCAAGAAAATGTGAACTTCGGCAACGGCTTAATCACGCGAACGGCGTCTATTAGGCTCCTAATAGAGGTACATTGTTGAAAACAGTCTTTTTTATGAAAATCAGAAGCACTACACTAAAAAACCGCAAACAGTTCACACAAACAAGCTAAAACATTGTTGAATTGGTTTTTCTGCGGAAACCTAAGCAACAGAAAGACTGAAAACCATTTATTTGTATAGAGCATAAAATATGTTCAGGTTATTATGACATGCTATTTTAGGCACATGAGTGACGTCTTCGACAAAGCGGGAGTAACAGTCACAAAAGAAAACAAAAAAGACGTTGACAGAGTCATCCACAGCATAGTTGGAATAGATTACAAGAACTGTTCAGCAACATGGAAAGAAGTGAAGAAAATTATAGCGGAAGACGAAGAAAGCTTTGTAAACACGCTTAAAAGCAGGTTAGCAAAAAACTAACTGTTTCCCACATCACATGTCGGGGGTTTCGATGACTGACACAATACTGATTGCCTTTCTGTTCTCTCTAATCGCAGGGCTGTCCACGGGTCTCGGTAGCCTATTGGCGTTCTTCATAAAAGACTTCAAGCACAGTTACCTTTCTTTGCTGATGGGTTTTTCTGCCGGAGTCATGATACAAATCTCGTTTATGGAGCTTCTGTTCTCGGCAGTAACAGAAACGGGATTCATAACCGCAAACATCGCATTCTTCGTGGGCATCGCAGTAATAGCTGCAATCGACTTTTTGATACCGCACGAATACAAAGAAGAGAAGCTGACAGAAAAAGAGAAGAAAAACAAGAGGCTAATGAAGACTGGAGTTCTTGTCGCAGCGGGAATATTCATACACAATTTTCCGGAGGGAATCATCACCCTGTTTGGTGCCATGAAGGACATACAGCTTGGACTTATGCTGCTAATCGCCGTTGCCCTCCACAACATACCGGAAGGAATCTCAGTGTCCACTCCAATTTACTACGCAACAAAGAACAGAAAGAAAGCTTTCCTGTGGTCACTTCTCTCAGGAATCGCTGAGCCAATCGGCGCAGTCATAGGCTTTTTTGTTCTATTTCCCTTCATCAACCCCTTCATGCTTAACATGGCATTAGCGTTTGTTGCAGGAGTAATGGTGTTCATAAGCTTCGACGAACTGCTGCCCCTCTCCCTAAGCCACGGAGAAGCACACCTCGCAATCACAAGCCTCTTCCTGGGCATGCTCACAATGACCGCAGTTCTAGCCATACTATAGAACAAAACAAGCCTAAACAGATTCCCTATTCGTTTAGAAATGCAAGAACGTCCTCATCAAACTCTTTTCCCATGGTCATGTGACCTTTGCCTTCGTAAAGCACAAGCCTAGCATCAGGGATTCCGGCAGCCGTTTCGCGAAGCCTCTCCACCGGACAATAATAGTCCTTGTCGCCGCCAATCACCAACGTGGGAACCTTAATCTCAGCAAGCCTGTTTTTGGTGTTATGCGCCATTTCCGCTTTGCCTTCCACCACCAAATCTGACGGATGCTCGGGGCTGCTCCACAGAAGAGGACCAATATATCCCATAAAAAACTTCAGAAACGCTTTCTTGATTCTGCCACCCTCAAGTATAGGATACAAGCATTTTAGGGCATCCCGTTTTTTGCCTTCACTAAGCAACTGGGCGGACTTCATGTCAACTTCGTTTCCTTCGTCACTGAAGCGGTAACAGGACATTGCGATGACGAGGCGGCGTATTAGTTCAGGATGGTCAGCAGCCAAATGCTGTGCAATCAAACCCCCATACGACATGCCCATCACATCCATGGGCCCACCATCAAACTCGTCTCTAATCAATTCCGCATAGTCCTCAGCCATATCCCGAGTGGTGTAGCCTTCAGGCAACTCGCTTTTACGACCTAGCACATAAACCACATAACTTTTGGATATGTGCTTAAATTGACCAAACACTCGAATCACGAAACCTGAGGGAAGAATGTCACCAGGTCCACCACTGAAAACAATAAGGGTGCCTTCTCCTTTGCCGAAGCGGACATACTTAATCCCGTTGCCAAAGACTCCCTTTTCAACCATCCTGAAACCTCCAGCAAACAGTCAAACCATAAATCAACAACCCTTATCGAAAGGGCTGGCTTAAAACACCTTTCATAACAGCTCTTTGTTTTCTAAGCAGATAAAACATAAACTTTAGAAAAAGAAGCGGATGGAGCTTACTTTTCTTTCAGTTCTTTCTCCAACTTTTTCAGCAGCTTCTTTTGTTGCTTGGTTAATTTTTTGGGCGTTTGAATAACAACATTGACGAACTGGTCACCTTTCCCCCATCCATTCAGATGCGGCACACCTTTTCTTTTTAACCGAAACATTGTTCCGCTCTGGGTTCCAGACGGAATTTTCAGCTTCGCCTCTCCGTGCAAGGTTGGAACATGTATCTTGGTTCCTAACGCTGCCTGAGGAAAACTTATCTCAGCCTCATAAAGAATGTCGTCTCCTCTCCTCTTGAAGATTTCATGGGGCTTAACATGCACAACAACATACAAGTCACCCCTAGGTCCACCTTTGAATCCCGGCTTCCCGTCACCCAGCAATCTAAGGCTGTAGCCATCCTCGAGTCCAGCGGGAATCTTCAACTTTATCTGGTGTATGCCCTGAGTGGCTCCGGTACCCTTACAGACGGGACACAGATTCTCCAAAGGAACCCCTCTCCCGTTGCATTCGTCACAAGGCTGCACCTGCGTAAAATACATACCACCAAAATTTCTTGAATAACGTATCTGACCGGTTCCTTTACATTTGGGACATTTCTGAGAATTAGTTCCGGCTTTCATCCCGCTACCTTTGCATGATTCGCAAACATCAAAACCGGGAACCTCCAACTCTTTTTCTATGCCAAACGCAGCTTCTTCTAAGGTTATTTCGACGTCAGATCTTAGGTCTGCCCCTTTTCGGGGACCGTTTCTGCGGCGACCTCTGCCTCCTCCGAAGAACATGTTAAAGATGGAGCCAAAGCCGCCGAAACCTAGGTCTCTGAAGATTGACTCGAAGTCGGTGCTTCTGTAGATGTCTTCCCAGTTGTATCTTCCGTTTATGCCGGCATGTCCAAACTGGTCGTATTGTCTGCGTTTCTCGTCGTCAGAGAGAACAGCGTAGGCTTCAGAGATTTCTTTGAATTTCTCCTCAGCGTCAGGCGACTTGTTTCGGTCCGGATGATACTTTAGCGCCAGTTTTCGGTAGGCTCGTTTTATCTCCTGTTTTGACGCATCTTTTGCTACGTCGAGGACTTCGTAGTAGTCGCGCTTGTTGGTCATCAGATTATCAGCCTAAACGGTAAAGAGTGCGGGGTTACTCTTTTTTGTTTTCGTTTACTTCTTCATATTCTGCGTCCACAACTTTCTCTTTGCTCTCTTTAGCTTGTTCTGTTTTTGCCTGTTCTGCCTGTTTCGCCGCCGCAGCCGCCTGCTGATAAACTGCTGTACCAACCTCCTGCAGAACTTTAGTCAACGCCTCAGATTTAGCCTTGATTTTATCAACATCTTTGCTGCTTAATGTCTCTCTAAGTTCAGCTTCTGCCTTGTCTATCTTCTCTATCTGCTCCTTTCCAATCTTGTCAGCTAAATCCGTCTTAGTCTTCTCAGCAGTATACAGCAGCGAGTCAGCCTGGTTAAGAACTTCAATCTCTTTACGTCTCTTATCATCCTCTTCAGCGAACTGTTCAGCTTCCTTCATCATCCGCTCTTTCTCGTTGTCCGAGAGTTTTGTGGAAGCCGTTATGGTGATTTTCTGTTCCTTCCCAGTAGCCAAGTCCTTCGCAGAAACGTTCAGTATACCATCGGCGTCGATGTCGAAGGTGACCTCGATTTGGGGCACGCCTCTAGGCGCTGGAGGTATCCCAGTTAGGTTGAACATGCCTAAAGAGACGTTGTCTGCAGCCATGGCTCTCTCGCCCTGTAGCACATTGATGGTTACTGTGGTTTGGTTGTCTGCTGCCGTGGAGAAAATTTGGCTCTTCTTTGTGGGTATGGTCGTGTTCTTCTCTAGGACTTTAGTGGAGACACCGCCTAAGGTTTCCACGCCCAGTGAGAGGGGAGTTACGTCCAAGAGAAGCAGGTCTTTCACTTCGCCAGCTAACACTCCACCTTGGATAGCTGCGCCGACGGCGACACACTCCATGGGGTCTACTCCGCGTTCAGCGGGTTTTCCCATTATTTCTTCCATAAATTTCCTCACCAGCGGCATTCTTGTCTGCCCGCCAATGAGCACTATCTTGTCGATGTCTTCTGGTTTGAGCTTGGCGTCTTTCAGAGTGCCCATTATTGGGGCTCTTATTTTTTCAACGATTGGTCTGGTAAGCTGCTCAAGCTTAGCGCGGGTTAGTGTGATGTGGAGGTGCTTGGGTCCACTGGAATCGGAGGCAACAAAGGGCAAGTCAATGTCCGTTGTCAACAATGTGGAGAGTTCAATCTTCGCTTTTTCACCCGCCTCTTTTAGTCTCCGCATTGCCATGGGGTCGTTACTGAGGTCAATGCCTGTCTGATTCTTGAATTCCTCTAGGAGATAGTGGACTACAGCGTTGTCTAGGTCGGTTCCTCCCAGTTGGGTGTCGCCGCTGGTGCCTAAAACCTCGAAGACTCCGCCGCCGAAATCCATGATGGTGGTGTCGTTGGTTCCTCCACCGAAACTGAAAACCAAGATTTTCATCTCCTTCTCTGTTTTGTCGAGGCCGTAAGCGAGCGAAGCGGCTGTGGGCTCATTTATTATCCTTGAAATCTCGAAACCCGCGATTTCACCCGCATCTTTGGTGGCTTGCCGCTGGTTGTCGTTGAAGTGGGCGGGAACCGTGATTATGCACTTCTTCAGCTTCTCGCCGAGAAACGTTTCCGCATCCCTCTTTATTTTCTGCAAGATGAAAGCTGAAATCTGCTGGGGGGTGTACTCTTTGCCTTGCAGTTTTACTTTGTAGTCTGTTCCCATTTTTCTTTTTATTTCGAAGACTGTTCCTTCCGGGTTTGTTACAGCCTGCCGTTTAGCAGGTTCACCAACGAGCAGTTGCCCATCTTTTGTGAAGGCGACCACCGACGGAAACATTTTGCCCGCGATGGTTGGTCCTTCCGCGCTGGGTATTATGACTGGTCTTCCAGCCTCCATGATGGCTGCTGCCGAGTTGGTTGTTCCAAGGTCTATTCCTAATATTCTTTTTCTTTTTGTTTCACTCATTTCTTGTCACTTTCTGAATCTTCACAAGCGATTTTCACTATGCTTGGTCTAAGCACTTTTCCTTTGAACATGAAGCCCTTTCTAGCCTCTTCAACAACAGTTCCACTCTGATGCTTTTTTGTGGGCACTTGAGCTAGAACTTCATGCAGGTTCGGATCGAAAACTTGTCCAACACAGTCGAGCCTTTCTAATCCTTCTTTCTCTAACAGTTTATCTAAATTTTTATGAATCATCTTTATTCCCTCTAGAAGAGCGTCTTTGTTCTCTGTTGTTTCCCCTGCCGAAATTGCTTTCTCAAGATCGTCCATGATGTCTATGAGGCATACAACCAGTTTTTCGTTGCTTCTTTGAACAGCTTCTTGAACCTCTTTTTCCACGCGTTTTCTGTAGTTCTCGAAGTCTGCCTGCAGATACTTCAAACGGTTCAAAGTTTCTTTGGTTTTCTCCTGTTCTGCCTCCAATTTTTCTTCAAGTTTCTTCACTGTTTCCTCGAATTCTTCTTTATTTGAGGATTCTTCCATGGGTACTCGACTCGATTTACGTGTGTTGCTTTTCTGTTTAGTCAACAATTCTAACTCCAATATTAAAATCCTTTTTTTCTGTTTCGCTATTTTTTCCTTGAAGATACAATGTATATTTACTTGACGTTAGAAACTAAATTTAATAGATGGATGAAAACAAATTCTGTGTACACCTACAAAAGTGAAGCGTGGAAAACAGTTATGAAACTCAGTAAACGTAGAATCCTCTTGTTGGCTTTCTGCATAGCCGCACTGTGCAGCCTTCTGTTAGCAGTACCCCTACTGAAGCCCCCTGAGCCGGACTTGGAGACGGCAATCGAGAGGGCAATCGACTTCCTTGAGGACAGACGCGAGCCGTACGCCCTGCTTTGGCTCGATGTGATATACCGCCGCTTTGGAATCACCGAGTTCGCAGATTCCTTGCAGCGCTATGACCAATTACTGGCTGAGCAGCCAGAAGAGGTTTCTTTGTTGCGTGTGTTTCGTCGAATGTCCGATTACGACGACGTGCTAAACACTACGGACTTGCAGGCGGTGTCATTGCCATCTGACATTATCATAGTTCATGCGCTCTATTGCGATCAACTGGGGTTACCTGTTGATTACCCTAGGATGCTTGAGAGAGAGGCGATGCAGGGAGGGTATCGTCTGACGCATGTGTTGCTGGCTTGGATATGGGTTCAGGAAAAGGGCTGTGAGTTGGCGCTGCCTGATGGTTTTATTGAGGAGGTGTACAGTGCCAACGCTGCGATAATCAACAGCGACCCGAGGACTGTGGATGATCTTAAGCTTGAAGCCGCGGCGTTTCTCTACCTAGCGGGCCAAGGCGACTTGGTTGACGATTCTTTTGTCGAGCGTGTCATATTGAGCCAGGATGAGGAGGGCAGCTGGGGACACACCAACTGTGATGACCAGAACGAAGAGTACTGGGATTGGCACTCCACAATCTTGGGGCTCTTGCTCTTGTTACATGTAGAATCTCCTGCCGATTCTTATCCGCCGATGCTCGATTCCGCATAGAAGTGAGTGGAGTTGGCTAAAATAACTCCGTGTAGGGGGTGTAATCCCATTGCATGTGTGCGCTGTGGACTACTTTCTCTGCCGCAATAATCGCCGTGTAATTCCAAGCAAAAAGTTTGCTCTAGGAACCCTTTTCATGTAGTCTCTGTAGTCATCTCCGAACTTCTCAAGCGCGTCTTTGTCAGCCTTGATTAAATCAATGTAGGTCAACGGGAAAACAGGAATCCCCAGCAAGACAACAATCCAATGCTGGAAAAGCAGCATACCCGCTATCGCCCACAGCATGAAAGTCACATACTGTGGATGGCGAACAACAGAGTATATTCCGGTGTCGACAAGCTGAGTGGTGTGAATGTAGCTTTTTCCCTTTCCCACTCCGCCCTTTTTACGAAACTCGATTATTGGAAGCCAACCAAAAACTAGGCCGGACAAAACGTAAAGCCCCACTCCAGCATAGGCCAGAATTTCAATTTGGGACACTTCAGACAGTAAATAGAGGCCGATGAAAATCTGAGAGATGAAAAGAATGCTCGTGAGGCTTGTTGGAGCAAAATCTTTCCAAGAAAAACTCTTTCTGGGCATGCTGTTTCTCCCTAATTCTGGTATTATCGGCGTTTGTTTTTATGACTTATGGGAGAAGGCGAACGATGGGCTTAGAGAGATTTGAACTCACCAAATAGTGGGGATGTCTTCCGACCTAATTCCCGCGACTCTTGTTTGTGGATATTTCGGTGGCTTCGAGTGGTATGTGGCTTCGTGGTGGCAACTTGTTTTTGAATGTGAATATTTCTCCGAAGGAGAGGCCTAGCCAAACAACACCAAGGCAACCGATTATCAGAATGGGCAACAGCATTATCAGATGGCTTACCACCCCTATGGCCAGAAGCAGGTCTACCTGTGTCACGCCCAACAAGGTGAAAATCAGCAGCCAGAAAGCTTCATAGGAGCCTATTTGACCCGGGGCAGCAGGCAAAATGGTTGATAGCGCCATGAGTGTGCCTCCGAGAATTGCGGGCATTAAAGGCAGGGGATAATTGAAGGCCCTGAACGTCAAGTAGGTGGCAGAGTTTTGGATTAGCCATAAAATAAGGGTGAGCGATATGTTTGCGGCAAACACTTTCGGTTTTTGGCTTAGTCCCTTTAACCCGTCAATTAGGGAGGCAAAAAAATTGGTTATTCTTGCGGTATATTTTTTGGCAAAGGGAATCTTAGAGGTGATTGCAGTTACCCATCCGAGGATTAATTGTTCTTTTTTGATGCCTACAATTATGGCAGCAAGGATTAGGGCTATGAACAAAGCAACTGCTGTGAAGATGTCCGCCACAATTTTGGATAGTTCTGCTTGGGCGGAAACAAAAAACATGGTCGCTACTCCTATGAAGAGTAAACCCATCATGTCTAATGTGCGTTCAACAACTATGGATGACAAGCTTGGAGCGAAACCTGTTTCTTCCTTTTCCCCTAGTATGTAAGCTCTGACGAATTCTCCGAGGTGTATAGGAATTAAGAGGTTAACCATGGAACCTACACTGGTGGACCAGAAGGTACTGCTGACGCGCACGTTCTTCTTGACAGGAGCCAGCAGAATTTTCCATCGGACTGCTCTTAGGACGTTCACGGGCAAGATGAGCAGGGCCGCTGCCAACAGCCAAATAGGTGAAGCGGAGCTGATTGTGGCTACGATTTTATCTATTCCTGTCCACCAAAGTAAGGCGGCTAGCAGGAGGATGCCGACTGCGAGGGAGACGCCGATTCTGAGTTTCTTGTATGAGCCCAAGAGCATCCACCTTAAATCTTGCATAAAGTGGAATATTATTAAAGAGTTGTTATTTGATACGCTATACCAGTTTTAACATCGTAAAAGTATGCTTTGAGAATTGAATGGTGGGCCTGGAGAGATTTGAACTCTCGACCTTTCGGTTATCAGCCGAACGCTCTAGCCAAACTGAGCCACAAGCCCATCCTAGACACACCATAAAATCTTCCATTTATTAAAGCATTTTCTTGACTGAGCGCTAATTTTTGACTCTTAATTCCTGTTCACGCTCTCTAATAACAGCTTCGAAGGCTAGGTTCCCATCAAAAGCGAGTGCAGGGGGATACTTTTTGTAGTTTGGGGAGAAGCCTATGAGCCGGAGATTATTGTTCCGTTCCAGAAGATATATTGCGAGTAGGTGTCGTCCACAACTAGTTCGTCGTCATAGATTATGTCCAGTTTGGTGTCGTAGTCTTCTAAAAGCTTGCCAACTTCTGCGCTTATCTCGTAACTGAGTGGGTCAGCCTCTGCTTCCCAGAATCCCCAAATTTTGTCCCATGGACCACGAAAACCGTAGGCATAGCCGTAAGGCAGAACGTATGCAACACGTTCAGAGGAATCTTCAGTCTCTCTCGGGTTGTTTTTTGCGTAATCCCAGAACTCTTTCAAAGCTTCTAGATGTGTTTCATCTAGGACACTGTCGGTGTAGTTTTTGTTGGTGTCGAACACAAGAATGTAATCAGCTCCATTTTCATAGGCCAAAACCAAATCATCGTATAGTGCAGACCCAGACTCCAAGTAAGGTGGATGATTATAGGTCCAAGTTATCATCACTCCCCACTCCTTACTCTGGGCTTCCGCTGCGCCCCTGCACATCGCCACATTCAGTTGTTCGCTGTAGTTCCAGCCAAACTCCGCGAACATCACATCGTAACCGCTCTTATAATCAAACCAATAAAGCCCATAATCGCTGGTGAAAAAAGTCATGTCTCCAGCACAGATAGTGTCGCCTCGAATAGACCCCAAAATGTTGTCCAATTCGTTGACGTATTTTTCTGCAGCATCAACATAGTCATCAGGTGTTTCAGTTAACACCTTGTAGCCGGCATCATCAAGCTGTCTCCCTCCAGGTTCATCAAAGACATACAAGCCCAGAAACTGCTTCCCCCACCTTACACTAGCATTCTCGACCCACTGCCGCTGCACATCATACAACCCCGGCTTCGGGTGCATGTAAATCATGAAATACATGTCTCTATCGTAAACGTAGTTGCATACATCATCCAACTTAGTCACGTTGAAAGTTATGCCGCTGCTACCCACCACGAAGGTGTTAGTGTAAGAACTTATTTCATCAACAAGTTCTTTGATTTCTTCAACGTCGTCGTAAGCCATATCAACGCCCACGAAGACATCTGGAGATTCATTTGTGGACGAATCGATAAGACTAGAAATGAATAAGAGTGGAACAGCTAACAGGAAACAAATTGCAGCCAAGTATAGCTTCTTCATTGTTAGCTTTAACCTCGATGATTGGTTAATATAAGGATTTTTTCAGAAAAAGGTCACCAATTCTGGCAAACGAAAAAGGGAAATGCCGTTATCTTTTAATCGTTATTCTGATATCTATTTTTTGGTAGGGCCCGTAGCCTAGTTTGGATAAGGCGTCGAGTCGCTTTAAAAGGGCGACGCGCAAGCCTTCGGAGCCGAAGACCCAGGGTTCAAATCCCTGCGGGTCCGCCAATTACATAAACATTCAATTATTGAGCGGTTTGTCTAGCAAAAACTGAATGTTTAGCTATTTTTGTCGGGTCTGGATTCCATAAGAGATATATGGGTGGAATATTTTGTGTTCGCTCGCAAATCTTAGTGATAGGTGATGGTATGAAAACAGATTCTCTTCCAGTTGAATTGAAATACTGGCCCATAAAACGGTATATGGACACATACAAAAAATCTTTAGATGATATTGAAGAATTTTGGGAACAAGAAGCAAGAAACCTTGAGTGGTTCAGCACATGGGACCGTGTGCTTGATTGGGACCTGCCATTCGCGAAGTGGTTTCCAGGCGGCATGTTAAATGCTTCGTATCTTTGTGTTGACAAGCATCTGAAGAATTGGCGCCGAAACAAAGTAGCCATATATTGGGTGGGTGAAGACGGCGAGGAAAAGACCCTTAGCTACTTGCAGTTACACAGGGAAGTTAACAAGTTGGCGGCTGCTCTCAAGGAATTGGGAGTAAAAGATGGGGACCGTGTGGCATTCTATTTGCCTATGATAGTTGAGTTGCCCATAGCCATGTTGGCGTGTGCTAGGATAGGGGCGATACACACTGTTATTTTCTCTGGATTCAGTGCACAGGCGCTCGCTGACCGAATTAACCACACTGAAGCTAACGTTGTCATAACAGCTGATGGCGGTTTCAGAAGAGGAAAAATCATAAAACTGAAAGACATAGTTGACGAGGCAGCGGAGAAAGCGCCTTCTGTGAAGAAGGTTTTGGTTGTAAAGAGAACTGGTCACGAGATTAACATGAAGGAAGGCCGGGACATCTGGTATCATGATGCAGTGAAGCATATCGAGAAAGATGTTCCTCCATTGCCTGTTGAGAGCACTCATCCGCTTTTCATTCTTTACACTTCGGGAACTACAGGGAAACCTAAAGGCATAGTTCACAGCACAGGTGGGTATCTGGTTTACATCAATTCTATTTACAAATGGGTTTTCGACATTCAAGAAGACAGCGTTTACTGGTGCAACGCGGACATTGGATGGATAACCGGACACAGCTTCATTGTCTATGCGCCTCTGCTGAATGGTGCCTCAATAGTGATGTATGAGGGTGCGCCAGACTACCCGGAGCCGGATAGATGGTGGAAGATAATTGAGGAATATAAGATAACCACGCTTTACACTTCGCCAACAGCGATACGTATGTTCATGGGGCTCGGTGAAGAGTGGGTTAAAAAACATGACTTAAGCAGCCTAACAATCTTGGGAAGCGTTGGGGAGCCGATAAATCCGGAAGCGTGGATGTGGTATTTCAAGAATATAGGACACGAAAGATGCCCAATTGTGGATACTTGGTGGCAAACAGAAACGGGAGGAATAATGATTTCTCCTGCGCCGGGTATAGGGTTGGTTCCACTCAAACCGGGTTCAGCAACATATCCGTTGCCAGGAATCGACGTTGACGTGGTAGATGAAGACGGAAAATCGGTGCCTCCGGGAGTGAGAGGTTACATTGTAATCAAGAAGCCGTGGCCAGGTATGGCGTTGACGGTGTACAAGGATGCTGAGCGATTCAAGGAAACGTACTGGTCCAGATTCCCGGGAGCCTACTATGCTGGAGACTACTGCATGAAGGATGAGGACGGGTATCTATGGCTGCTAGGCAGGGCAGACGAGGTTCTGAAGGTGGCAGGTCACAGGCTGGGAACAGTTGAGCTTGAAAGCGCGATGGTTTCGCACGAGGCAGTAGCGGAAGCGGCGGTGGCCAGCAAGCCTCATGAAGTTAAGGGCGAATCGATTGTGGTTTTCGCTGTATTGAAGGAAGGGTATAGTTCAAGCGAGGAGCTTGAGAAAGAGCTGAGAACGCACATGCGGAAGACTGTTGGTCCTCTTGCCACTCCTGAAGCGATATACTTTGTTTCGAAGCTTCCGAAGACGCGAAGCGGCAAAATCATGCGAAGAGTACTGAAAGCGCTTGTGGCTGGACAAACTATCGGCGACCTCTCTACTTTAGAGGACAAAGCTTCCGTGGAAGAGGCAAAACGGGCATTCGAAGAATTCCAAAAA
>CBFCZR010000007.1:0-28298 GCA_965602795.1 Candidatus Bathyarchaeota archaeon | reverse complement strand
TCAGCCCGTTTCCAAAGCGCAAAGTCTCTGGGGTTCCTCTTGTCTGGGTGAACCTCGAATCTGGAGCCCTCAAGCATCTCGTCAAGCTTGATTTTGGAGAGCTTCCCGTAATCATCCAGTTTGGACACATCAAAGAACACGTTTCCGTTAACCTCGTAAGCGTACCCCTTCGTTATCAAGTTCTGAATTGCCTCAATCATTTCAATGAGGTGACCTGTGGCTCTGGGAGAAATGTCTGGACGTTTCACCCCCAACGAGTCGAGGTCCCTGAAGTATTCTCTCATATAAAACTCAACCAGCTGCATGGGCTCAACTTTTCTCTCTTTCGCCCGTTTCCCAATTTTGTCTTCAGCCGTCTCTGGGGTTAGATGACCCACATCAGTGATGTTCTGAACGTAGAAGACCGAGTAGCCCTTAAACTCTAGCCAACGGACGATAACGTCAAAGGCGATGTATGTTCTGGCGTGACCCAGATGCGCCCAGTCATAAACTGTGGGTCCACAAACATACACCCCAACGTGCTTATCCTTTAATGGCTTAAACTCCTCCATCTTTCCGCTCATCGTGTTTAAAACCCGCAAAACCATCCCATTTCACCCATAAACAAACATTTTCAATTCTTATCGACGACTAAGCCCTCAAACAGAAACTTAGATGCTACCAATGATTTAAAGTTAATCAGAAATTAACTGGGTACTTCTTGTGGTTCACAAATTTGATGTTGGGCTTCGGAAAATCTGTTTACGCTATGGAAAAATAAGCCTCTAAAAAGCTTTAAAACAAAAAAAGGCGGATTTTACGGGAGATTTCGTATCTAGATTTTGGATTCATTAAACCTAAATATCGTAAATAGAGCAAAAGATTATCAAATAAACTGAGATGCAACAAGATTGTCGGAAGAATCGGTAGTTACTGTTTGTCCAAACCCAAAATGCCGAAGGGAAATTGAGGAGCCCATCCTCTTGACTAACCTCTCTGTCACGCCGCCAAAAGAATACGAAGCTTGCCCCTTCTGCTTCACCAAACTGGAGCCAGAAACCTCAATGGAACAAGAGGACGTTCCGGAACCCACGGTTGAACAGGAAGACGTTATAGACTCGGAAGATGAATCCGATCTACCTGCAAACTCGGTTTTAGAGAAGTTTAAAGATTCTACTCCTGGGTTCTTGCAGAAAGTCAAAGCTTTAATTCCCACTCCTAATGGGACTCAAAAGGAGACAATAGTCAAACCTGAGAAACCTAAAGCTGAACCCGCTGCCAAAAAAGAAGAAGAAAAAACGACAAAAGAGGAACCTGAAACCGAACCCGTTGCCAAAGAAGAAGAACCCAAAGAAGAACCAAAAGAAGAGCTGAAAGAAGAGACCAAACCTGAACCATCCGACAAAAAAGAAAGCGACTCTTCAGGTTGCCCTGAACATTTCGGATACCTAGCTAACCGACCCCCAGACGCTCCCATCCCCCCACAGTGCTTGGTCTGCCCAAAAATGGTTGACTGCATGCTAAGCCCAAAAGAAAGCTAAACAAGCTAAAAACTTGTTTGCCAATCCACGTTTTGTCCAAAAAAATGTAACAATAGTTCACCTAAACGGAAAAACTGCAGATTTAGGCAGGAACATTTCAAGAACTGTTTAAAAGCTTCTACATGAAACAGTTTCACTTAATATTAGAAACTGAATTTGTGGGAGGCATAGCGTATAAAGTCGAAGGCTGATGTAACCAAGTCTGGTGCAGTTCTTTTGGGGAAGCACGTTGCATGCGACGCCTACGACGAGTCCCGTCCAATAAGGGTAGTTTCTCACGCCCATGCTGACCACATGGTGGGTATGGGAAAGAGCCTGAAGAACTGTGAAGTAACGGTGATGACACCAGCTACGCGAGATATGATAGATGCACTGAAGGGTCCCCGATGGTTAGCTAGGGGAACAGTGAAAACTCTCGATTATGAGGAGCCATTAACCTACGAGGATGAAACACTGACTTTGCATTATGCAGATCACATCTTGGGAACGGCTCAGGCTCTAGTGGAGGACAAGGAGCAGACGCGGATACTATACACCAGCGACTTCAGATATTCCCGAACTCCCTTGGTTAAGGCGGATATACTGGTTATGGAGGCGACCTACGGGGACCCAGTTAGAGTTAGACCCTTCGGGATGATGGCTGAGGGCATACTCGTTTCTTTGGTGGAACAGGGTTTGAAACGGGGTCCCGTATACGTTTTTGGCTATCACGGAAAGCTTCAGAAGATGATGCGGATATTGTACGAGGCGAAAATAAAGACGCCCTTTATTGTTCCAGAAAAGATTCATCGGGTTTCAAAGGTTTGTGAAAAACACGGAATGAAACTGGGCAAACAGCTTCTCCCCTTTGACGGCGAAGAGTCCCAGTCGATGCTGAATCAAAATGCGCCTTGCGTAGTCTTCTATCACTCCTATTCTCGAAGAAAGGTTGAGGGCGAAGCTTTACAGATTCGTGCGAGCGGCTGGGAGTTCAGAAAGCCATGCCGAAGAATTGGAGCAAACAAGTACGTGGTTGCCTTGAGTGACCACTCCGACTTCAATGAGCTGCTAGAATACGTGGAAAGATGCAACCCAAAAATGGTTATAACCGACAAGCACAGGTCCGAAGCCGCCAGAATCTTCGCCAAAGAAATCGAGAAAAGACTGAAAATCCCCGCCAAAGCAGCCCCACTCTAGCAAGACCTTAAGAGTTTCACTTGTTCGGTTACAAGATTCTTGATTGTGAAACTAACCCTAAATTAAGGGAAGAGCGCTGTTACCCAAATTCTTATTATCTTGTCTAACGAGAACGTTTCTGTGGAAGTATTCTGTATGGTGGAAGGTCCAACGATTAAGGGCGAATCCTTCAAAGAAATCGTTATACTGGAGCACACCCGCTTCAAAACTGTCGATGATTTGGCCCGCTTCGCAAACATTGCCGTGGGAGGAAAAACAACCGGGGTCTACTGGGCAAACGGCGTCGTATTCATCTACTACCCATTACCCACATCAACCGAAGCTGCAGCTAGGGCGCTAATCGAAGAAAAGAAAGTTTACTGGGCATTCGTAAGCTACGCCATGATGCCCCAATACACGCCTATCATAGAGACAAAAGAACGGATCATGGTTCCCGTAATTGACATGTCCACCAGCAAACTGTTCAGCAAGGTCTCTGAATGGCTAAAGCAACAGCCTTAAACCCTTTTTTCAGCCAACTTTTGTGCATAGCTGGGCTACTTAGTGAACCGGCTTTTTGTTCGGTTCATGAACTCCTCTAAATATTCATCAAATTTTCCGCACTTCTTCAGGTATCTGCCATAGTCTACAAGGGCAGCCATGCCCCGAGCCGCATCCTCAGGTGAGAAATAGGCGGGAATGCCCAGCTTATCAAATCTTGAACGGATGTGAAGCGCCATCTCAGTTTCGCCCACATCACAGGCAACAACAGGTTTGACACAGTTTTTGGTCAGCTCTGCCACCTTGTCAACGAAATCCTCCTGCAGGGCTGGAAGATGATGCAACCCCAAAACAATGAGCCCGTCAATTTCGGGGTCTTCAAGAAGAATTCGGGTGCCCCGCTCAAACATTTCAGAGGTCACCGATCCAGTTAGGTCCACAGGGTTAAAGTTGGTTGCAAAACGGGGAATCTTTTCCTCCCTTTTAAGCGCCTCAAACTTCTCGATTGTCTCGTCAGAAAGCCTTTTCACGTTCAGTCCCTGAGCCACACACTCGTCAACAGCCATGATTCCAGGTCCGCCAGCATCAGTTATAATCGCCACATTTTTTCCGGCAACTGGAGGCTGAAAAGCCAAAGCTTTACCCATGTCAAAGAACTCCTCAAGGTCGTCAGCCCTCAGAACGCCAACCTGCTTGAAGGCGCTGGAATAGATTTTGTCAGAGCCGGCAATGGACCCTGTGTGGGATGCAGCGGCGCGGGCTCCCGCCTCCGACTTTCCCACCTTCAAGGCAACAATTGGCTTCTTACAGCTGACTTTCCTCGCAACATCCATGAACTCTCTTCCATTGTCTATGCTCTCAGAATAGAAGAGTATAACCTGCGTTTTAGGGTCATGCAGAAGGAAATTAAGCATCTCCGACGCGGTGACGTCTGCCTTGTTTCCGAAACTCACAAACTTGCTTACTCCCATCTGTTTGCCTGTCAGATAGTCTAAGGCGGCAGCGCCGAAGGCGCCGCTCTGGGTCACTATGGCTATGGGGCCTGCCATGGGGCGGGGTGTGGCAACCACTTCATCTCCTGTGGTGAGTGTTTTGGTTTCGGGAAGAAACAGCATGTCCACACCAGTTTGGCTGTCGAAGACCCCTAGACAGTTTGGGCCGAGAACTCGGATTCCAGCCTTTTTTGCGATTTCGGTTACTTCTTCTTCTAATTTGTGGTTTCCAATCTCGCTGAATCCTGCGGTGATTATTACAGCCGCTTTCACTCCCTTTTTTGCGGTTTCCCGCATAACTTGTGGAACCACTTTGGCGGGAACAACTATGACTGCCAAGTCCACCTCGTCTTTTATGTCCAGTATTGAGGGGTAACAGGTGAAGCCTTGGATGGTTTTTTCGTTGGGGTTAACGGGGTACAGTTTTGCTTTGAACAGGTTTCTTTGCTTGTTGATTACAAAGTTTTTGAAGATGACATGCCCTGCCTTCATGGTTCTGCGGGAGGCACCTATCACCGCAACCCCCTTCGGCTCAAAGAAGGTACGCATCTGCTCTATGGCTGGGTCCATCTTTCCTTTCTCCCTAACAAGTAACTTTTCGGTTACTGTTTCATTTGCGTTTTGGGTCTTATAACCACTATGGGGCGATGCTTCACGCTGCTGAGCATTTCCCAAGTCACATCATTTAAGCCAACTTCAAAGTTTTGGGTCATGTCCCACACGGTTTTGCCTGAGCCGCTTCCCCTTTTCCGGTTAGCTAATTTGGCTATTTCAATAGCCTCTTCAGTCGATATTGGGGGTCCAGCAACAGCCAAGGGAGTAGCTCTCTTCTTCAATTTGAGACACCTGCCAACCACGTATGCCAAGAATCCTCCGATTGAATGTATGCCCTTCACTGGTTTTGGGCGAGGAGTAAAATGGAATCCCTTAAAGGAGTAGGTTTTGTCGGTGTCAACAATAACAACGGATACGTTTTTGTCTAGTTTGGACTTGATTTTTTCGCGAAGTTGGCAGGCAACCTCTTGGGCATTGTCTAGGGGAAGCGCGACGTAGGAGTAGGGGAGATTGCTTCCGTCGATGGCTCCCTCTGACCCAAACATCAGGGCTCGCAGAAAACCGCTCTGCATTAAGGCTAACTGCTTGTGGCGGCTCCCCTCCTCAGCGGGGTATGACCTTAGAAACTGTATTGTTTTCCATCTTAGGTTACATAAGGGGGCCAAAATGTATGGCCAAACAATCCGCATCCAGTATTTGGATATGAAACGTGCAAGGCTGCTGGGTTCCACAGTTTTTTCGTTGATTATGTTGCCAAGCGCTGTGGAGACTGCTTTTTCGGAGACGGTTACGAAGTCTCCGTCAGCTACTATGTTTTTTATGGCTTCGATTATGTCTTCGATATAATTGTCTCCCGGCTTCCAGTATCGGGATTCAACAGCAAGAGCCTTGTATCTGCCAGCCACTTTACATCGCCAAGTTATCAATAACTATGTTTTTCTTAAAGTTATAACCCGTATTAAGGCGGATCAATGGTTCATCTTCGATCAAAGTTTTTTCGTTACCAAATAAAGTTTTATTTCTCAAGTCCTCAGTTCTCTAGTTAACAGTCAATCTACTTGGAGCAATGACCGTTATGGAACCCGCACAATTTTCAGGCAAACTGAATATGTCCTACTTGAAAATTGTTTTGAAGAACAATATGCCTTTGCTTGGGATTCTGTTCGGCTTCATTTTGCTGTCGGTTGCTACAGGGCAGTTCAGCAACTACGATTCACAGTTGGAGTACACTGCCGCGTTGGGTGTGATTGACTGGGGCTTGCCTTACATCGAGTTTGGTAACTTCATCAATCAACCGCCGCTGGGCTTCTACATCGGAGCACTGTTTCTCAGGTGCCTCGGTTCATCCTACAGTGTGGCTGTAGCCGCTCCAACATTGTTTGGTGCCGGATGCATATTCTTGATTCACGAGATTGGCAGGGTTTTTTATGGAAAGCAGACAGGCTTGTTTGCGGCAGCCATTTTTGCGTCTACTCCCTGGCACATTGTGCTCTCCAGAAGCTTCCTCATTGATGTGCAATGTCTTTTCTTCAGTTTACTCTACTTGCTGGTGGGCATCTACGCAACAAAAAAGAATTCAGCTAAGCTCCTTCTGTTGTCAGGGGTTCTTTTCGGTGTTGCTTTCCTGACTAAAGCGTTTGCAGTTTTTATGCTGGTTCCGCTCGCAATATTCTACCTTTATGCGGGACCAAAAAATCTCTGGCGCATTTTTATGGGGGCACTGTTTTTTGTGCCCGCGTTAATCTTCACTTACTTGTGGTACGAAATAATCTCGACAAGAGGATTCTACGCTGCCTTCACCCATGACGACTTCTACTTCACCATTACTGGTACTGCGCCATCGCCCTTTTTTGTTCTCAACTATCTTCTGGGCGCGTTAGGCGTGTTCTTCTTGGCTGCAAGCGCCGTGTCTTTGCTGGTTTCTTTTGTGCGCAGGAAAAATCTTGGAAAAATCTTCGCCTTTGATTTGATTTGCTTGGCAACTATTGCTGTAGTTGTAGGCGTGAACATGTTCTTGGTGCTTGGTAAAAATTTGATATGCCCCTACGTCAATCCTATCAAATATGAGTACCAATTTCTGCCGCTGTTATGCCTACTTGCCGCTTCGTTGCTAAACAAACTTTATTCACTCGGCTTTTCAGCAGATTTAAACCGCAAACGAGACAAACTGGTTTTTCTTGTTACCCTTTTTGGGCTAGCTCTGATAGTTATGTCGATGATTCAAAACGTCCATGTTTTAAATGCCTACAGCAGCGAAAATTGGATACAATTCAAAGTGGAGGGAGAAATAGGCTACTCCTTTGATCACGTTTCCCCGAACGTCGCCACCAACATCTCTCTGGCGGTTCAATGGCTAGGCCTCGCTATTATTGCTTTCAGTCTCCTTTGGGCAAACAGACACAAACTAAAAACGTTAGGCGCCACGCTTCGACAATTATGACCCGTCGACATTCAATCATGACACAGTTTACCCTAAATAAACTCAAGGAAACGCTTTTCCACATCAAAATGCAGCACCTAATAAATGAGGTGAAAAAGGATTTAATTCACCGACAGTATCAATTATTTTGCAGGTGTGCAATTTGAACAGGCGACTTTTACTTTTTATTGCTCTATGCCTGATTTTAGTAGTTGCGGCTTCGTTGGCTGTTTTGTATGAAAATGGGTTTCTAACAGGCTCAAATGAACCCGAACCAAGCGTTCTTTGGCAAAGTGATATGGAAAGATTTGCCACTGATTTTGTGGTTGCAGAAGGGAAGGTGTTTACGTCGGATGCTCAGGGTGACGTACACTGTTTTGATGCTCAGAGCGGTGAATCACTTTGGGACGCTGATGTAGGCGGTTATACGGGTGCACGTTCAACAATTGCAGTTTATGATGGCAAATTGTATGTTGGTTGTAGAGGCTCAGTGGTGAACCGATTAGACATGAATACTGGCAAGATTGAATTGTCGTATCAAGCGCCAGTATGGACAAGTGGCGGAAGTAAAGGTGCTCCCTCCAATTTCTTTGTTGCAGATGGAAAGATGTTTGCGGCACAAGATGGCATTGCCGTTTACAATGAAAGCAATGGAGAGCTTTTATGGAAAACTGACATGATGGGGGTTCTGGAAACCGCTAACATCTCGGCGCCTGAAAGCGATTATATTTTTATCAGGGGTCATTCTCGACTCAATCCCAATAATGGAAGTGCCATTTGGCATGTTTCAGGTGGCTCCAGCGGAGCTACAAGTGTTACCCAAGGCAAAGTGTTATTTTGGAACTATAATCCGGTTGGGGGATCGGATGATGGACGTATCCTTCTGTGCGTAAATGCGTTTTCTGGAGAGGAAGAGTGGAGCTTCGATGTTGGCTCCAGAATGTTTCAGCCAATAGTGTCGAATGGTATGGTGTTGTTTGGTGCTGAAGACGGTTACTTGTACTCAGTAGATTTTGCAGACGGCACTTTGAATTGGAGAACCTTTGCTTACGACCAGAACACTACAGAAGCAGATGTATTAGATGTGACGGCATTTTCTGTTCAAGCTGACTCTCAGCATCAAAGAGTTTTCTGGAGCGTAACTGTCAGTTACAACGAAACAAAAGCAGACAATGGAACAATACTTTCTTTAGACCTTTCAGATGGCAATAGAATATGGACATGTCCCGTTACCAATGAAACTTCTTGGAATTTTGTCGGCGCAACCTTGTCTAACAATATACTTTACGTTACCGCAAACTACAATCTATACTGTCTAGATGCAAACAATGGGACCCTCAAGTTAAAACAAAACTTTGAACATTACGTCCTTCCATCCGTTGTAACAGACAACAAGGTGTTTGTTGCGGCAGACCTGTGGCTCATCGCCTACGAGTAGCTCATTTTCCAAAAACAACTGCTGAATTAGTATCCATATCTGAGGGAGCTTTTGGTGAGCTTTTTTCAGCTATTAAAGAGAAGATTGGAGTTTTCTTTTTTCTTCTCCCGCTAGTATGTGTGCTTTTCGTGTTGGCTCAGGCAGCTTGTATTTTTCTGTGCATTTCAATACAATCTCTATTGCTCTCTTCAATGACACTCTGTGACCAACACTGATGTAAACAGGCTTGGTTCCCTGTTTTGTGACCACCTCAGCGCCTATGACCTTCCCCTTGTACCTAAGCGGCGCCCATCCCTCCTCGACATTCTGTTCTGCCTCTCCGCACAGTAGACTCTTCGCCACCCCAATAGTCGGCTTATCCAGAATCAACCCCAGATGAGAAGCAAAACCCAAACCGTAGGGATGCGCGAACCCTTGGCCATCAACCATAAAAACGTCTGGTTTAGTGTGAAGCTTTTTTATCGCTAAATAAGCGGGTGGGATTTCTCTGAAGGACAAGAGAGTGGGTATATAGGGAAAACAGGTTTTAACGTGAGCTACCTGACATTCTACCTGAGACAGAGTGCTGGCATCTAGGACAGCCACCGCACAGACGGATGTATCCTCCAGATATGCAATGTCCACTCCAGCTACATAATCAATGTTCTCGGGCAATGTGTCTTCAAAGATGAGCTTCCTAGAAAGTCGTTGTTGCATTTCATGGGCTTTTTTAACAGAAAATCTTGGATTAAGCTTCGGCAACTCTCACTTGAACCCTCAAACTGCTTTGGTTTCAGGCTTTTTCAGTCTTGGCTTTCCTTTTCCATCGATTTCTCTAGCTTGGAGATGGAGCGTTCTAGGGCGCTTCTTCGAACCTCGCTGGTGATGTCGCCTCTGGTGATTTCGATTAGGCGTCGGGCAACGTCGCCTTTTCTTCTAAGGCCCTTAACGATTATGTAGGCGTCATCCAGAGCCGTCAGCTCAGAGTAAATCTGCTCCATCTTTTCCAGAGTTTTCTCAGCCGCATCCACTTTTCCTCTCCGAATCAAATCGAGTGTTCTGCGTCTAAGCTCCCCAACCACGTCCCCTAAAGACAGCACGTAGGGTGTTAAGGGAACCTTGATTTCTTTGGGGCTTACAAATCGGTCTTCCTGAATCAAGGTGAGCAGTATGTGGGCTTCGGCATGCTCCTCAAAGGCGGCTCCAACAGAACCGCTGTAAAGCAGGTACGGATAATCTTTCGCTGTCTCCTGAAGCTTGACGAAGAGGCTTTTCGCCTCTTTAAGCATGGCTTTCGCGTCATCAAATCTTTCTTGGTGAGTAACCTGTATTGCCTGTTTAGAAAGGCGCGTTGCCTTTCGCATGTCCCTTTGAACCTCTTCCCTCACTGCCTCTCTTGCGCTCAACTCTTCCTGAATCTTTTCCAGAATAGCTTTCAACGACATGAACTTCACAGCCAGAAACAATTCAAAATGAAGCTTAGGCTAACTTAATAGGCTTTTCCAAGCGGCTAAGCAGAACCACCCTGCTGTCAACAGATTCGTCCAACATGTTGTAGCCCATCTCGTTAGCTAGATGAGCTGCGAACTCTCTGATCTCCGGGTGAGTCGGCGAGTTCTTGTATCCCAAGCGTAGCCTTGAGAAGCCCACATGGATGTAGGCTTTCGGTTCTATGTATGTGGGGTTGGCTTTTTTGATTAGCTGAGCGTAAAGTTGGGGTTTTTTCAGGTTCAGATGTCGTGCCAGAGTTAAACGGGTTACTGTGGGGCACTTGAAGCTGGGAAGCAACTCTAAGGTTTCGTTAAGTTTTTTCCACGCGTCTGGAACATGGGGACGGCAGACCCGGGTGAACGTTTTCTTGTCAAAGGCTGAAACCGAGATGTACAGTTGGGTGGGCTCCTCGCTTAAACTGGAGAGCGTCTCTGGAATGGTTCCGTTGGAGACCAAGAAGGTTGTGAAGCCTCGTCTGTGAAAGCCTTTGATTAAGCCGTCCAGATGTGGATAGAGGGTGGGTTCCCCTGCCAAGCTGATGGCTGCGTGCTTTGGCGTGGTTGCCTCTAAGCGTTTAGTTTGGTCCGTGTTGGGGTTTGCCTTGTATCCGCTTAGAATCCGTTTCTGCTCTCGGATGCATCCCTCGATTATGTCCTCTGGGTCATCCCATTCTGGCAGTCGGGTTTCGTCCCATCTTAAGTTGTGGTCACCGCTCTGGGCGCGCCAACAGAAGACGCAGCGCATGGTACAGTGAAAAACTGAGGGCGTCATCTGGAGGCACTGGTGGCTTTTTATTCCATAAAATTTCTGTTTGTAGCAGCTTCTGTCCTGAACTATGCTATTGTAGAGCCATCTGCACCGTTTGACAGCCGAGTGATTGCCTACCAGATGGTATTTCTGCCTCTTGAGCATGGCAATTATCTCGTCAGGAACCAATGATTGCACGTTTTCAGTCCGCCAATTGTTTAAGAAGGATAAAGATTAAATCATGGTAATAAAATCTACGTGGTGCTGAAAGAGGTGTTAAGGTGTGAGTTACAAGAAAATCGTTAAGATGATTCCCGTTGAAAAACGAGAAAAACTTTCAGACAAACTTCTGAACTATCTGTTAAAATCTAAGAAGGAGAAAAACATGCCTAGCAGCATGGCAAAATGCTTCCTTAGCCAATGGCAAACAAGAGGCTTCGATGATGAAGAGGGTCTTGCAGTTCTACTTGAGGCAACTGCCCTACTTGAACTAGACAAGACCACCAAGTTTTTGGAGCAAGATTTGCAGTTGGCGGATGTTGCTAAAGCGGTTAAAGAGGCAGTGCCAGCAGGAGGTGCTTAATGTGGTTAAGTTTGGAATAGAATTTGTTCCCAAGGAAGCTTGGTGGAAGACAGTTTACTATGCTATGCAGTCTGAGAAGAGAGGCTTTGATAATCTGTGGATAACCGACCACTACAACAACCGCAACGTGTACACTACTCTAGCGGCAACCGCAATCTACACCAAAAAAATTGTGTTTGGTCCAGGAGTAACCAATCCATTCCTCATCAACCCAATCATGACCGCTCAGTCTCTAGCTTCGTTGGATGAAATGGCTCCGGGAAGAGTCGTGTTAGGCATGGGCGCAGGAGACAAAACCACCCTTGCATCCACAGGAATAGAAGCAAAGAAACAATTGTCAGCGGTCGTAGACTCTATCGCAATTTTCAAGGCGATGCTGGAAGGAAAAAGCGTCAATTATGAAGGCAAAGTTTTCCAAGTGAAGGGCACCAAATTCAACTTTAAACCCAGAGGACAGATTCCAGTTTACATAGGAGCCCAAGGACCCAAGATGCTTGCCACCGCCGGAAAAATCGGCGACGGCGTGTTGATAAACGCTTCCCACCCCAAAGACATAGATTACGCTGTTGGGCGAGTAAAAAGCGGAGTAGACGAAGCGGGAAAGAACATGTCCGACGTGGATGTCACAGCATACACATCCTTCTCAGTGCACAAGAAGCCAGAAAAAGCAGCACAAGCAGCTACCCCCGTGGTCGCATTCATAGCTGCCGGAAGCCCAAACGTCATACTGGAAAGGCATGGAATAAGCTTGGAAAAGGTAAACAAGATTCGGGGAGCCCTAGCGAAAGGAGACTTCGGTGGAGCCTTTGGTTCAGTTTCTCCGAAAATGATGGAAGCCTTTTGTATAGCTGGAACTCCTGACGTATGCAACGAAAAGATCAGCAGACTGCTTAAAGCTGGAATAACCCAGTTCGTTGTAGGCTCACCCGTAGGCCCCAATGTTCGAAAATCCATTGACCTCATAAGCAAACAGGTAATACCCCACTTCAAATAGCAACAAAGCAGACAATTGAATCCAACAACCTGAAAGGTAGTCCCCATAAAAAGGGCTAGCCTTCCCATCTTTCCTTTCTCAATTTTTTACATAAGCGGTTCACAGAACAAAAAATTCTGAGTTGTAAAGTGGAGCGGAAAAACAAAAAATTTATAACTTTCCGTGGTTGAAGCTAGTTTGCTGATGGCTTTAACTTCAAAGAATTTTTGCTTATGTGAAGGACGTGGCACATATTGGCTGAAACAAAATATTGTTCTCCAAAATGTCGTTTATTCCGATGTATGAAAAGAGCAGTCATTTACCGAGGAAACAAGGTGTGGTGCAGCTGGACCGATGAAGAATGTAATATAGCAAATTGCAGCTACGCCACATGCGCAAGGAGACAACTGCTGCCCGGCGGGATATGCGGCGAATCTGTGAAACGCAAAACAGTTGAAAGGAGACTTGACGAAGACCTTATTCCAGCTGTGAAACTTAAAGGCAAAGCGCTACGAAAACTAGGAGACAAAGAAATCTACTAGGTTTTATTTTCTTTGCCTGAAAAGCGTTAAGGTACAAAAACTGCTGCTGCTAAAACAGTTGTCCATTGACCAGTTTTTTCTCCCTTTGCTGACTGCGTTATGTTACTGGTTTTGATGATCATTCCGCTGGTTTTGAAAATCTGCTTCTTCTCATCCCAAGCTTGTTCTGAGTCAAAGGGAATCCCCATGGTTGTAGCCAGCATGGTTGCCGCCAAATCCTCTGCATAGTCTCCCGCTGCTTCAGATGATTGACCAAAGGAATGATGCTCAGAGAGATATCCGTAACTATCCTTGTTTGCTGGGATTGCAACTCCGATAGATGCTGCAATTAACCTGTGCGGCTCTTTAACCGAATTCTTGGATAAAACCACAAAAGTTATTTCTCCAGGCTGTAGCCGTTTCAAACCTTTTTCTTTCGAAATAAGTTTGCATCCTGGAGGTATTATGCTTGAAACAGTCACTATGTTGCATCTGTGGATTCCTGCGTTTCTCAGGGCTAACTCAAAAGATGCTAAACGCTCCTTGTGGCTGCCTACGCCCTTTGTTAGGAACATAAATTTCGGAATCATTGAAAACACTGCCCTAAAGAGAGTTTATTTACGCTTCTCTTTGCTTAACCAGAAACCAAAGTTATCCTGTGGAGACCCGTTTCACTACTGGCGGTCTCTTCTTCTTGAGCACACGGTAACCGCAAAAGGTGCATTTTATTCCTCCACCGCGCAGCTCAAGCTCTTCTGTTCTAACTTTGGCGCCACATTTCACGCATTCATAGATTAATCCACGTGAAGCCTTCTTTGACATTATATAAGCCTCTAAACTGGGTAACCATGTTTCACAGGATTTAAATGTTTTCCATTTTTGGCAGTGTGACCGCCCTGAATCTTGGACAAAAAACAAATACTTCTGAAGTTTCAGTATACACCTGAAATGTTAAAGCAAAAAATCAGGGACAAGACAGTTGTGGTTGCAGTCTTAGGGTTAGGGCATGTAGGTTATCCGATGGCGTCACTGTTTGCTAAAAACGGATTCCAAACCATAGGCTACGACATTAACCGCAAAAGATTAGACGACATAAGGCAGGGCAAGGTTGTCTCGGAGCTTACATCCATTTTACCAACTGATGAAGTGGAAAAGCAAAAAACACTCTCTGAAATCGCAAATAATCTAGAAACCACAAACGAAAAAGAAGACATGAAAAACGCAGATGTTTTCGTTGTTGACGTTCCCACACCATTAGACGATGACGATGCTCCGAATCTGCTTTTTTTGACAAGCACCTGCAAGACAATTTCCAGATTCCTTAGAAAAGAAACTTTGGTTATAGTGGAGAGTACAATCTATCCTGGAGCGACAGAGGAAATAGTTAAACCGATACTTGAAGAATCAGGTCTTCATGCTGGAGATGATTTTTATCTATCTTTCTCTCCTGAGAGAATTGATCCTGGAAACAGAAAATGGAGTTTAGAGCTCATACCAAAAATTGTGGGCGGCATAAACAAGGACAGCGTCGATTTGGCTGCTTTATTATTTTCGCAAATCGTTGAAAACGTAATTCCAGTATCTTCACTGAAAGTTGCAGAAGCCACAAAAATGTTAGAAAACATCTTCAGAAGCGTTAACATCGCACTTGTTAATGACCTGTCAAAATTCTTTGAGAAAATGGGAATAGATACATGGGAAACTATTGCTGCAGCGTCATCCAAACCTTTTGGATTTTTGCCTCATTACCCTGGACCCGGGGTTGGTGGTCATTGTATTCCGAAAGACCCGTTTTATCTGCTGTATAAGGCAAGAAAAATGGGAATGGATGTTGAATTTATTGAAGAGGCAGCCTGCATAAACAGGAACATGCCACTTTATGTGGTTCACCTTGCGGAAGAAACACTCAAAATGCGCGGCAAACAGATGCGGGATTCAAGTTTTGCTGTTCTAGGGGTCACATACAAAAAGGATGTACTGGATATACGCCGAACCCCCGCAAAAAAAGTTATCAACGAATTGGGCAAAGCATGCAAAAACGTGATTGTGTTTGATCCTTTAACTGCTGAAACTTTTGGCGCAAAAAGTGGAAGCTTAGAAGAAACAATCAAAGATAAAGACTGTATAATTTTGCTTGCTGATCACTCTTATTTTAGAGAAAACAACATTGAAGAGAAGATAAATGAGCTGGCGCCAAATTGCTGCCTTATTGATACCAGAAACTTCATTGACTCAACAAAATTAAAAAAATCAATACTTTATAGGTGCTTAGGAAAACCTCTAAAATCTGGATGATGGCACTTGGAAAAAATGTTGATTAATTATGTGTGAAAGAAGTACAGCTTTTTCTGTTGTTATGCCAATCCATAACGAATCTGAGTTGCTGAAGCTCAGTTTGCCCTCAATATTCAGATTAGACCCAACAGAAACCATTTTGCTCTTTGACAATTGTACCGACGACTCGTACGACGTGGCTGTGGAAATAGCAAAGAGAACAAACTTTTTCGAAAAAACGGTCTTCAGAGAAGTTAGTGCAGAAGAAGGGGCTCAGTTTTCGTTTAGACCAACCTTCTTGAGAAGAATGGGCTATTCGATGGCAAAATGCAATAAGATACTGAAGACGGATGCAGATTTGGTTTTGGATCCAAAAATAAAGGATTACATTCCCAGACTAGGAAAGGATAATGTTGGCATTATAACTTTTGAGTACCTTGATTACCCCATTTCTTATAGGCACATGATAAAACGGCTTTTAGAAAAAATGGGAACCCCCTTGCCTCAAAGTGAGAGATGGCTGGGCGGCAACATCCTATTTTTTCTTGAAGATTGGAAGAAGGCATTTCACAAAAGACAGCGTGACAAGAACAAGAAAGTGGATTTGGCTAAAGTACAGCGGGGAGAGGATACTTTGTTTCATAAGTTATTGCTTTCAGAGCAGCATCGTAAAAGTATAATCGTTTTAACAAACACGCTTCATCTGAGACCTGTAGAATCTCCAAAACGTCACTATTTAAGAGGACAAATTTCTTGGAAAGTAGCAAAAAGATCGTTTATATTAATTCTGGCGCAAGCCATCATCTTTAATCGTTTGAATATGATAAAGGGATACTTGGATGCAAGAAAAGGAGTAGACAGAACTCGCTTAATTAAGGCGTAAACGGGAAACCAATAAAGCTTGCATTATATGCGAGAAGACCTGTTTTTTCTCTTTCTAAAGACCAAAATTCCGATAACTAGCACCATTACGACTATTATCCCCAGCGCCGCCAAAAGGGGATAGGGAAGGGAGACTGCCTCTTTTGTGATGGACCATATTCTCAAATCAGGGTCGCATAAGCCGGATATGCCCATGCAGCCAACTGTCACTATCTCAACTGTGCCATCTTCATCCACATCACCGGTAGCGACGTTCCAGGCAACAACACCATCGCCGATTGTCCAGTCTCTGTTTTGTTTCAAGGTTAGAGTTTCGCCGTTCCAGCTCCAGACCCTAAGCTGAGCAGCATTTGGGGTAGCCTCAGTGTTGTTGAAGCTTCCATAAACTGAGGTTAACCCGCTTGTCACGATGTCGACGTGCCCATCGTCGTCAACATCGTCTATCGTTATGGCTTTGATTTCTGTAATGTCCTCTGTAGTCCATTCATGGCTTTTCTCCAGAATCAAAGTGTTTCCATTCCAGTTCCAGATTCTGAGTTGTGCATTGATTTTTTCCCCGTCATAAGTCCACCCGCCTGTGACTATTTCTGGTGTGCCATCGTCGTCAATGTCGTCTACTTTCAAATTGTTAACCATCGTGTTTCCCATGGGGCTTCCACTGATTGTCACTCCATAGACGCCCTCCACCATGCGCCACTCTTCATTCGCTTCCAAGGTCAGCTCTTCTCCGTTCCAATGCCAAACACGTAGCTGACCGCTACTATTCGTCAAGCCGTTATCAGAACCGCCAGTAACGATTTCTGTCTCCCCATCACCGTTCAAGTCATGCGCGTACACCGAGTCGGCGTACGCTTCATTCATTGTACACCATTCCACGCTCTTCTTTAAATCGAGGCTACTGCCATCCCACTGCCAGATGCACAATTGAGCATAGGTCTGGAAGTCCTTATCTGTGCTGCTGGCTGTGAGTATTTCTGGTGCGCCGTCATTGTCCACATCGTTGATGAATATTGAGCTAAATGCTATTCCCTTACGTTCATGGCTGCCTTTCAAAACCAAGGCTTCGCCGTCATAGCCCCACACTCTAAGCGAGGTGTAAACGTCGGTGCTGTTTGCGACGTATCCTCCAGTGACTATTTCGGTAGAGCCATCACCATCTGCGTCTCCAGCATAAATGGAGTGAATTGAGCCTGCCCAATTGCGGCTTTTTTCGCACCAGAAGTTTTCTCCGTCCCAGTTCCAGATTCTAAGCGGAGCTTCCACATCAATTCTTGTATCGTTTTCCACGTAATACATAAAGCCACCAGTAATCATTTCCATAACTCCATCACCGTCAACGTCGCCTACGAAAAAGTTGTGCGTATTAAAATTGCAGGTACCACCCACACCATAGGTTTCCCAATGCTGCTCCCACTCCAAAACTAACCCGCCGGATTCGGCTTTCACATTACAATTTAGGGAAAATACGAAAACAAGAAGCAGTAAGGTGAATAAAACGGGCTTGCGGAGGCAATACATCATATGTTCTTTGTTTCAAAGAGACTTATTAGATTACCGCGCAAAGAGGTTACAAAGGTGTAATGGTGATGCCGAGAGTAAGATTCTAACTCACGACGGATGGAGATTTCTCACTCCCTTCCCACGTTTCTAAATTAAAACCCTTATGCGGTGTCGATGGTGACGAAAGTGTTTCCTCTGCCTGAAAGGAAATTGAATTGGTATCTGTATCCTGTTATCCAGCCAGTGTTGTTGAGCAGTAATACTTGATTTTTTCCAGCTTTTATGGTGAGGTCCAAATCGTCAATCAGTTGTTCAACATTGCTGCCCGTCACTTTTGTTTCAAGAATTGTAACAGAATGACTTCCAGAATTTTCTATAGTTACTGTTATTTGGTTATCTGGCTCTCCTGATTGTCCTTGATAGGAAATGTCGGAAATCCACAAAGCTTCTGTTTCCATGGAATTAACAGAAAAGGCGGTAATCCAACCGCTTACTGCTAAGGCTAAAGCAACGGTGATAGACAATAAAATTACAGTAGCGATTGCTATGCTCATTCCTTTGTTGTTCCGTTTTTTTTCTTTTTGCTTAGAAACCAGGTTGATGACCTTCCATCATGAGACCGAATTCATATACTATATCGTGATACATAATATGTCATAAACCGATATAAAAAACTAACTGTGAATTCAACCCCTAGAGACCTCTACATACATCTCCACTTAAGATAACTGTTATTTACTTGCTAGCTCAGTATGAACTGAGGGATTTCCGTGAGCAAGGTTACAGTTCCTTCTACATCGGTTGTCAACAAAACGGCTACCATCGGAGAGGGCACACGCATCTGGAATTTTGTCCACGTTAGAGAAAACGCTGAAATAGGCAAGCAATGTGTCCTCGCCGACTACGTTTATGTGGGCAGAGGAGTAAAAATCGGAAACAACGTAAAGCTTGAGAACCGAGCAACAGTCTATGAGGGAGTAACAATCGAAAACAAAGTCTTTGTCGGTCCTCATGTCACCTTCACAAACGACCTCTATCCACGAAGCTTCAGCACAGACTGGAAAATCCATCCGACACTCGTAAAAGAGGGAGCCTCAATCGGAGCAAGAACAACAATACGTTGCGGCGTAACAATAGGAAAATACGCTCTGATAGGCGCAGGCAGCGTAGTCACAGAGGACGTGCCACCTCACGCTTTAGTTTACGGAAACCCCGCTAGAATCAGGGGATTCGTTTGCAGATGCGGCAGAAAACTTGAGACCGAAGAAAAACAGAAAAACTGTGTTCTGATGAAATGCCAGTTCTGTAACGAAAAATACAAGATAGCCACTGAAGATTATGCCCAACTAGAGAAAGGGGAGTGAAACAGCGTTGAACCGAAAGATTCCCATCGCAAAACCGAACTTTGGTAAGGAAGAAGAAACTGCGGTGAAGGAGGTTCTGGAATCTGGTATTCTAGCCTCGGGACCGCGAACAAAACGGTTTGAAAAAGAGTTTGCCGAATACATCGGAGTAAAACACGCTGTTGCCGTGGCTAACGGAACCATAGCTTTAGATGTTGCACTTAAGACGCTCAAGATAGGCGCCGGAGACGAGGTGATAACCTCCGCCTTCTCGTTTATAGCCTCCGGAAACTGTGTATTATTTCAGAACGCAAAACCTGTGTTCGCTGACATAGACCCGCGAACCTTCAACATTGACCCTTCAGATGTTGCCGAGAAGATAACAGCAAAAACCAAAGCATTGATTCCTGTCCACATGTTCGGTCAACCCGCCAAGATGGATGCGCTGAAGGAAATCGCCGAAGACAAAGGAATCGCTTTGGTGGAGGATGCTGCCCAAGCCCACGGCGCCGAATACAAAGGACAGAAAGCCGGAAGCATAGGAGAGATGGGGTGCTTCAGTTTCTACGCCACAAAGAACATGACAGCGGGCGAGGGGGGAATGATAACCACCAATAACCCGAAACTGGCTGAGAAAGCCCGGTTACTCATAAATCATGGACAAAGCCAGAAGTATCACCATGACACCTTGGGCTACAACTACCGCATAACCGAATTGTGCGCTGCCATCGGATCAGTTCAACTCCAGAAACTTGATGAATTCAACGCGAAGAGAAGAGAGAATGCACAGCTTTTGACTCAGGGAATACGCCGTTTTCGTGGTTTAACTGTACCCTACGTAGATACCGATGTGAAACCTGTCTTCCATCAGTATGTGGTGAAAGTGGAAGAGAACTATCCCAGAGGCAGGGACGAGCTTGTTGACCGTTTAACTGAGAAGGGCATCGGGGTTGCTGTTCACTATCCAGTCCCCATTTATAGACAACCGCTCTATCAGAAGCTAGGATACAGAGGGGCAAAGTGCCCCAACACTGAGGAAGCTTGCAAACGGGTCTTAAGTCTGCCTGTTCACCCTCTAGTTGACAAAAAAGACATTGAGTATATGTTGGCTGTTCTAGAAGATATTTCTCAACAGCATTGAATCTGAATTGAAGGTAACTCGAGATATTCTGGGACTTGGTTCCGATGACAGATAGAAAATTACATTGAGTGACACTCACGCACAGCTTAACGTATCGACTGCAGACAAGTTCAGTGAAATCATAAATAACTTAATGATGTTTGTAACTTTATGGTATAAACTGCATGCTTCAATGGTTGGATGTGAAAGCAGTACAATGAAAGTTGTGATGATTAACGATTGTGCGTTTGTCGGAGAGACATTGATTAAGTATCTGCCCAGTTACATTGATGTAGTGCATTTGAAACGATCGAGAAGGTTTTTTGACAAAACGTTCAAAATCGCTTGGAAAATTTTGAGAACAAAAGGAGACATTTATCATGTTAATTATTTGCTTCAAGACTGTTACGTTGCCTCAAAGCTAGGAAAACGACCGATAGTTGGACATGCGCACGGAAGTGATGTTAGGCAGAGCCTCAACCATTTTGCTTGGAAAAGGATTGTAAAACATAACCTGAAGAAATGTGATATAATACTTGTGAGCACTCCGGATATACTTGATATAACGAAGAGTTACCGAGAGGAAACGGAGTATCTTCCCAATCCAGTAGACACCAACCTCTTTTATCCCAAACCAGCCCAAGCTCATAAAGAAAAGCTGAGAGTGCTAATTGCAAGTGACTCCAACTGGGATGTGAAGGGTACTGATATAGCCATACGTGCATTAGCCAAGTTGAAAAACGAAGTTGAAGTCTTTCTTATTCAGAAAGGTAAGGACTTCGCTAAAACTGTGGCTTTGGCGGATTCTTTGGATTTACATCTAAAAATTTTGCCAGTGACTTCTCATGAAAATGTGAACAATTATTTTTGGAACGCTGATGTGGTGATGGACAGGTTTAAGCTTGGATCCCTTGGGATGGTTTCCTTGGAGGCTGTTGCCTGTGGCAGACCTGTCTTGAACTTTGTTTCTTCCGCTTTTCCTTCCTACAAAGATTTTCCCCTGAAGGACGTGGATTCGGTGGAGAAATTAGTTGTAGCAATTAAAGACCTTTCTCCAAAATTGTGGGAAGCAGAATATGCCTATTTGAGAAAAAATCATGACGGTCGTTTAATCGCAAAACAAATAGAAGAAATCTATAAACACATTATTTAGACCAACATGAGAAAACTTAGCGTTTAGACACTTGCAGTTTGCTCATTTTCGAAAAATCAAAAACAAATAATTGAAAAAAGGAAAATGTGTTTATCCGACAATTAAAATAGACTTTTATCTTTATTTATCACTTACCCAAATACTGTGTAAGGGACAGAAGAAGGTGCTTTGATGATATTACGCAGTTTCTACAATCAGAAAGTTTTGGGGACATGGAAACCTTGAAAACAAAACTCACAAAAGATACAATGATTCTAAACTTTAGCGACCGTGAAATGAAAAAAGGGCTTCATACAAGACATGGATTTTACAGTTTGAATAAGCGAATAAAGATTGGTCATGCAGACATAACAGGGTTTTATTGAATTACGGTGTTGACAGAAAAATGAAGAAGCTTATATTGGGTTTAGATGGAATGGATTTTGATATTGTCCTAGACTTAAATCTGAAAAATATTCTTCAAGTCCAGTTCGGAAGAATAGCAGTTCCTATAAGTGAGATAATGGGTCAACCTACTTCTCCAGAAGTATGGGCCTCTTTTCTTTGTGGAGAGCACGTAAAGATGATCTTTACGGGAAGAAAGAGGATTCGGTTGCTGAAGTATCTCGTAAAATTGAAAAGATTGTTTCCCTTTCTATCTTTAGGACTTGGCAAAAAAACAACAGGTCGAGTAGTTAGTTTTCCTAAACTGGATAAAAAAACTTGGGTAGATCTCCCAAATGTAAGAGAAGTTAATTCTCCATATTACAGTTACACAAATGAAATTTTTAAATATTCTAAACAGTTCAGCGAAGATAAAAATCTTGATGCTTTTAAGAAGAATGTTTTAGGTGTTTACGAAAGGGATGCTGAGAGAATTATTTCAGAAGTGAAGATGGAGATAACAGACCCCAAATGTGACATTCTCTTTACATATACTCATTTTCCTGACATGTTTAATCATCTTTGGTTCCAAGATTTGGATAGTCTCTATGGGTATTATCAAAAAATGGATGAGTTTGTTAAACAAGTTCTAGATTTGGTTGAAGATACACATGTGATAATCATATCAGATCACGGTTTCGATTTTTCAAAGGGAGGACATAGCGATTTTGGCTTCATAAGTAGTAACAAATTCATGAATTTCCCGAAAGATATTATGGGCTTAGGTAAACTGATGTACGAGTATGCTGGTGCCACCAAATGAAAGTTGAAGAATTGGTTTCGCAGTCGGTTCATCTCCTTCGGGAAGTAAAGGCGGGATTCAAAAATCCGGTGATACTTTGGTCAACGGGGAAAGATTCTACGTTGTCTCTGCGTTTGTGTAGAGAAGCGTTTGGTGGAACGGTTCCATTCCCAGTTATCTACATAGACACTGGATTGCAATTTGAGCAAATGTCTGAATTCAGAGATAAGCTCGCGAAAGATTGGAATCTAGACCTAATGGTAGAAAAAAGTGACAAGGCAGGAAATTTTAGTCCCTCGCAAGAAACTCCTAATCAAGTATGCTGTCAAACTTTGAAGACAGATGCTGTGAAAGACGCTATTCAAAAGCATGGGTTCGACGCGATGATTGTATCAATCTGTAGGGATAAACCGCCAATCAGAAATATGGACGGAATTTGGGAGCAAAAAAAGAAGACGGGTACGCCATCTGACATCCTTCAGGTTGATCCTGTGTTTAATCTTCAGACAGACTTCGGTTCTCGTTGCACACGTATTAATCCGATTCTGCATTGGAATGAAATCGCCATTTGGGAGTATATCCAAAAAGTGGGGATACCTGTTAACCCACTGTATTTTGCCAAAGACGGCGTTAGATATCGATCTCTTGGTTGTCGCCCTTGTACTGGCCCCATCAAATCTTCTGCGAAGAACATTGCCGAGATTATTGAAGAACTGAAGCTTGCTAAAGGTCCAGAAAAGCCTAGAAGAACACAGGAAGAAAAAGACAAAGAAGAAATTATGAAGAAGCTCCAAGATATGGGCTATATGTGAGATTCTGAGAAATTCATAAAACAAGTTCCTGAAAGAACAGTTATTTTCTATTCGTCTTCTAGTTGCCGAATTCTCTTAAGGAACCGGCTCGTTGGATTGTCAAGTTTCACTTTCTGTGCTGCTTCATCCAGTTTGATGAAGTTGTATTTTGCCAGAAATTTTGTGATGTACTTAACATTGATGCTGTTCAGGTTAGTTTCCTTTTCTATATCCTTTATGTAATGCCATTTTCCGTTCTCCAGTAACCGCAGAATAGTCTCAGTAGGCACGATGAAGCATCCTTTAGTTTTATCAGTTAGGATTAAGCGTTTAAATGGCTTCTGAAGTTATTTTCCAGAAAAAACCTCTAGAAAACTGAAACCTAAATACTATAATTGAAAAAAACTGTTATTTTTCTGTTTTCTCTTGGTCTGCGTAGTAGCTGAGTCCAGCCGTTACGCCGGTGGATACTGCGAACCACAGGATCATGGCTGTAACGTTTCCCTGAGTGACAATGTATGACAGGGCAACGGAGGCGCCGTGGGCAACCGCTAGGATGGCAGAGAGTTTCGGTTTAAATTCTAACCCCATGACATCACCTCCAGTCACTGTTTGTTTTCCCACAGCTCGAAACCGGCTTTGACAAGGTTTTTCCGCACCTCTTCCGGGCGTACATACGGGGTTTCGGATGTGGCGCTTACCTCGGCTAGTCTGATGAGGTCTTTAAGTTGGACTTCAGGTTTTTCTATGCCCCAGTTCAGCCGGCAGTTTGCCTTTGCTGGGTTGAGCCCTGCCTGCTGTATTATTGGGTTGAAGATTTCGCGTTCGCAGGTTCTTTTTATGAATCGTTGTAGTGCCATGACTTTTCTTTCCGCGATTTCCAGTGCTGCTCTGGCGGATGCCTCTGTGAAGCCTGGGGTGGTGAACAGTTTTGGCAGCGGCGTTTGTCCGCCCAGATAGACTTGGTTGAGGATATGGTCGATGTAGGCTTCGTAGCGGGCTTTGGGGTCTACTGAGACTGTTTTGATGTCGGCTTCTGGTTTGTTGTACACGAATCTTGCGCCTGCTTTGGGTTTGGTTTTTATGAGTTTCTGGTATTCGGCGAGTTTTTCGTCGCTGGCGCCTGCGAATATCCACAGTTCGTCTGGTCCGGCGTATTTTTCGAAGATTTCTGGCATGACTTTTTCTATGCGGGCTTTCATTTCTAGGAAGCTGATTCGTGTTTCTCCTTTGAAGCTCAGCTCTTTTAAGAGAACTTGGAGGACTCCTGTTCCGTATGCCGAAAAGTTAACCGGGTTCCAGCGAAAGTGGATGATTTGTTCTGGCTTGAAGGCTGTTTTCACGTCTCCGTATCTGTAGTTGTAGCCTGTGACCTGACCGTACTGGTTTCTTTTTATTGCGGTTGGGCTGTCGAAGCCTGTGAGAGGAAGGATCTTCAGGTCCGTTAGGTGTTCAGGTTCTGTTTTCAGCCAGAAGCTGTTGCCTGACGCCACGACTTCTCTGGCTGCGATTTGCAGTAGTTCGTCTAGGTTGACTGTTTCGTTGAAGCTGTCTATGATCTGTTTTGCTTCTTCGGCTCGTGCGTATTCTTCGTTGACTGTTGTGTAGAAGCCTGCGCCGACTGCTTGGTCGGCTAGGAAGTCTACGAAGGCTTTGCAGCTTGGGTCACGGGTGTAGGCGGTTATTATGTCGTTGAATGTGACTGTTCTGGTTTCTCCGTAGACTTGTCTCCATGCGGGCAGCAGGACGCCGTTGGCTTTTTGGAGTTTTCCGTAGAATTCTTTGAGTTTGTTTACGACTACGCTCAAGGTTGTTACTTCCAGCAGTTTTTTGGGTGATTTTTGGTCTTAAGTTGAAATTAGCTTCTATGCTGAGTTTTGTTTAGGTGCCAAGTTTTTCTTAGATGAATTGAAGAGGGCTATGAAGGCTTGTCCCTTGTCTGTTAGTTTGTAGTATTTTGCTGGGAGGAACTTGTCTTCTTCAATGTGGTCGATTTCTAGGAGGTCTGCTTTGAGGCAGTATCTGAGGTAGCGGTAGATTTTTTTGCTGTCGAAGTGGAGGCTGCTGTGGTAGAGCTGATATACGTTTCTGGCTTTTTTTCTGAATCTGTTGAGGAACTTCAGGGTCTCCAGCAAGTCGCAGAATTTTGAGCCTTTTTTGGGTCCACGCCGCAATATTGACACCAACCAAGAATAGGGCGGGTGGAGGGGTATCAGAATTTTTAACAGGCTTGGTCTTTTTGGGTCTACGGGAAAACAGTTATTCGGCAAGAAACGCCTAGGGGGAAACTGTTTCTTCGGGTAGATATATGAAACGGGCAGGCATGGTTATGTTAAAATTGCTGTTGGGTTTGGCTTTTGGGTGTTGTTTTGTCGGGGCAGAAAACGCGTTTTTCTTGGGGAAGAACTGTTTCCATCGGTGGGGTTTATGGGCGTTTTTTGTGCCAGTCTTCGCATACGGTGCCTGAGCAGTAGTCTTTGCGTTCCAGCTCGATTGTTGAGTGCTCGATGTGATGTTTCTGGAGCGTTTTCTTGATTGTCTGTTTGGTCGGTTCCGGACTTTTGAGTGTCTCATCATCCAGCACCACGTGCGCTGTGAAGACGTCGGTTTCTCCTTCCATTGACCAGATGTGGATGTCGTGGACGTCGATTACTCCCTTGATTGCGGTGATGTCGTTTTTGACGGCTTCGAGGTTGATGTGTTTTGGCACTCCTTGGAGGAGAATGTTAATTGCTTCTCGCAGGTTTTTGGTTACATTGTAGAGGATGAATGCTGTTAAAGCGATGGTCATTACTGGGTCGAGGAGATAAACTTTCCAGAAGTAGATGATTGCGCCTCCAACCAGAATGCCCACCCACCCCAGCACATCCTCCAGCAGATGCCAAGAGAGAACTTTCTCGTTTAGGCTCTCCCCCTTTTTCAGCAGAAAGAAGCCTGCGCCATTGAACAGTATGCCTATGACGGCTATACCCAACATCCCAAACGCGTTTACAGTTTCTGGATTTAAGAGTCTAGGTACCGCCTGAAAGATGATGACCACCGAGCCTGCGATTAGGATAGAAGCGGAGAAAAGAGCAGAGAAAAGAGAGAGCCTCTGGTACCCAAATGTTCGGCTGGCGTCGGGTTGTCTGCGTGCTCCCCGTTCGAATAGCCATGAGACCAGTAAGGCGATGCTGTCGCCGAAATCATGTAGCGCATCGGAGAGTATTGCCAAGCTGTTGGTCCAGAAGCCGCCCACAAGCTCTAAGACTGTGAAGGCGACATTCAAGAATGCGGCAAAACGTACCCGTTTCTCCCGTTCAGGCATAGTTTAAGGTAGGTTCTCGAGTTGATAAAAAGCTATCCAAAACAAGGAAACAAGGTTGAGTCTATACTGTTACGTTGAAGATTGTGTTCACAAGGTATCCTATCACAAAAGACAAAGCAGCTATGCCTAGGCTGATTAGCGCCATCTCTAGGAATCTTTTCTTGAATTCGAGTTCTTTCGCAACTGAGACGTAGAAGGTGAATATGAGTATGATGACTATTGCGTCCATGAGTGCCAATCCTAGGCACAGGTAAACGTTGGTGAGGATGAGGTAAGGGAAAATCAGTAAGAAGACGGTTAGGACGTAGGCGATGCTGGTGTAGAGTGCTGCTTTGGCTGGGTTTTTTTCGGTTTCCTCTGATTTGGTGGAGAGATATTCTGAGGCGCCCATGGACAGTGAGGCGGCTATTCCTGTGATTAGGCCGGTTACTCCTATCAGGTTGGTGTTCTGTAGTGCGAGGGTGAATCCTGCTAGTGCTCCTGTCAGTTCGACTAGTGCGTCGTTTAGTCCTAGGACGATGGAGCTGATGTATTTCAGGCGGTCTTCATTTATCATGTTCACAAGCTTTTGTTCATGCATGTCCTCGTCGTAAACTATCTGTTTTGCGGAGGGAACATGTTCGGATATTTTTTCGTAGATTACTTGGGCGTCTTCTTCTCCGCGTTCCATGAGTTTTATTCCGAAGGTTATACCGAATATTCTGGAGATGAGATAGTACCACCATATCTTGAGCTTGTCTGGCTTCACGTCCTTGTTTGTGTATTTTTTCCAGAAGCCGTAATGCCGCTTTTCGTCGTCAGAGATTTGCTTCAGGACTTCCTTGTTTTGTTTGTCTTTTATGGACTGTGAGAGTTTGCTGTAGATTATGTGTTCTGTGATTTCGTTTTTTTGTGAGGTTAGAATTATGTCCAGTGTTTTTTTGTCCAGCTCTTCCATAGGTAGACTATGGACCGATAATTGATTTATGTCTTTTTAGATGATTAATTTCCTGACTATAGAGGACGTTACGATTTTTCATTGTTAACTTTGACTAATAGTAGATAACGCGGTTTTTGTTTTGTGTTCTTCGTTTTTTCCACTAAGGTGTAAACTAGCTTTTTTCTCGTTTAAGGTATGCGACCGTGAACAACATGCCGGTTTCTAGGCGAACGTTTTGGACAGCCACCAGTTCCCAGCCTTCTTCCCCCAAAGTGTTCAATTCGTTTTGTACATTTTGTATAACCGGGTTTTTTTCTCTCTCAAGCCGACTGACATGAATTTTGGTTTTCACTGCAACTATAGTGTATTCCCATTTCGCCAAATCAGAATCGCCACCTATGTTATAATTAATACTAAGTCAGTCACCAGTATTTATGTCTAAAAGTCATTAATTTGCTGTCACCAAGTTTTGGGTTTAGACCTCAATTTTTAGTTCTGTTTCTTAAGAAGAGTATAAGGGATAAGAAGAACAGCGCTGATAGCAGGGGCAGGGTCTGTGATGGCAGGTATTGTATTATGAATCCTCCTGCGATTGGGGTGACGATTTGGCCTATACTCTGCAGTGAGTTGTTGACGCCCAGTACGGTTGCGGTTTCCCTTTGGGTTACGCTGTTGGTCAGTTTGCTTGTTAAGATGGGTCTGCTGACTCCTGTGCCGTAGGCGAGAAAGATTAGGGGAACGTAAACAACCAGGGGGTCTGTGGAGAGTGCAAGAGTCACCATTGCAACTGCCATGGAAACTATGCCTGTTTTCAGCATGCTTTCTTCGGTTAAGGCGCGTAGGATGCGGGCGATCAGGAATGTTTGGATGATGACTCTTAGTATGCCGATCCATGCCATGTAGAATCCGACTTGGTCGGCGTCGACGTGGAATTGGGTTTCTGCCAGTAGGCTGAAGTTGGAGATGAACA
>CBFCZR010000006.1:0-30676 GCA_965602795.1 Candidatus Bathyarchaeota archaeon | reverse complement strand
GCGAGGATGAAAGAATGTCAGAGGATGACCTGCCTGAATGGTACAGAAAAAGAAAGAAGCGCACTCCATTTTTTGGAAACTGGTTCTTCGGAGACATCGAAGAGATGATGAGGGAAATGGAGGAGATGATGGAACGAGAGTTCAGCCAATTCAAAACCCGCCTCCCAGAAGACCTGAAGCGGGAACGCAAACTTCCCGACGGCTCAACAAGCTCGGAATGGGGCCCCTTTGTTTACGGCTACAGCATGACCATTGGACCGGACGGAAAACCGAAAATAAGGGAGTTCGGCAACGTCAAACCTTCAAGCGACCCAGAAAAATGTGGCATCAATCAACCATGCCTTGATGTAAAGCAAGAGCGGGAACCCCTTGTGGACATAATCGACACAGATGGGGAGGTAAAGGTCATAGCGGAATTGCCTGGCGTCGAAAAAAAAGACATCAAACTCTCTGGAACAGAGGACAAATTAACCATCTCTGTTGAAGCCCCGCAACGAAAATACTTCAAAGAAGTTGAGATGCCAGCAAAAATTGACCCCAAGAAAGCTAAAAGCTCATACAAAAATGGAGTGCTAGAGGTCACAGTACCCAAAATCGGAGAGAAAAAGAAATCCAGCGGAGAGCAGATAAAAATCGAGTGACACAGCAAAACCGCTCATCGACCAGCCGCTGTTGAAACGTAAACGCTTCTCATAGAAGGATAGATAAACGGTGAAAGTGCCCAAAGAAATCAAGGTGCTCGAAAAGGTTTGCGAGGAAGCGAAAAGCAGGGGAGAGTTAACGGAGGACCAGTTAACCCAGCTTTCAGATGCGTTTGGTCCAAGATTCACCAAAGCATGGGACACCATAAAGGAGAAGCGAGTCAAAAAGTACGTTTTCAGCCCCAGCGGCAGAATCGTGTGGATAGTTGTGGGCAGAGAAAGGGAATACCAGATTATGCCAGCCGCGGGTTTCTGTTCCTGCGACGACTTCTATTTCCGAGTGATGGACCGAGAAGCAAACATCTGCTATCATCTCATCGCCCAGAAAATAGCCGATGCCTTGGAGCTGTATGACAAGGTTGAGGAAGAGGATAGGCTCTACGACTGCCTAATGGAAGAGTGGAAAAAGGTTACAGCTTAAATATGGCACCTTCAAATATTAGACGAAGGAGAGATTCAGATGGATGTAGGCACATACTTTGGTTGGATACTCATCATTTTAACAGCCTTGATTTTCATAGCTTTGGTTCTAGGCTTCCTGTACTTGGTTTACGGCAAAGAAGACGAAACCGAAGAAGAACAATAGCCTTCTTTTTTAGCACCCCACTTTTTGCAAGGCAATAAGCAAAAGAACAATTAAGGCAGTAGACAATATACTCGACCAGAAAGCAAGCGGCTCAGCATCTAAGCCCATGAGGCAAAAAATAAGACCACAAATTCAGCGCCCAAGAGGAATCTAAATAAAATGAGCAAAAAAAGTTTAGAGGAAATCGTTAACCGAATACTGTCGTCTTGTTCCGACCTTAACCGCAAAGAAATTCTGGAGATGATTGAGAAAAAAAAGAAGGGCGCAGGCGATTTTCTAACCGACGAAACCGCGGCGCGAATTACCGCTTCGGAGTTGGGGGTGGAAATCGTTAAGAAGCCTCTTCGGCTCAAAATTCAGATTCAAGACCTTATCTCCGGATTGAATGATGTAACAGTGGCTGGGCAGGTGGTTGCATTCTATCCCCCCAAAACCTTCAAGCGCAGAGACTGGACAGAAGGAAAACTTGCTAGCCTCATTGTTTCAGACGAAAGCGGAACCTTGAGAGTGGTTCTGTGGGACGACAAAGTGGAGCTGATTGAGGGCGAAAATATTCAGCGGAAACAAACCGTCAGAATCTCGCATGGATACGTGCGCGAGGGACTGAATGGAAAGCCGGAACTGCATTTGGGGCAGCGGGGAAACATAAAGGTCATAAAACAGCCAGAAAAGTAGCCTTATGCAGAATGTTCTTTTTCGACTTCTTTGATGACGTCACCGATTATTTCTAGGCTTTTGTCTACCAGCTCTCGGGTTATTGTTAGTGGCGGAACCAATCTGAGGGTGGAAGCGCCGCAGGTTATGATTGCCACGCCTCTTCTCCAGCAGCGGAGCATCACGTCTCTAGCCTGGTCTGCCCCAGCTTTCTTGGTTTCCTTGTCTTCCACGAACTCAACACCAATCATCAACCCCTTGCCTCGAACGTCCCCCACAATTTCATGTTCCTGCTTCACGTCTCTTAGCCACTTCATGATGTAGCTGCCCTGTTTCTCAGCGTTCTCAAGAAGCTTCTCCTCCTTGATTACATCAATAACATTCATAGCCGCTGCACAGGCTAACGGGTTTCCTCCAAAGGTGCTGGCGTGGGAACCAGCCTCCCAATCCATAAGTCTGGCTCGGGTTACGGTGGCGCTTAGGGGCAAGCCTGAGGCTAAGGATTTTGCTGCGCAAACGATGTCAGGCTCTGTTTTCCAGTGCTCGATGGCGAACCATTTTCCTGTTCTTCCCATGCCCGATTGAATCTCGTCGGCTATCAGCAGTAAGCCATATTTGTCTGCCAGTTTTTTGAGGCGCTGGAAGTATTCGGGCGGGGGAACCACGTATCCGCCTTCGCCTTGGATAGGCTCGAACACGAAGCCTGCAACCTCTTCTGGGGGCACATATTTCTGCAGAACCTGCTCGTCTATGAAGTCTACGCATCTGTAGTTGCATTCTGGGTAGGACAAGCCGAAGGGGCAGCGGTAACAGTACGGGTAGGGCACATGGGTTATCCCCGGAAGCAGGGGAAAGTAGTGTCTTTTTTGGGTTGGTTTGCTGGCTGTAAGAGCTGTGGCGCCGGATGTTCTGCCGTGAAATGCGCCGATGAAGGCGATGAATTGGTGTTTGCGGGTGTGCCATTTGGAAACTTTTATGGCGGTTTCTATGGCTTCTGCTCCGCTGTTTCCGAAGTGTACCTTCTTCTGGAAGCTGCCGGGGGTTATTTGGAACATTTTTTCGGCTAGATTCACGGTTTGCTGATAATAGAAGTCGGTGTTGGAGTAGTGAAGAAACTTGTCGCATTGATTTTTTATTGCCTTGACTACTTTGGGGTGGTTGTGTCCCACGTTTAGGCATACCAAACCGGAGTTGAAGTCGATGTATTCGTTTCCGTCCACATCCTTCACTATACAGTTATTTCCGGAATCCACCACCAGCGGGTAATAACGAGTGTACGAAGGCGAAAGCATCTTCGAGTCTCTTTTAACCAGCTCTCGAGCCTTCGGACCAGGGGGACGAACAACAATCTTAGGATAGTCAGGCAATCAGTTCACCAACAACAATCCATTAAAGCACACCATTTTTATACGTATCTGAGACCGCTGAAACAATCTCAGAATAGCCCGCAGTAACAATAAAGACGTGTAAAAGACAGGTGGTCTATTCTTCTTTTTGTGGTTGTTTGGGTTTGGCTTTGGTTACGGTTATTTCCATTGTGGAGATGTTCGATTTTTGTTCGCTTTCAGCTCTAACCAGTTCCTCGGTGCCTATATCGATGGCTTTTATCTCCAAGTCTTTGATAAAGGCGCGGCGAAGCAACTCCACAGTGTCAACTGCTCTGCTGATTGCTCTCCCCCTTGCCTTAACAACTACCTGTTTTTCGCCGCTGTTGAAGAAGGTTATACAAGCAGTCACATAGTTCATAACCGGTTTTCTGCCGATAAAAACAACATTATCTGTTTTGGTTGGCTCCTTTTCACTTTTTGTTTCTTTCTTAGCCAAAGCTCATTACCTCATCTTTTAGTAAACAATATCCATCACGGATTAAACTTTATGTTGCCATTATAGCCTCTTATATTTTTTCACACAAACCTCTTTCAGAAGCGTTTTTCCCTAAATATTTAAGAATGGCGAAAACTTGTATGTCACTAATTCACTTGAGTACGTGAGATGCTGTTTGGAGGAAGTTTAATGACCCTCAGAGAGTTCAGATGGCATGGGCGTGGCGGTCAAGGAGCTTGGACAGCAAGTGGGCTTCTGGCGCGGGCTGCAATCCATGAAGGAAAATATATCCAATCCTTTCCGGAGTTCGGTCCCGAAAGGATGGGCGCACCAGTAAAAGCTTACACCCGCATCAGCGACAAACCCATAAACCTACATTGTGCAGTCTACAATCCAAATCTCGCCATAGTTATGGACCCAACCCTTCTGGCAACCGTTCCGGTAACAGCTGGCTTAGATGAAAACGGAATGCTAATACTAAATACACCAAAAGAACCAAGCCAGATAAAAGAAGAGCTGAAAATGACGAAGGGAACAGTGTGGACAGTCCCCGCTACAGACATAGCTATGAGAATTCTGGGAAGATTCATCACCAACACAGCCATGCTGGGAGCAGTCGCCCGTGCAACAGAGATAGTGAAAATGGAAAACCTAGAAAAAGCCGTGAAAGAGCGGTTTTCCGGTTCAATTGCAGAAAAAAACATTGGAGTTATAAAGGAAGCTTACAAGGAGGCAAAATCTGAATGAGCCCCCAAAAAAAGGGATGGAAGGAAATTCCTTTAGCTGGCGTATGCTGGATTCCCAGCACAGAATACAAAACCGGAGATTGGCGATCATACAAGCCAGTCTGGAACGCGGATAAATGCATCCGATGCATGTTCTGTCACATATACTGCCCAGAAGGCGCCGTAAAACATGACCAAGAGACAGACAAGATGGTTTTTGATTTTGACTTCTGCAAGGGATGTGGAATATGCGCCAACGAATGCCCCGCAGACGCCATAGAAATGGTTCTGGAAGGGAAGGAGTGAACAGAAAATGGCTAAAGTTGAACAAAAAACTGTGCCCCTAAGCGGAGACAACGCAGTCGCCTACGCCGTCAAACAATGCGATGTGGACGTGGTGGCTGCCTACCCAATCACGCCACAAACCATAATCGTAGAAAAATTCAGCGAATACGTCGCAGACGGCGAAGTAGACACAGAATTCGTTTGTGTAGAATCAGAACACAGCGCCATGACATGCTGCATAACAGCGTCTGCAACAGGCGCCCGAACATTCACTGCAACAGCATCTGCTGGTTTGGCTTTGATGCATGAAATGTTGGGTGTTGCCTCTGGCTGCAGAACCCCTGTTGTCATGTCGGTTGTGAACAGGGCGTTGTCTGCTCCGATCAACATTCACTGTGACCACTCGGATTCCATGGCTGAGAGGGACATCGGGTGGATACAGCTCTACGCAGAAAACAGCCAAGAAGCCTACGATTCGATAATTCAGGCATTCAGGATAGCTGAGAACTTGGATGTGATGCTTCCCACAATGGTTGGGTTGGACGGCTTCGTCCTAAGTCACACATTAGAGAACGTGAGTGTTCTTCCAGACGAAGCTGTGAAAAAGTTTGTGGGAACACGGCAGGTCCCAATGGTACTGAATCACGAGGGCAAAATGGTTCCTTTCAAGCTTGACCCAGCAAACCCGTTGACGATTGGACCGCTCGACCTCCAAGACTACTATTTCGAGCATAAGAGACAGCAGGAAGAGTCTATGAGAAAAGCGTTGGATGTGATCAAGCGGGTTCATGATGAGTATTCGAAACTGAGCGGACGCAGCTACGGAAACGGCTTAGTTGAAGCATACAGGCTTGACGACGCGGAAATAGCGACAATTTGCATGGGATCAACAGCGGGTACAGTGAAAACGGTTGTAGATGAGCTACGCGAAAACGGAGTCAAAGCTGGGCTACTTAGAATGAAGGCGTTTCGACCTTTACCAGTAGAAGACATTGTCAGCAACCTCTCAGGCAAGAAGGCAGTTGCAGTGATGGACCGGGCATGCAGTTTCGGCGGAAACGGAGGATCAATGTTCCACGAAATCCGCCACACATTCTACGATGTGCCAGAGAGACCAAAACTGGTGAACTACATTTATGGCTTGGGAGGCAGAGACACGCCGCCATACATGATCGACAGCATCTACAAGGAACTGCAGAAGATAGCGGAAACAGGAGAAATCGAAAAAACTGTTCAGTTTATCGGGTTAAGGGAATAGGAGAGGGAGAAAAGATGTCAAAATGGAAATTTACAAGCAAAGAATTCGCACAAACACCTGAAAAGTTCGCGTCTGGACACAGAGCCTGCGCAGGATGCGGTCCAGCAATCGCTCTTCGTTTGGTAATGAAGGCTGCAAGGGGACCAATCATAGCCACCAACTCCACAGGCTGCATGGAGGTAGTCTCAACAATCTACCCGTACACAGCCTGGAATATACCGTGGATACACACCGCCTTTGAGACCGCAGCAGCCAACGCGGCTGGAATAGAGTCTGCATTGAAGATTCTGAGAAAGAAGGGGCGAATAAAAGACGAACACGTGGACGTTGTTGCCTTCGCAGGAGACGGCGGAACCTTCGACATAGGCTTTCAGGGCTTATCCGGCGCAGTTGAGAGAGGACACGACTTCCTCTACGTGCTCTACGACAACGAAGCATACATGAACACAGGAATACAACGGAGCGGAGGCACACCACATGGAGCATGGACAACAACTTCGCCAGCAGGAAAAGTTATCCCAGGAAAAGCAGAGTACAAGAAGCCGATAGCAGACATAATGGTAGCCCACAACATGCCTTACGTCGCCACAGCCAGCATATCACACTGGAAAGACCTAGTGATAAAAGCCAGAAAAGGAATGGAAGTAAACGGACCAGCCTTCATGCACACCTTTGCGCCATGCCCAAGAGGATGGAGAAGCAAAACAGCAAAATCCGTTGAAATCGCCCGCCTAGCAGTTGAAACATGCGTCTTTCCGCTTTGGGAGGCTGAATACGGCGAATACAAGCTTTCGACACCAAGCAAGGTGATAGCACTGAAGCCGGAGAGAAAGAAGCCGGTAGACGTGTACCTGAAAACCCAAGGAAGGTTCAAGCATCTATTCAAGCCCGAAAACAAGCAAGTTCTGGAGGACATCCAGAAAGAAGTTGACCGCCGCTGGCAAAAACTGCTGAAAGAATGCGAAGCAGCCTAAACCGCAAACGAGCCGAGAAAAGCGATATTAGATATCGCCTAGGCTCACTTCTTTAAAGCAGATTTTTCTTTTTTTTATCCGCCTGGAGCTCCGTGGAACGGAACATTTTCCCACATGACGTCCCACCACTCGTCGTCTGTTATGGTTTCGCCTCTAACCAGAATCTCCAAGACCTTCTTCAGTAGGGCATGATGCCTTTTCTCATCTGACAAGATTGCATTCAGGAGAAGCTTAACTTTCTTGTTCTGGATGGAGGGAATAGCTTTTTTGAGCGTTTCTATAATCTCCGCCTCTAACCGTATATGCTTCTCCACAAGCTCTCTCTGTTTGTCAAGGTTACCTTCCGTCAACGCCTGAGGAACACTGGTTAACAGGTTAATCGCAGAGGAATACATCTGTGCATGCTTCATGGAATCGAAAGAAATCGCATTCAAAACCCCCTTGACCGCTGGATTCTCGATTTCAACCAGCCCCTTTTTCACGGAATCAACAATTGTTTGTTCAATTTTGATTTGCTTATTGAAAAGAGCAACTAACTCATCCTTTGAACTCAAAACACACACCTACCTTCAAAAAGTGCAACATGGAGAATAAAGATTTCGGAAATGGGGTGTGCACGGAAATGGTTTTTGTTCAATTTGGTGATTCAGCATCTAAAGGAGAAAGAGCAGAAGCAGAATCAAAGCTATGGAAGCCGTGGGGAAGAGGGATACAGCGAGGTTCTTAGCCCGTTGCGTGGTTTTGTCAGCTAAAACCGTTAGTTCTGTTATCTGCTGCTCGCCAATGACTTTAACGTCAGGGATTACTTCAGTGCGCCACGATGCCTCCACAGGTTCCATGCTGTCTAAAGCGTTAAGGGTTGCTTCTTTGATGTAGTTGATGAGTTTCATGTGGTCGATTGCTTCGCCCACCAGATTGTAGCCTCTTTCAGACTGTATCATGCCGCAGACTGAGTGGGTGTCAGTGGTGAGAACCTCTCCGTCGTCTATTCCCAGCTCTTTTAGCGCAGAGAGTATTTTGTCTCTCAACCCAGACACCATGTTGTTTCCGTCGATGGTCACATACGCTACTTTCTGGTCATTGACCTGCACAACAATCACGCTTATGCCTCCCGGACCCATCCCATCCTGAACCGTGAACTCTTTGGGCATAACTGTTGCTGCCCCCGCCTTGAAGCCTGATTTTTTGGTTTTCAGCGCTTTTTCGAGGCAATCCACAGAAGCTTTGCTGAAGGATTTAACAGCAGAATCTCGGTCGAATGAACCGCCCATGCTGTTGTGGGCGTCGATTGCAAGAACATGAAGCCCCCGTTTCTCAGCTTCGCTGACAATCAAGGAATTCAGTTCCGGGGGAAGGTCTTCAATGGTTTTCGGCGCTGTGGTTAACGTTAGAAAAGCGCAGTCACCGAATAGTTGGCAACTAGCTTTTGCATCGTCACTTTCTGTCCGCACCATGGGGGTGGCTTTAGAATGAGAGGATGAGGAGCCGACGAAATCCAGTATGCTCTGTACAACTCGCTGATTTTCGGAGTGGGTGGAAACATCTAATTCATGACCCACTAAGCCGTGAGGAGCAGAAACAACACAATCAAACTTATTTTGCATGGTAGTTTGAATCAAAGATGGGAGGAGGCTGCTTCCAAGGTTCTTGAATGGCCCCGGATGCAGGGCTGGAACAACAATCACCGTCTTAATCTTTTCGCTGGCTTTGAAAGTTAACAAAGAGACACTAACATCTTGTTTGTTGCCAAGCTCCTCAAAAAAAGACTCCAAGGGTGCAGTAAGATCTTCTGTCCAGTTGGCTAAAAAGGCTTTGAAGAGCACAGATGAGGCAATGCCAAGGCTTCCTGTGCCTACTCGATCCATGAAGTATTTGAAAGCAAACACTGCCAAGAGAGACACAGAGGCAGAAGTTAAGGCGAAAATTAGAATTTGCATCTCTAGGGCATACCCAATCGTAGAGTCCATAAAAAGGATGGGAATTGCAGCTAAGGCGGGCTGCAGTAGAGAAGAGAAAAGGGTTCCGCCAAATCCCGCGAAGGATGTAATGGAAAGAACTAACAGGCGAAGTATCAGGGCTCCACTGAAACCCAAAAAGAAGAATCTGATCCAAAGCTCTGGAGCTCCAAGAAGACCGCTTATTAAGCTGCCTAGAAGAAGAATCCCAAACCATACTAGGGAGGAGAAGAAGGAGAGGGCGGAACAGCGTCTCCAATTGAAAATAAGGTCATCTTTCATGGAACCATAGCTGATTATGAAATCTGAGAGCAGGGTTAAGACGAGAAAACTTGCCCCGAAGCCTAGACCAACAGCAAAGTTTTGTAGAGATAGATTCAAAGGCAGAAGCGATAAGATTCCGCCGTGCAGAGACAAGAGACCAATATAAAGCATGATTCTACTTTGAGAAGGAAGCCCAAACAGCTTGGTGTATCTCTTCACAATCTTGTCAATGTATTTATCCGTTGAATTGTTAGTCAAACTGATGCCTCTCTGTCATACCCTTTCTAGGAAAACGCTCAAAAATATTAATGTTATACCTTTGCCTCATTTAGTCTACTTAAATGTGCCGCGAAAAAAAGTTAACACAAAACCATTTTTACATAATCAGGATTACATCAAGAAAATTCTATTGACATTTTTGTGAATAAAAAGTGCCAAACTGGATGCCAGTATCGGAGGCAACCTCCCAAAAAGTATGTTAAAAATCTAAATTTTAGGGCATAAAAGCTTTTATTGCGAACTTGGGGTACCCTGAAAGGCTATGTCAAAAGCCGAACCCCCTCCTCCATCAGTATTCCAGATTCTCGAACGGCAAGTTGGGCGAAAAATGGTTGCAATTTTGGACCCTTCTTACGGGTTCGAGGGAACTTTAGCCGCTGTAACTAGGGAACCTCCGGGTATCTGGCTTTCTGACGCCGAAGTTGTGACACTGCGGTCTACGATAGCACAACCTGTTCCGCAGATTGTGAGCAGAGAAGACCGAAGCGAAGTCTTTGTTAACCTAGCTTCTGTTCAACGCATCGAAGTTCTGCACGAAAAGTAGAGTTTATCAGAAAAAGACCGATGCCAAAATGCTGCCTACTATGAGGGCTACGGCTAAGATAGCAGCTAATTCAGGTTTAACTTTGATGCCTCTAGTGTCCTCTTCGAAAAATCTGAGAAGCCCAGCGCCTTGAGCGGGCATGCGTGCTCCTTCTTTCTTTTTTTTCCTTCGAACACTCATGGCGATTCAGTTCATACAAGTTCATGAGATGTTAATTAAAGTTGCGCCTATGATTTCAGAGTTGCCTATTATGGCATAATACAAGGGATGTTGACAGATCTTCCTTTAACAACGATGTTAGCGTAGTTGCCTCTTGTGGGGATCAAAAAGGCTTAAGGTATATCTTTGTACTCAGAAGCTTTAAATAGAGCGTTACAGTCTATCAGTGTTCCTTGGAGAGTTGTGACATGAGGGATAATGTTTGGCTTCCAAAAATCAACGACGCCAACGATAAGCAACCTTACTCGCCAGTTTAAGATCAGAAAACTCTCTTTTAGAAAGCCGCCTCTCGAAATTTTCTCTAAACTCTACAGCAACTACGAAAACGCGTATATTCTAGAGTCGATTGAGGGACCAAAGAAGCTCTCACAATACTCATTCATAGGATTCGACCCAACCTTAACAATCACAATCAAGAACAGAAAAGTGGTTATCCGTAACAAAAGAACGGGTGAAGAAGAGAGAAGAAAAGTCGCCGAACCATTGGCTGTAATCCAAGAAACACTCAGAAAGCAACTTGACATTAAAGACCAAAGATTCATCGGCGGAGCAGTAGGATACATTTCCTATGATGCAGTTCGATACTGGGAAAAACTGCCTGAAAACGCAGTCGACGACCAAAACTTCCCAGACGTTGAGGTGGGAGTTTTCGATGACGGCATCGTCTATGACCACAGAAACAAGCAAGCATTCTACTATCACTTAAACGAAAATCGGCTACCAGAAATCGATGAACTACTGCAAGAGCCAGAAAAACATGAAGCATTAGAGCACAAGCAACTGAAAGCCAACATATCTAAGGAGCGGTTTGAGGATGCTGTGGAGAAAGCGAAAAAATACATTACTGCTGGCGACGTTTTCCAGGTTGTTCTCTCCAAACGTTACGATTTTCAGATTAGAGGCGACCTGATCGGATTCTACCGCAACCTCAGAGAAATAAACCCGTCACCGTACATGTACTTCCTGAAATCTGGCGAACACCAGATAGTTGGTTCAAGCCCTGAAATGCTCGTGAGAGTCGAAAACAGGGTGGTTGAAACGTTTCCGATAGCAGGCACAAGACCACACGTAAAAAACCCAACAGAAAACAGGCGACTAACCGAGGAACTGCTGGCAGACCCAAAAGAACGCGCCGAGCATGTGATGCTGGTGGATCTGGGCAGAAACGACATCGGAAAAGTATCAAAATTCGGAAGCGTTCACCTCCCAGAATTCATGAAGGTGCACCAATACAGCCACGTGCAGCACATCGTTTCGCGGGTTGTAGGCGACCTCAGAGACGAATGCAGCTGCTACGACGCTTTAAGGGCCGTTTTTCCAGCCGGCACGGTTTCAGGAGCCCCCAAGGTCAGGGCAATGGAGATAATAGAGGAGCTTGAGCCGACAACAAGGGGGCCATACGCCGGAGCTGTAGGATACTTCTCCTACAACGGCAACGCAGACTTCGCCATCACCATCAGAACGCTTGTTGTTAACGGAGATAAAGCTCACATTCAGGTGGGAGCAGGTATAGTGGCTGATTCTGACCCGGAAAAAGAGTGGTATGAAACAGAGCAGAAGGCTCAGGCGCTAATCAAAGCGTTACAGGTTTCGGGGAGTGAAAAGGAATGAAAGTTTTGGTCATCGACAATTATGACTCCTTCGTCTACAATCTTGTACAATATATCGGAGAACTAGGGGGAGAACCAGTCGTTTACAGAAACGACCAAATAACCCTCAAACAGGCTATGCAACTGAACCCGCAGCGCATAGTCCTTTCCCCTGGACCAGGCACACCCGAAGAAACACGCTACTTCGGAGTTTGCTCCACAATCCTGCAGCAGATGAGCCGTAAAATCCCCACGTTAGGAGTTTGTTTGGGAAATCAGGGAATAATTTATGCGTTCGGCGGAAAAATCATGCAGGCAAGGCGGCTGATGCACGGAAAAACCAGCACAATAAAACATGACGGAGAAGGCATTTTTGAAGGCGTCAGAAACCCATTCACTGCAACACGGTACCATTCGCTTGTTGGAGACAGAAGCTCTATACCCTCATGCCTCAAGATAACAGCTGAATCCACTGATGACGGCGAAATCATGGGGGTCCGTCACAGAAGCTACCCGATTACAGGTGTGCAGTTTCATCCCGAATCCATATTGTGTGAGGATGGAAAAAAGATAATCAAAAATTTTCTTGCAGGACGGAATGAATCGTGATAAAGGAAAGCATACACAAACTGGTCAACGGCGCCGATTTGACTCACGAAGAGTCTACGGCAAGCATGAAAGAAATCATGTCCGGCAAAGCAACAGACGCCCAGATAGGCGCATTCCTGACAGCACTAAGATTGAAGGGCGAAACAGCGGAGGAGATTACAGCCTTCACCGCAGTCATGAAGGAATGCTGCCACCGAATACATCCCCGCGTAAAGGGACGACTGGTTGACACCTGCGGAACCGGAGGAGACAAAATCAAAACCTTCAACATCAGCACAACCGCCGCTTTTGTTGTTGCAGGAGCAGACATTGCGGTGGCGAAACATGGAAACAGGTCAGTCACCAGCAAATGCGGCAGCGCCGATGTTCTAGAGAAGCTAGGTCTTAACCTCAGCATATCCCCTGAAGATGTTGAAGAGGCAATCGAAAAGGTTGGTGTGGGCTTCATGTTTGCCCCTGCGTTTCATCCAGCCATGAAGTACGCTATTGGCCCCAGAAGAGAGGTGGGAATCAGAACCGTGTTCAATGTTCTAGGTCCCCTCACGAACCCAGCGGACGCCAACGCCCAGCTGCTGGGAGTTTACGACCCCAGATTAACTGAACCGCTAGCCTACGCCCTGAAGAGTCTCGGCTGCGAAGAAGCGATGATCGTTCATGGATTAGATGGGTTAGATGAGATATCCACAATAGGAAAAACGGTTATTTCATGGCTAAGAGGGGATGAGGTTACAACAAGGGAGATGGCTCCAGAAGATTTCGGCGTCAAACAGGCTAAAATAGAGGACATAAAGGGAACCACGCCAGAAGAAAGCGCAGAAATCACCTTCGAAATCTTGAATGGCAGTGTTGATGCGGATGATCCGCGAAGGGAAATTGTGCAGGTCAACGGGGCTGCAGCCATTATCGCAGCGGGCAAAGCTGACGATTTCGGTTATGGAATAGAAGTAGCCCGCGAATCGATTGAAAGCGGCGCTGCCTATAGGAAACTCAAGGAATTAATAGAATTCTCGCACGGAGACCTGTCAAAGCTTGAACGGTTGGAGATTGATTATGCCTGATTTCCTTGATACACTGGCGCGGGACGCCAAACAAACCATCAATGAGGGCTACTACAAAGTTTCAACTAAAAACACATTCTCTCCCATTAGCCTCAGAAAGGCGATTATTGAAAGCAACAAAAATGCTGTAATCACGGAGATTAAAGCCACGTCACCCTCCAGAGGAACCATCAGAGAAAGCTTTGAGCCAGAGAAGGTTGCAGCAGCCATGGAGAACGGCGGGGCAACAGGAATATCGGTTCTGACAGAGCCAAAACATTTCAGCGGCTCCCTCAGCTATCTAGCAAAAGTCAGAAAGGCAGTTCAGCTTCCGGTCCTCATGAAAGACATAATCATCAACCCAATACAGCTTGAAGCCGCTTCAAAAATCGGCGCCAACGCTGTTCTGTTGATAGAAGCGCTCTTCGAACGGAAATACTGCAAACTCAGCCTCGACGAGATGATTTCAGAAGCGCACACAAGAAAACTTGAGGTCTTATTGGAAACCCACAACGAAAGCGAGTTCCAATCCGCCATAGAAACCGACGCTGACATGGTTGGAATCAACAACCGAGACCTCAGAACACTTAAAGTTGACATTAAGATAACGGAGAGAATCCTGAAAAACTATGATAGCCACGGTAAGGTTGTTGTTAGCGAAAGCGGGGTGATGACTCCTGCGGACCTGCTTTTTCTCCGCGGATGTGGCGCTCAAGCTTTTTTAATCGGCTCAGCAATCATGATGGCTGACAACATCGAAAAAAAGGTTAAGGAGTTTGTTACTGCCCATTGAGAAGCGTCAGAGTCAAGATTTGCGGAATAACCCGAGAAGAAGACTTAGCCTTCGCCTTGGCTGCAGGAACGGATGCTGTCGGGTTCCTTGTGGGCGTTCCCTCATCGCCAAGAAACCTGACCTTAAAAAGAGCTGAAACTCTGCTGAGGCAGGTGCCAATCTTCGTTGATAGTGTAGTGGTTACGGCGCCCCAGAGCATCGACGGGCTTGCCGAAATCTGCGAAAAACTAAAGCCTTCAGCCATCCAGATTCATGGGAAAAAGAGTTTTGATGCTTCAGAAATTCGTGAGAAAGTAAAGCATACGCGCCTGATAAAAACAGTCTACGTGACAAAAGATGCCCTGAACGAAAAAGCCATAGAGGATTTGAAAACTTTTGACGCGGTTCTTTTGGATTCGTTCACTAAAGGGCAATATGGCGGAACAGGCAAGGTTCATGACTGGACGTTAAGCAGGCAAATCAGAGAGGCTGTTGCGCCTACCCCAGTAATCCTTGCGGGCGGATTGAAGCCTGAAAACGTCAAAGAAGCCATCCTCACGGTTCAACCCTACGCTGTTGATGTTGCCAGCGGCGTTGAATTATATCCAGCAGTTAAGGACCATAAGAAGATTCGGGCTTTCATTGAAAATGCGAAGGAGACCAAGTTACCAGACAATTGAGCAGGTGAGTTAAATTGAAAAAAGGAAAATTTGGGAAATATGGCGGACAGTATGTGAACGAGGTTTTGATGCCGATTCTCATAGATTTGGAAGCAGCCTTCGAAAAGCACTACCCAACAGCTGAATTCCAAACCAAGCTTAACGGGTTGCTGAGAGATTACGCTGGAAGACCAACCCCACTCTACTACGCAAAGAACTTCAGCAAGCTCATCGGATGCAAAGTCTACCTAAAACGGGAAGATTTAGTGTGTGGAGGCTCACACAAACTCAACAACGCCTTAGGTCAGGCACTATTGACAAAAGAAATGGGCAAATCACGCTTAATCACAGAAACCGCGGCAGGACAGCATGGATTGGCAACGGCCATGGCAGGCAACGTGTGCGAGTTAGAGACTGAAGTGTTCATGGGCGTTAAGGATGTCAAGAGGCAGGCGAGCAACGTGAAGCGGATGAAACTGCTGGGAGCAAAGGTGACTCCCGTCGACATCGGGATGGGGGTTCTGAAGGACGCTGTTTCTGACACTTTGAGGAAGTGGACCGCCTGTTCACAGACCACCCACTATCTCATGGGGTCCACTGTAGGTCCACGCCCGTTCCCGGAGATTGTTGCAACATTCCAGAGCGTAATCGGAAAGGAAATCAAAGAGCAGATACTCGAAAAGGAGGGCAGACTGCCAGACACGATGATTGCTTGCGGCAGCGGAGGAAGCAACGCCCTTGGAGCATTCAGGCAATTCATCAAAGAAAAGGACGTAAAGCTGGTCTTCGTTGAGGGCGGAGGCGAAAGCCTAGAAGCCGACAACAACGCCGCTGCTTTTCAAATCGGCAAGCCCGGCATATTGCATGGTGCCTTAATGCAGGTTTTGCAGGACAAAAATGGGCAGATTAAGCCGTCAAAGACGAGGGCTGCGGGGCTCAACTATCCTGGAAGAGGACCCGAAATATCTTCTTTGGTTGATAGCGGAAGGGCAGAGGCTCACTATGCCTTTGATAATGAGGTTTTTGAGGCAGTGAAAGTTATGGGCAGAACTGAGGGACTGATACCCGCTCTTGAAACCGCTCACGCCATTGCTTACATGGTGAAGCACCGCGAAGAGTTTGATGAAGAGGAGCTTGTTGTTTTGAACTATTCTGGAAGAGGCGACAAGGACCTAGAAGCCATTATGAGGTATTTCCATGAATCTTGAAGACAAATTCCAAGAACTGAAAAGCAAGGGAGAGGGCGCCCACATGCCCCACGTCTACTATGGGGACCCTCACGAAGAGTTTTCCCTCAAGCTGATTGAAACACTTGTGGAAAATGGCGCAGACATCCTCGAGTTCGGAATCCCATTCTCTGACCCAACCGCGGATGGACCAACGTTTCAGGCAGTATGTGAAAGGGCGCTGGAGAACGGCGTGACCCCCGCCAAGTGCATCCAAGGCATAAAGAAGCTGAGAGACAGGGGAGTAGAAAACCCGATTGTGGTAACGACCTACTATAACATCCCCTACGTCGCTGGCGTAGGAAACTTCCTGAACAAAATAAGAGAAGCGGGCGCCCAAGCCATAATTGTTCCCAACGTTCCAGTTGAAGAAGCAGATGTTCTATTGACTGAAGGAAAACGAAGTGGAATACAAGTCATATTTCAGGTAGCGCCCACAACAACCGAGAATAGGCTGAAGAAAATTGCAGATATTGCCTCAGGCTTTCTTTACATCATAAACGTTGAGGGCGTCACAGGAGTAAGAGAGAGCATGGCTGACTCCACCCTGAAACTGGTCAAAAGAGTTAGACGACACACGGATATGCCTCTGCTGGCAGGCTTCGGCATCTCAAACAGGCAGCAAGCCTCGAATGTGGTTGCAGTCGGGGCTGACGGGGCAATAGCGGGAAGCTGCTATGCTAAGATTTACGAGAAGAGTCTGGAAAACCCTGAGGAGACATTGCCGCAGGTCGCTGATTTGGTGGGGCGAATAAAGCAGGGTTGCATAGAAGGATATAGACGAAGATAAAGCAACTCACCCACTAAGAAAAAGGGCTGGAAGAGCTTATTAGATTCGACGATGTGACAGAAATCAACAGGTAACTTGTGAGGGAGACAAGAAAGTGCACATCAATGAATTCCAAAACATGATGAGGAGAATATATTTTCACCGAGACTCTGAACGAGGAATAGATGGAACGTTAGATTGGCTTGTGGATGAAGTGGAGGAGCTGAGAGAAGCCCTAAAAGAAGATGATACCGAAGCTGTAGAGAAGGAGTTCGCTGATGTGCTTGCCTGGTTGGCTTCTCTGGCGAACATTACCAGCATAGACTTAGAGAAGGCAGCACTTTCAAAATACGATAACAAATGTCCTAAGTGTGGACAGTCTCCCTGTGAATGCCCCTTTTAGCTTCTTTGCCGCCTGTCAATCGTTGTTGCCCGGCACCAGTTAAACGCCAAATATAAGATCGTTTGCCTCTGCGGTTTAGAATGTTTTCTGCTTCCAGAAGGTGAAGGTGATAAAGAACGGTTTTGTAGCTAAGCCCTGTTTCTTTGGAAATTGTTTTGGCAGCACATGTCCTCTTCTCAAGAACAGATATGATTTGTGTCCTAGCAGACAAGCCTGGTTGGATGTTCCTTTTTAGGGTCAGGAAAGCTTTGGGGTGATGGGCTATTTTGAACATGTACCCTCACTATATGTTCGTTGTTGAGACAAAAAAGCTTTCTAACGCTTAGCTTAGGTCACGAAATTTGCGAGGCTGATTTGCCGAGGTTTCTTGCCTTCAAACAAGTTTATGATTTCTTCTTCCACAATTGAGAGACGTTGAGCATAATATTCCAAGAGCCCATACTTTTTAACAAGCTTCTGCGCCTCTGGCAAATATTTCTCGATTCCTCCACGGTAGACTGTGAGAGTTAATTCTCCTCCGCAGGATGGACACTTGCCGAGAAGAGGCAGTCTTCTGAATTTTTTGTTACATGCTTTGCAGCGGAACTTTTGAGTGGTGAAAGCCCTGAGGTTGCCAGCTATATCGCGGACAAAATGTGTGGTCAACACCTTCTTAGCCACTATGTCAGCGTCGACGGCTTCGATTTTTTCTGCCAATCTGAGTTGGCTGTGCAGCTTTTCTGTCATCTTTCCAAATTTTTTGTATATGCTCGTGCGGTTGCCCATATTGACGTCTGAAACAGGAATAGTATACTTGTAGCCCTCAAACTGAGCTTCAGTATTCAGTCGATGTTCAACAAGGTCTATTAATTCACTTAACTGTCTAGGTTCTGCCTTCTGCAAGGTTTTTTCATAAAATGATGCGGGATATTTTCCTGCAATATCCACTTCATGAGCTTGCCGCTGCACTTCAGATGGATTCACGATGGGAATAATTAGGATAGGAGCGTCCATTATCCCCCCAATCTGAGAGGGCAAATATATTTTGGAGAAATTCAGGATTGTATCCAAAGTCAGCATCAATGCATCTTCGTCGCCGTCGCAGTCTCTACGTTTCGCTGAGTGCCAGATGGGATGAGCGTAACAAACGTTCAAGGGGGTAAAACCGATTATTCTTCCGATAATACCAACTGAGGTGTGTGGCGCTAAACCCACTACTAGGCGCCCAATAAGATCAGAACTTTTTTTGATGTTATAATATGGGGAAAGCTCGTATACTTTCTCAAGCAGTTCATCAAGGAAGCGGGCAACATGAATAAAGTATTTTGCGCATTTCCGAGGGATAATTACATCCTGAAGCTTGAGTTCGCAAATCTGGTTAGGTTCGGTTAAGGGCTTCCCTTCATGGTCATGCAGGTAATCATTCTTTTTTAGTTGCTCAACGGAGACACCGACCTCTTTAGGAGTAAAATGGGTGAGCGGAGCATTGGTGACGTCGAAGCGGATTGTCCCATCTTTGAATATGGATAAATCATGCTTGGCTCGCAGAAGTCCCTTCTCTAAAATCTCTGGCGTCTTGGTTTCGTTTGTCATGCCTTTCACGCCCTTCACAAGCTTTAACCTATGAAGCCCCAGATTTCTGCAAGCCGAAGTCATCAAAGCTCTTAAGTTAACTTGTTGTTTAGCGTAACTTCTTGTTGAAGCCTTACAGACAGGGCAAGTGTCTTCCTTCAGATTTCTTCCGCATTGAGGACAAAACTTCTCCAAGATAGTCTCTGAGCCACATTTAGGGCATCTGACCCTGAAAGTTATTGCATTACATTTTAGACAGCGACGCTGCACAAGATTAACCTCGATTGTAGCCTTTTTTGAAGCCTCGGAGAGGTTACGTCGGGAACCACCAGCAAGACCAACAGGAAACAGAGCGTGAACAAGTGGCTTCATTTGCCGCCTTTTAGCCTTTTCAGGGCGCCCCATTCTGGCACCCACAAAACTAGGAGCTTTTGGTCTAATTCGAATACCAGTGAACTTCTGTATAGCCTCGAAAACGCTTCCCGAAGAGTCTACCTGAGTTTCAGGAACCTGTAATCCGAGACAAAAAGCGAGTGCATGCGCCTCATCATCATCTAGTTTTATCTTGTTTGCAACGACTTGGTGAGGAACCCAGAGTTTTTCAAGAAGGGTTTTTATTGTTTTTTCTTTCGAGCCAACAATCTCTTCAACTATAGCGTTGTCTTTTTTAATTTCAGAATCTAGCAGCCATTTTCTTAAGGCATCAAACTCTTCGAGAGAAATGTTTTCCCAGAAAAAGGTGAAGAAAGGATGAAGAGGAACCCCCAAAACCGAGGAGAGGGCAATGGCTTCCTTGGAGTTAGGCTTCTTCTTGAACGGGTCAGCCAACAATTCCTCCAGAACTGAGACAGAAACACCTACAGCCTCGGCAGCAGCCTTCAAATCGCCGCCAAATTTTTGGTCAAGAGCGGCCACAAGTTCTTCATGCCACCACTCTTCATTATAGCCGGACGGACGAAGAGGTTTATTTGTGTACAGGAAGTCGCCAAATCCGATGAGAATGTCACCGAGAAACAATATCTTATCAACCATCTTCTCTAGGCTTTTAAAATTCTGAAGAGTAACGCGCACAACAGACCCAGTTTTTAATCGCACAATGGGAGGTTCAATACTATCCACAGGAACCACGATTCCGCCTTTTCCAGGACCTTCTAAACGAAGCTGAGTTCCAGCGGCAAGAAAGTTTTGTACAACCAGCATTGTTGCGGGGTGAATGCCGACTGCTGCGAGTCCCGTGTTCCTAGCTCTTCCGTACCGAAGCCTGAAGCCTCCGGGTCTAGATGGAAAAGAGAAGATGGGGCGTCCTGCTATGACGTCTTCCATGAATCCGGCTTTCTTTTTTTTCGAGAATTCTTTCAGGCTTCCAAGCCATTCCCATCCACTAATCTGGAGTTTTTCGATAGTGGTCAATACTTTCGATGCTCGTCCCACTATTCCGTCGTTTACTACTCGGAGAGCTCCGCCCCGGACATTGTTTGTTTCGATTCGTGGAAGGTTTCTGAAGGACGAAACTTCAACGGGGTCTGACTCGGTGCCTGTTACTTCCACGGGTATGTTCTGGATGGCTCTTCGTAGCTCTTCGTCTGAGATGTGATATTGAAATCTGGCGATCGAGCGTTCAAATAGGCGCACTTCTTCTATGAAACGGGCAACTTCATCTTCTGTCGCTTTGTAACGGTCAAGCTTGAGTAGACGCCGAATATGATCACCCACTATTATGGTTAAGGCTTGCTCTGTGCCACCAGCTGAACGTATTGGACCAGCATAGTATATCGCCAGATATTCGGTTCGGTCAGGATTAGTTTTGATTTCTACTTTAGCAATACCTTGTATAGGAGCCGCGGTTATCCCTTCAGTTAATATTGCAAGAGCAGTTCTCATTGCCTGTTCAGCTGCTTCATGAGCATCCATGGCACCAAAATTTCCGTTTACTATCTGTTCAGTTATTTTGAAAGTAAGCTCCTCTCGAGACATTTTCTCAGCTAAATCCCGTATGCTCTCAGCTACACCAAACGGACCAACAAGCCCTTCTACTAAGGCAGCCAAATCCTTTGCAATTTCAGGCTCTGGAACGAGGGCAGGGTCTAATCCTTTTTTTCGAGCTTCTCTTGCAACAGCGTATATGCTTTCGAGGTTTTTCTCCAAAGATGCGGTATATCGCTTGTATTCCTCGCTCATCGGGATCGTCAAAATCTTTCTCCTTAAATTAGATTTCACGAAGCGGGGTATTGAGTCTTTCTAACATAAAAGCGACAAAGCAGAACGGGGGGAGGTTAACGGTTACAAGATTCAACTGAAAGCTGTGCTTAGCGCCCTTTTTTGTGGACCTTCATGTTATCTATTAGTTCTTTTATCTTGTGTCTCCCATTGTTTTCTTCTAGAATATTGCCGGTTACAATTATGTCGGCTCCAGCTTTCGCTATTTCTTTCACCTGTTCACCGGTTCGTATGCCACCGCCCACAATTAAGGGGATATTAGTTACTTTCTTCACGGCTGTCGCCATGGCGCTGGGAACCGGTTTTCCGACTCCGGACCCTGCTTCTAAATAAACGAAGCGCATACCAAAATATTCAGCGGCTAGAGCATGAGCAGCTGCAAGTTCAGGTTTATTATAGGGGATGGGAACGGCTTTTCCCACAACACTAACTGCGCCACCCTCACCCACAATAATATAGCCAAGAGGAATAGGCTCTAAACCAAATTTTTTGATGATAGGGGCACCTAGGACCTGAACACCCATGAGAAAGTATGGGTCTGAAGAATTAAGAAGAGACATGAACCATATAGCATCGGCATATCTGCTTATTCCGGTGACGTTGTTAGGGAAAAGAATTACAGGTATTTCCACAGCTTCCTTCAGAGCTTTTGTGACCTTGTCCAGATGAGAAGTTGAAAAAGAGGTTGAGCCCCCCACCATTATAGCTGCGGTGCCGCAGGCCTCAGCCTCTTTGGCTATGTGAGAGGCAGATGAGGGAGTAACTTTTTCTGGGTCAACAAGAGTCATGTGAATGGTGCCTTCTTTCTCAATCTTTTCTAAGAGATATTTCTCCACTAAACCAACCATAACTAATCCCTCACTAGGCCGATTATCTTGAATAAAAGATGTCCGTGAATTGGCAATATATGTCAATCTCCGCAAAAGCGGGCTTAGTATCCAATTCCTCAGTTAACCCACAGCTCCCACACCGCACTCTAGCGCGTTCACCACCCGGGAATATCTCAACATTGATTGAATGTTTGCCACACTTAGGACAGAGATAGACTGTAGGTAATTTCTTTTTAGGAATACGAACCACTTTTCTTCTTCTTCTGCCCATGTCAAAGCCTCAACATAATTATGTGATTACTTCACGTTTCAAAGTATAACTCGACGATGGCTTAAATATTTGTCCTAAATGGCAGCGAATACAACGAATAAACATTAATCTACAATTGGATTAAACAGCGATATTTTGAAATCACCCAAAAATAGGCAATAAATCAAAAAACACCCCTAAAAAGGCGGTATTGAGAACAAAGACCGAGTGTGACGTCACACGTGATTCTGTGATAATCACACGTGATTTTCATGTGATCAGAAATCACACCAACTACAGATCACAAGGTCACGAAATGGGGGAAAAGCAAGGATTAGAACGAAAATACTAAGAAATAAGCTGCCTTTTAGAGGGAGTAAATAAGTAGATTGAAGGGAGGAAATGTTTAATCTGCTAGACCAAATGCCCAAATAGGTTGGAGCGGAAAAACAAGCGTTATCTCAAAATGAGGGAAAAGGGAGGCGTGTTTTTGTATGCTTTAGATGCTTGTTTTTATCTATTTTTAAGCATTTTAGAAATGTTTGTTGTGTTTTTTTCTATTGTTTAATCAACATAAAAACGTGATTGTATGAGGTTTTTCTAGTGAAGAGGCGTAAAGCTTTTGTATCCAGAGCCCCGTATACAAAAATGTATCCTTTAAAAGAGAGTTTAAGGTTGGAAGATTTTAATTGAAGGAAAAGGCTCAAAATTGGCTAAAGTATTTATTAACAGACCCGATGGTTAAAATACTGGTTAAAAATAGTCATTTAACCAAAATACAACTAGAAACACTATTAATAGACGTTTTAGCTGAAAATATGGCCGATAAGGCCCTAAAATACGACGAAAAAGCCAAAATGAGGATTTTAGCCGTAAGTCGAGGAGCTTTTAACAGAAGTCTCAGGCAAGCCCGAAAGAACGTCATACAATCAGTCTACACAATCTTTCTACTAGGATACATAGGGGTCCTTGAAGACGTCAGCTTAGAACCGTATATAGAAGTCGCAAACAAGCTACAATCATATATAAAGACTCAACGAAAACTTGCAAAAAAGGGGCCAAAAGAAGAACAGTTAAGGAGTATGGCACTACTCCACGAAGAGCTAAAAAACAGTTTGGAAGAACTGACCCGACCAAGAAACATATCAAAACGGCTGTGACATCACAAATCACACCGTTTTTGCAACTGAAAATAACACTCTCAGTACACACCGAAGCTCACGGAGGAGATTGGGAGGGGGGTTAAAGCATCAAAACTTATTCACAACAAAATAAGCCCATTTTATAGGTTTTTTCTGAAAATAAGGAGTTTAAGCCAATATCGTAAAGTGAAAAAGTATGGGGGAAGCGTAGGCGTAGCAAAGTCTGGATAGTCAATAGTCCGGCATAGAGGATTCCACGAGAATGCAAACTGTGACATGTGATGTCACGAAGGTCAATTTAACAAAAAACTTAAGTTTACTTATATACAATTGTGATGTGTGATCAGGTATGCATATCACACGACATCACGCTAAAATCACATGTGACTTGGGGAGGGTCAGATGATTTCAGATTTTCTGCTTTTAGTGACGTCGGCTCTGTTGTTTGTAACTATTTCAGCATTATTTCTTTATTATCGCCGAATAAGGGCTCTGCGCCAAGAGTATGAGAGGGCGAGAGGAGCTGTGGAGGACATAGTTATCGGTGTTGATAGCCAATTTCAGAGGCAAAAGGACAGTGTTCTTTTTGTGGCTCAAAAAGTTGAAGCAACATCATTGGAGAACAAAAGAGTTGTGAAGAAAATAGAAGAGTGTGATCGACAGTTAACAGATTTTGCTAAAGTGCTGGGGGATGTTCCTCAGATTGAAGAGAAGTTCTCTGGGCAACTTGAGGAGATGAGGAGCGAAGTCAAGGGAATAAAGGAAGCCCAAGACAAAGTGATAAAAAAGCTTGTTGAGGTCGAGAAAATCAAGCAAGAAGTTTATGTTCCTGAAGCGAAGATAGAGGCGGCAATTCCCATAAAAAGGGCGAAGGCTTTGGAGCCACTGACTGAAACGGAGTTGAGGGTGCTGGAGACAATCGGCAGAGAGGGCGAAAAGACGGCGCCTGAAATCAAAGAAAAAATTGGACTCACCAGAGAGCATACTGCTCGCCTAATGAAGAAATTGTATAAAGACGGGTATCTGGAGAGGGACACCCATAAGATGCCATATATCTACCGATTAAAGGAAGAAATGCAGAAAATACTGAAGCGCAGGGAAGCTAAGACGTAGGTTTGTCTTCCGCCGCAAGAGACTCCCCGGCAGCTTTGAGTCTTTTCAATTTTTCACCCATTTCAGAAAGAGGCTTCGATGCCGGCAAGTCATAATCAGCTTTCCCTTTTTCTTTTACATAATCGGGGTAGTGAATAACCTTTATAGGAACAGCAAACCGAATCTGCGGCTCTGAAATAAGCAACGCTTCCCCCACATCAAGCATCTTTATCTCAGTATCGCTATATTCGAGGTATGGCGTATTTTGGGTCAAATAATCTCTATCTCGTTTCAGCTCAGTTTTCATGATGACTTTGGTCCAAAGCTCAGCGAATACATCACGGTTTATCTTGGAAGGCCTTGGGGTCACAGCGTTTAGTCCAACGCGATACTTCCGGTATGTGAGGGCGATGTCAGAAAAGATTGTTCTGCGTATTTCGGGGTCAAGAAACGCATGAGCCTCTTCCAAGGTTATCAATAGGGTTGGAAGCTTTTTCCATTCTTCGAAATTGCTCTCCCACAACCGCTTATAATGATAGGCAACATTGCTTGCGGTGAGGCAGGTGACGTTTTGTTGCTCCTCAGAAGTTAAGCCCGAAATATCAACAAGACAAGTTATTCCTTTACTTACGTTTTGGACCACATCATCTATGAAGTTGTAGTTGGAGGGGGGGTAGAGATGCGGCGGAAGGTCAGAAAGCCTACTCATCAAGGCACTAATTACAGTTTTTTGCTGATAACTGATAATCCGCCCAATACCAGTATGCCCTTCATTACGGTATATCTCTAGCGCTTGCTCAATCCAGCACCTGCCCAGCTGCTCATAAAGCCTCCGAGCAACCCTCACTTGAGGCCGCCCAATACCAGAAAAGATTGTCCATAACCTTCCAGGAGTAAGAGTTCGCAAACCTATACACAATTTGCCATCTCTAGCTGAATAGTAACGCACCTTACTATGAAAGAGAGGGTGATCCCGTAGACCGCTCTCAGAGCCAATATCTTTACCGGATAATAACTGACCGGCAAAATCGAAGATAAGACCAACGGTTTCAGGGTTATCGATTATGCGCGCGTTTAGAATAAGTTCAGTGTTGGTTTTTCCTGAGCCAGTCATTCCGAACATGCCCATCATCTTCGGGATAGCCTTAACGCTCATACCGACCTCGCCTAGAACCTCTTCTCCGGAACGCAGAAAACCTATTTCCAAATCCCCTGCAAGCCGCAAAACAGAATAGTCCTCTTCGTTTGTGGTATATACGCGATCCATATAATTTGGATTAAACGTTGGAGAACGGGTTCGGTCAGAAATCTTTTCAAGGAATAGAATCGCGTCAACATGCCTGAAGCTGGAGTAAGGCCCAAAAGACTCTTTTCCCTCCGCCTCACGAAGCTGCTCATTAGTTTTCAGCGTAGAGGAGCTTCCGGCATCTACGACACGAGCATAGAAACTCCGATTATCAGAGTCTATTCTCACAATTTGACCAAAAGAAAGGTTTGCTCCCTGATTTAGAAAAAAGGAAACAGTATCTCCCTTTACGTCGCGGACAAAGCCAACAGGTTCATATTCGGTCAAAGCCTTCACCACCGCCTTCGAAGGGGTTAGTTATTCCATGTATTTTGTCAGCAAAACTGCAGGAAAGCTCTTCCCTACGAAGAGGCTCTAAGATTCCTTCAGCTGACAGTTCTTTCTCAATTAAATCATAATATTGAAGAATTTTTGAGTTGGATGCTCCAGAAAAGTCGTGGGCAAGCCAAAGGGTAACAGGGTAACCTAAACACCGTGGATCTTCGGAAAGAGAGGTGAGGGGAGAAAGAATCTCGGGTACGTTAGTGGAAACTAAAGGACCCATTATGTCACAACGGAAAACATGTTGACTGTCTTCACACAACTTTACAATAGACACATCTCCGTAAAGATGCGATTCCATATTCGCTTCCTTAACCGGATGATAAACCCAACGAGGATAAGACGCAAGAATAAACGCTGATGCCATAAAATCTCGCCCCTTCTCATCACATAACATAGGAGACTGTTTACTCACGGCGAGAAGATTAACCTTTTTACGAAGAGCCTCTTCGTATAACGAAATGTGGAATCCACGTTTTCCACCAAAGAAACTAGCCCCATCTAATAAAACATAATCTCCCTCGCCTAGTCCACGAAGAGTCTTCCCATGTGGCTCTACATGCCTAGCAGGCTCTTCGTGAAGAAGTTTCAGCGCCATTTCACTTTCCAGTTGCAGCCTACGGTCAATCAAAAAGTTAGAGCGATAACGGCGGTCCCCAATTGCGCAAACAAGACTTTCATCATAACCCCAATTGACTTCGCGGTTTTCCACAGAGGCGTAGGCAACACGCATTAAGTAAACGCCCCAGTTGTGAGCTCTCTTCAAAATTCTGGTAGAACAATCCACAGCCAAAAACCGCGAATCACAGCTGTTAACTTTCGTTATAGGTCTAATCTTGCTCATATCAGGTTTAGTGACAATTAGTGGTTGCTTCCTAATACCCCGAAAACCTATTTGGCGACCCTTATCGACATATGTCTTCAGCTTTGTTTTCAGTTCAATCAAATCTTGTTGTATCTTACTCATATGCGACTTTCCTCGAACACGAAGAGTTTTACAATCTAGCATCAAAATAACTAGTTTAAAGTTATTTATTATCTTTCGTGAACCTGATAGTTTGATATTGGAGTCATAATTTTGTAACGTATTTTATTTGAAGCGCCTTTCTTATTGAAAAATCCCCGGTCTGCTAGACGAGATAGGTAGGTTGATGTGGTACTCAAGCGAATTGGTTCATTAAACTGCTTTTCGTACACTGCTTGTAATTCTTTTGAAGAAAACCAGCTCACAGGAAAATTTTTTTCTGCCGCTAAACGAACCTTTTCGATCTTAGATATTTCAGACGGGGAGCGAGATGTTTCAGTATTTACGGTCGGCATTCCTCCCAAAAGTTCAACCAAATCAAGTAGACGAAGAGTCTTATCTCTCGTAACTTGACCCTCAAAGGTTATCGTGTAACGATCTCCATTATTGAAGACCTCGACGCGCAATTTTTTGGCAGGCATGCCATCCACCATTTAGTGTTAACTAGTTAACATTCACAGGTTATAGAGATTACGGTAGAATTGTGAAGTAAAAAAACCCTAAAAAAAGGTTTAAAACATAAAAGAAGTGAATTTTGTAGTTTATTAGGTTCACAAGCTTCACTACAGTTTACGTTCACAAAACAGAAAAAGAGAACAGGTTAAATCCAGTTTTCCAGTAGAAACCAAGGGGTCGTTTCTATACACTTGAAAAGACGCAATCTACGTTCTTTTAGACAATAAACAGAGAAAAATAGATAATTTAGTATCTAGCTTCACAGTCTTTCACAGTGAAGTTAACACAAACTGTTAACATATAGATAGGAAAGACTCTTCGTGAAATAATACTTTGTGTGTCTCAAGAGACTACAGCTAGCCCACAAAAGAACGAATAAGACTCAGACCCCTCAATTTCCATTCCATCAAAGAACTCCAGTTAAAGTTCCAGCCAAGTCTCACAATCAATTTTTTGTAGAAAAGCCTCAAATTTTTTTGATAATTACGATTAAATACTACTTTAAACTATAATGCCCACGAGATTCTTTTCAACAATAATAATTACTTCGTAAAAAATGATTCTTTTCTACTCTAATCGGCTTAGAATCTTTCTTTTTTCCATGAGAAATATAGGGGTGCGCGAGTCTATAACCTCCGTTCCCTATGTACAAACAACCTAAAACTGCTTCTATCCAAAAAGCTATGTCTCCCTTTATTTTTTTGTGCACCTTATCTACTTTTTTTTATGAGAGTTTTTATCTACTGGAAATGCAATCGAGGCAATAATTTCACTGTATGTTAGAGGAGATTATAAGACTGACCGAAACTGATACACTTGAAGATATTTTCAATCATTTTTTGACTAATACCCACATTTTTAAAGACCGAGAAGTATTACGCCATGATTATATCCCCAACAAACTGCCACACCGCGATAAACAAATCCGTGGTTTAGGTGGAATAGTTGCACCCGTCTTAAGAGGTTCTCCCTGCTCCAACACGTTCATCTACGGAAAAACTGGAACAGGAAAAACAGCAGTCACCAAATACGTTCTGAACAAACTATCCTCTAAGGCGCATGAACTAGGAGCCTCTATTGAAATTTGTTACGTGAACTGCCGTCTAGCTGGCACCGAATACCGAGTTCTCTCAAGCTTATGTAACGCTCTAAATGTGAAAGTTCCTTTCACCGGTTTGGCTGTCGGAGAAGTCTTTGACCGATTTAAAGATGGTCTAGACAAACAAAGAAAAATCTTCATAGTTGTCCTCGACGAAATTGATGCGCTGATAAAATCTCGTGGCGACACCCTCCTCTACGAATTAACCCGGATAAATGAGACTCTTCGTCACGGACGAACAGCGATAATAGGAATCTCAAACGACCTTCGATTTAAGGAGTTTTTGGATCCACGAGTTCTAAGTTCTTTAAGCGAAGAAGAGATGGTTTTCAGGCCCTACGATGCAGCTGAACTCCAAGAAATCCTCTGGAGACGTGCCCAACTAGCGTTTTCCGAAGGTGCTCTTCGTGATAGTGCTATAGCATTATGCGCTGCGTTGGCTGCCGCAGAGCACGGTGACGCTAGACGAGCTTTAGACCTCCTCCGCGTTGCAGGCGAATTAGCAGAACGGGAAGGTGCAACATTTGTTAACGAAGATAATGTGCGGCAGGCAGAAAAACGAGTGGAACACGATCGGATAGTTGAGGTTTTAGAAAATCTTCCAGTGCACTCCAAATTAGTCTTATGCAGTGTTTATCTCTTGGGTAAAACAAAAATTAATTACTCCATCACTGGCGATATTTATGGAATATATTGTGAACTCTGTGAGCAATCCGGTCTCTCACCGCTGACTCAGAGACGAGTAAGCGGCCTAATCAGCGAGTTAGATATGATAGGCTTATTAAATGCACGCGTTGTGAGCATGGGCCGGCATGGACGCACAAAAAAAATCCGTCTAGGCATAGGTCGCAGTCTTGTCAGAAAGGTGTTTACTGATAATGATCGATTTCAGGAATTGTTAGGCTATGTCCCCAGCTGTCTTAGTGGCATGTAATTCTCTTGAAGATTGGATTAAACATTCTTTTTTGACAGTATCACCAAGGTTCAGTGAAATCTATTGTTGAAATCTTAGATGTTTGAAGGTTCACTATAGGTACAATTCCTGGGGTGGGGACAAGCCCCATTTTTTGTTGAAAATCTGTTTGTTTTTGCCATGCCCCTGAATTCACAATAAGCGTTCCCCTATATCTATTACACTTCAGTACATGCACGTGCCCAGCATGAAAGATATCTGGTATCCTATCTATGACCATAAAATCACGTTTTTCTGGGGCAATTGGGGTTCTCTCGCCGTAAATGGGCGCAAGGTGCCTGCCCTGTAACAAAAACTTCATAGATTTGTCTGGGGTATCAAAACTGACGTTTGGGGCAACAGCTGCGATATCGTCCAAGCTCCGTCCGTGAAATAGTAATGTCTCTACTCCGTGAAGGCTGATTGTGGATGGGTTTCCAAGCGAATATACTTTCCGTGCTTCGTATAGCGGTTCTGCATAGTCTTTTGGTAGTGCCGGCTGCGGTAATGCCTTTCTACATGCATCGTGGTTGCCGGGGATAATTATTATTTCAATATATTCAGGAACCTGTTCGAGAAGTTTTGCGGCTTCCCTGTATTGTTCGTAAATATCCGTTATCTCTAGCCCTTCCAGTTGCCCTGGATATATTCCTATTCCGTCTACAATGTCACCTGCTATTACCAAATATTTAATGTGCCCCGCTATTTCTCTGAGTTTTCGGTTACCTCTTTCTCCTTTTAGCCAGCTTAGAAATCGATTGAATTCTTTTTCCATGAATTTTTTGCTTCCAACATGAAGATCTGACATTAAAGCTGCATAAACTGGGATTGAGGCTTTGTGGGGTGTCTTCTGTGGAAGCTCTGGTAGAATGAAATCTTTTGCGATGATCAGGTCATTGTTTCCTTTTATTGCCTTTACGCAGATAACTTGATCTAACAGTATAGCTCGGGCTTTTTCTATAATTTCTTTGCTTAAGTTTGGAGATACAAGTACGGTGGCGCTTGATTCTAGGTCCTCGATTTTCACGAAGAGTCTTTCTTTAGCTTCCCTTTTTTCCGTAACCATACCAATGATATTAATTTTCGATTTGGTCGGCGCCTTCA
>CBFCZR010000005.1:0-30999 GCA_965602795.1 Candidatus Bathyarchaeota archaeon | reverse complement strand
TTTTTAATCCGCCTTATGCACATCATGACTTTTGCGGAGTTATTTAAAGGGTTCTGGACGTAGCAGATCAGAACCTATTATTTCTTTACGAATCAGGTTGGGTTGGGGGTCAAAATTTAACCCTCAAATGCCCGAGTGAGCTTTTTTGCGGTTTAGCTGGTTCTTTGAGGAAAACGCAGATACCGTTGATTCGGCAGAAATGATTTCAAATTTTTAGCTGTTTATCCTAATTTTCATGCTAAACTCAGTTAATTAATTATAATCCAATTTTCAACCCGCCAAAAGGATCCAGAATTCATGCAATAAGATTTTAATTCTAACCTAAATACAACCTGAAAAACGGAAAGGTCGGTTTTTTTGTTGCTGATTTTTTGGTTTTTGTGGGGTAATTAGAGTTTTATATCTGTCTGTTACATTGGTTGTGTGGATAGAGTTCTGTCCAAAGGAGAGTTGGGATTGTCAGCTGACCCATTAACCACTATCAGAGACGCCGATTTCGTCTTCCAAAACATGCCCGTCAAGATAGTGGCAAACAGAGACAGCCCTGAAATTGATCTACCAGGCGTGAAAGTTGGCCCCTTCAAAGAGGGAAAAGAATACGAAGTCAGGTTCTGGGTAGCCACGGAACTGAAAAAGGCTGGAATAGCCCACCTCCGCATAGACGAACCCCTAGATTTGAATATGCTAAACAAAACACACTGGAAAGAAAGTTTTCAGGCTTCCAAAAAGTTAACGACTCTTCCCGAGGATTTCTATCCTAAACTTCGGCGTTACCTCGAAGGGTTGAATGAGGCAGCCATCAAGAAACCAGAAAAAAGAAGCGATTACGAAAAAGCGAAGAAACTTTCTGACGACATAACCAGAACCCGACTGAAAAAGATAGTTTCACTTGCCTCGTCACCGCGAACGAGACAGATTTGGGGTAACCTCACAAAAGAAGAGCAAGTCCTCTATGATTATTTATATGAGACAATCAGTAAATGGAGAACTGAAATCCTGAAAAAGCAGGAAGGCGGCAAAAAATGACTGAAGAAACGTTAACAGCGGCTCCAGAGGAACTTTTTCTGGACTTGTTCAAATCAGACAAATACCGTGAACGTCTCTCAGTCATGGCTGTATCCGAAAAAAAATCGTTTGTGGTAGATTTTGATGAACTCCTTGCAGCCGAGCCTCAACTTGCCCAGCAGCTCATGGATAATCCAGACGAATATCTAGAGTATGCAAACCGAGCCGCTAAGGCTCAACTGCAGATAGAGGAACCTGAATACGCCGAAGAACTCAGAAATGTCACAGTAAGGTTTTGTGGATTACCCGAAGTCACGCCCCTGCGAATTTTAGGTTCCAAACATATAGGAAAGCTGGTTATGTTGGAGGGCATCGTTGTCCGCGCCAGCCCCGCCAGACCCATGGTCATGGAAGGAGCCTTCAAATGTAAATGGTGCGGCACAATGACCCATGTCACCCAATCTGGACCCTTCCTGACCGCTCCCACTGCATGCAGCGCCCCTGAGTGCAGAAGAAAAAGTTCTTTCGACTTTGTTCCCGAAGAATCCACCTTCATCGACTCCCAAGATGTCCGCATCCAAGAAAGACCCGAAGACCTTCCTCCCGGTCAGCTTCCCAGATGGCTAGACATCAAACTCTTGGAAAGAGACCTTGTTGACATGGCCAGACCCGGAGACCATGTTTCTGTGGTTGGAATCGCCCGCGCATTTGCCCCCACCGTCCCCAGGGTTGGGCGTCTCCGCTCATTCAGATTAAATTTGGACACAAATCACATCGATGTGGAGAGTAAGGAGCCAGAGAAAGTTCTTATTACTCCTGAAGAGGAGGAGCAGATTCGTGAACTGTCAAAAGACCCTGAAATTCACAACAAGATTCTTCGTTCTTTGGCGCCTTCTGTTTACGGTTACGAGCATATCAAAGAGGCGATAATGTATCTTCTCTTTGGAGGAACAGCGAAACAGTTCCCGGACATCACCATCCGTGGGGACCTGAACATTCTGCTTCTGGGAGACCCGGGAACAGCCAAATCCCAGCTTCTACAGTACGTTTCTAAGATAGCTCCGCGGGGATTGTACACTTCTGGTCGTGGAACTACAGCCGCGGGTTTGACGGCTGCTGTGCTCCGTGACAAGGCTGGGGGGATGACTCTTGAGGCTGGAGCTTTGGTGCTGGCGGATAAGGGTGTGGCAGCCATAGACGAGATGGATAAGATGCGAACCGAGGACCGGGTAGCCATCCACGAAGTAATGGAGCAGCACACAGTTTCGGTGGCTAAAGGCGGAATCGTCGCCACCCTGAACGCTCGAACATCCATAATAGCCGCAGCCAATCCGTCTTTGGGTAGATATGACCCGTACCGAACTGTGGCGGAGAACATTTCGCTTCCAGTCACCATCCTTTCAAGGTTTGACCTGATTTTCATTTTAAGGGATGTGCCAGAAAAGAATCGAGACGCACAGATGACCGAGCACATCCTTGACCTCCACAGAACAGGAATAACGCCTGTTGAGCCGCCCATAGAACCTGACCTTTTCCGAAAATACGTAAGCTACGCCAAAAACCTGAAGCCTATCCTGACACAAGAGGCTCTGGAACGGCTGAAAAGCTTCTATCTGCTCATGCGGTCAGCCAGCGAAACCGAGGGAACCCCTGTGGCTATAACTGCCCGGCAGCTGGAGTCGTTGGTGAGGGTGGCTGAGGCTAGGGCTCGGGCGTCGCTGCGGGATGAGGTTACTGAAGAGGACGCTGAGAGGGCGATTGAGATAATGAAGACGTCGCTGGAGCAGGTTGGAATCGACATTTCCTCCCAAAAGTTTGATATAGACATCATAATGACTGGCAAGCCTAAGAGCCTCCGCGACAAAATGTCTGTTATTCTTGGACTCATTACAAGCATGGAGAAGGAAACTGGCATGGTGGACAAAGCACGGCTGTTTGAGAGACTCCAATCCGAATATGACATACTGTCTGGAGAAGCAGAACGGCTTATTGGACAGATGCTGAAGGAAGGAACGCTCTTCGCGCCGCGGGACGGATTCATCAAAAAGACTTAACCTAAAGGGCGTACGCATTGAAAATCGAAGAACTGTCGATACCAGATTCCGTAAAACAGGTTCTACACACTTCAGGGCTCACTGAACTTTATCCCCCTCAAGAAGAAGCTGTTTTGGCTGGAGCATTGGATGGAAAAAATCTTGTTTTGGCGAGTCCCACAGCCTCAGGCAAAACCCTAGTTGCCGAACTGTGCGCCCTTAAACATGTGGTGGAGGGAGACGGAAAGGTGCTGTATCTTTCTCCTCTCCGCGCCTTAGCCAGCGAAAAATGGGAAGAATTCAAAAAATACACGAACATAAAGAAGAAAAACGGAAGACGGGTCAGCGTGGGCATCAGCACAGGCGACTATGACAGCAGCGACCCGTGGATGGGAAAGTATGACATCATTGTTACCACAAACGAGAAAGCGGATTCTCTGCTGAGGCACAGGGCAAAGTGGGTGAACGACGTTTCTCTGGTTGTCGCCGATGAGGTACATCTTCTCAACGAGCCGGAACGTGGACCAACCCTCGAAGTGGTTTTAGCCCGCCTCATGCAGGTGAACCCCGACATCCAACTTCTGGTCCTAAGTGCGACAATAAAAAACGTGGAAGAAATAGCGGAATGGCTGAAAGCAATCCCAGTTACAACAGAATGGAGACCCGTAACCCTTAGGGAAGGTGTGTTCCATCACGATGAGATTTTGTTCAAGGATGGCGGCGCCCAGAAAGTAGAGAAGAGCTCAAAGAATCCTGCCGTCAACTTGGCGTTGTACACCGTGAAGTCTGGGGGTCAAGCTTTAGCGTTTGCTGGAACCCGCAGAAACACTATAAGCCTAGCCAAGAAGGTTGCAGCCAAAATCAACCATGTCCTGTCTAAGCCCATGAAGCGTTCTCTGAAGCAGTTGTCTGAGCAGGTTCTGGCGACAGGAGCGAGGACGCGAATCAGCGAGCAGCTAGCCGAGGTTGTAGCCAAAGGAGCGGCGTTTCATCACGCTGGATTGGGTGGCAGCCACAGAAAACTAATAGAAAAGGCCTTCAGGGAAGGAAAAATCAAGATTTTAACTGCCACTCCCACGTTGGCTTTTGGGGTTAATCTTCCAGCACGTGTAGTTATCGTTAATGAGTATAGAAGATACGAGTCCGGTTACGGTTACTACCCCATACCTGTTCTTGAGTATAAGCAGATGGCTGGAAGAGCAGGAAGACCCAGCTACGACAAGGTTGGAGACTCCATCCTCATAGCCAAAACCGAGGACGAACGCGACTACCTCATGGAAAGCTACATCCTCGCCGACACAGAGAGAATCTGGTCCAAACTGGCGGTGGAACGAATTCTCCGCTCTCACGTTTTGGCTACCATCGCTTCGGATTTTGCTCATACAGAACAGGGAATCTACGAGTTCTTCGGCAAAACCTTCTACGCTTACCAGTATGACCCCCGGGCAATAAAGGGCGTTATAGCTAAGAGTTTGGGTTTTCTTTTCACCGAGAAGATGGTTGAGGTGGGCGGCGACAAAATCCACGCCACCAAGTTTGGACGAAGAGTCTCCGAGCTATACATCGACCCATTAACCGGTGTAGTCATTCGCGACGCGTTATCGAGCCGAGCGCAGAGGCTAACCGACATCAGTTTTCTTCACATGATTGCCCGTACGCCTGACATGTTTCCTAAGTTGCGTCCATACTCCAAAGAAATGGATTCTCTACAATTTTTCGTGGAGGATCATCAGGACGAGTTCATGTTTGACCTTCCAACCGTATATCAAGACAGACTGGCTTTCGAGGAGTTTCTGGGCGAAGCTAAAATGTCTTGGGTGCTGAAGGCTTGGATGGATGAAACAAGCGAGGACGAGATGATTGAGCGCTTCAGGGTTCAGCCCGGAGACCTCTACCGTCTAATCTCCACCTCAAAGTGGCTTCTTCACGCCTCCCATGAGTTGGCTTCTCTGTTCAAGCACAAGGACCTCCTGCCGCATCTGGCTAGGCTGACGGTGAGAATCGAGAAGGGAGTGAAGCCTGAACTGCTTCCGCTAGTTAAGCTGGAGGGGGTCGGAAGAGCCCGAGCTCGGGTGCTCTACCGTTCTGGCCTCAAAAGCGTTGATGATGTAAAGAGGGCGCCTCTGCGGAAACTGACTGGGCTGCCTCTGATTGGTCCGAGGATAGCTAGGAAGATTAAGGAGCAGGTGGGCGGCTACGTGAAAGCGGATGATTGGCAGAACCTACAAAAGAAGACAAAAAAGAAAAAAACCGCACAACAGCGAGCCCTAACCGACTACTAACCTATAGATTCATACAATTTTGTTGGTCAAATTTTCTTGACTACGAAGAAATGCTTCTTAGTCAAGGTTTCTTGACAAAAAGCCTTTTCATACGTTCTTAGATAGAGTGTTTAGGTGTAAAATGAATAGACTGCAGTCAGTGTTCGTTAGGTTGCTGGTTCTTTCGTTTATTTTGTTTAGTTTTTCACAAATTGAAGTAGTGAATGCGCAGGAGACTGTTTACGTAAGAGCTGACGGGACCGTTGAAGGCACGGATAAGATTCAGCGAGATGGTAACGTTTACACTTTTGCTGGTAACATAGCTGGAGCAATAGTTTTGGAAAAAGATGGCATAGTGGTCGATGGCAACGGTTATATCCTTACAGGTGACGGTGGCAATCACGGATTTTACATACACCATATTAACAATGTGACAATAAAAAACGTCAGAACAGAAAACTTCGATAATGGATTCTATATTAGCTCATCCGTTAACAGCACCATAACCGGAAACACAGTTACAGGCAACAGTCTTGGTATTCACGTTTTGTATTCTGAGAACACTCTTATAACTGGAAATGATGTGCTAAATAACGAGCAGACAGGAATCTGTTTTTATCGCTCTGAAAATGCCATTATTGCCAACAACAAAGTGACGGATAACGGAGGTAATGGAATCGAATCAGGGTCTTCTATGATGAATTGTTATCTGGTAGAGAATGAAATCCTGAACAACGGCTTGAACGGTATCAAGTTGAATTGGGCGGGTAATAGCACAATAAATGGAAATGTAATTCGAAACAGCAGCAAAAATGGAATTGCAGTTTCTGAGTCCAGAAACAACACAGTCTCCAAGAACATTATTGAAGACAACAACCTTAACGGAATTTACCTGCAAACCTACTCCTTTCTTAACCTGATTTTATTAAACAACATAACCTCAAACGCTGAGTACGGAATAAATGCTGGTCAATATTCCGCAACCAATCTGATTCACCATAACAACTTCATTGATAACGGCAATCAAGCAACAATCTGTTCTGGAGAAACCAACACGTGGGGCTGGGACAACGGATTTCCTTCAGGAGGCAACTACTGGAGCAACTACAACGGCACAGACAATAACGGTGATGGAATAGGAGACACCCCATATGTCCTCAACGAAAACAATCAAGACAAATACCCCTTAATGAGTCCAGCAGACATTAACACAAACCAAAAGTTTAGCACAATTCCAGAGTTCCCACTATTGACCATTCTGCCTCTAGTTATAATAGCAACTGTGGTGGTTGCAATCTACAAAAAGAAACTAACCAAACATCATTATATTAGGAGCCTAATAGCAGAATATTGTTGAAAAACAGCTTTTTTCTGTTTTTTCAGGCAATATAACGAGTCTGGATAGATTAAATATCAAACTTTAGCTGAGTACTAGTTGGATAAGCCCCGTGCCTGCCTTTCCTTTCTTGTCTTTTCTATGACTTGTTCTATTTGTTTTGTTGCGGTGCCCAGATAGTTCCTTGGGTCCATTACTTCCTCGATTTCTTTTTTGTTCAGCAACTTTTTGATTGTGCTGTTTTCTGAGAGCACATCCTTGAATTCTCGTTGTTGGTTGTGGCTTTTTATGGCTAGTTCGCGGGTGAGTTCGTGGGCTTTCTGTCGTCCCAGCCCCTTCTTTGCTAGGGCAAGCATAACCGCCTCGGACATCATCCGCCCCTGCGTTATCTCCATGTTCTCCCGCATCCTTGTTTCGTCAACCTGCAGCCCCTTCAGCACACGAATCATCAGAATCAGCATGTAATCGATGAGAATGCACTCTTCCGGAATCACGAACCGCTCACACGAGGACTGGGTGAGGTCACGTTCATGCCATGTAGGAACGTTCTCCAGCGCAGGTGAAACAAGGCTCCTCAGTATCTTTGCTAAGCCGCAGATTCTCTCAGAGATCATGGGGTTACGTTTGTGGGGCATGGTTGAGCTGCCGACCTGCTTCTTCTGTTCGAAAGCCTCGAAAGCCTCGGATATCTCGGGTCTCTGCAGCTCCCGAATCTCAGATGCAATATTATCCAGTGTGGAGGCAAGAATAGCTAACACACAAGTAAGTTCAGCATACCTGTCCCTCTGAACAATCTGCGTAGAAATATCAGCTGCACCTATGCCGAGCCGCTCCATAACCAGCTCCTGTATCTCCAGCGCCTTTGGTCCTAAACCTGCCTGAGTTCCTACTGCGCCACTCATCTTCCCAGCCAGCAATCGTCCCTTACAGTCTCTAAGGCGCTGAATGTGGCGGGAGACCTCTCTTGTCCACACCGCGGACTTGAAGCCGAAAGTGGTTGGCAGGGCATGCTGACCGTGACTCCTTCCCATCATGATAGCTGTCTTATGCTCTTCCGCTCTAGAGAGCAGCACCGACTCCAGCTCATTCAGCCGCTCTTCAATCAGGTCAACTGCCTCCTTCAGCTGCAGGGCGGTTGCGGTGTCCAGCATGTCAGAGCTTGTGGCTCCAAGATGAACGTATTCTCCGCTTGGTCCGCAGGCTTCGGCTAACGCTCTGACCAACGCCATGACATCGTGCCTGATTTCTTTTTCAATCTCTTTTACACGTTCAAGCTTGACGTATTTTGTAGAGGCTTTTGCCACAATCTTTTGAGCGTCTTTTTTTGGGATGTTGCCTACTTGGCTGTGCGCCCAAGCCAGCGCCGCCTCCACGTCCAGCATCTTCTGCAACCTGTTTTCTTCGTCAAAGATTCTTCTCATTTCAGGTGATCCGTATCGTCCTGTGTCGATTGGAAGAATAGGCACTTTTTGTTTTCCTCCGGAAACGATACATAAATGTATTCAGCTAACCTTTTACCAGTTTCGCCTAAAAACAGTGTGCCTCTAGGGGTGGAGCTGCAAAATATGGGAGCGTTGGTTGCTACGGTGAACAAAGCTGGAGAAAATGTTGTTCCTACGGTAGTCTCTATGCTGCGGGAGTTGAAGCACCGCGGAAATGACGGTCATGGAGTAGCCACACCAAACTCGGTAATAACCGCCTCTTCGATTGAAGAACTAAACATCAAAGATTGCTGTTCTAGTATTGCTTTGGGTCACAACCTTTCCTGCATTCTGCCGAGGGACCGACCGCAACCTGTTCAGGGAAACGGTTTCATGGCTGTCTTTGAGGGACGAATTTTTCCTTCGCCGAATCTGCCTGATTTGCCCGAAGTAAACGAAATCATTGAAAAACTTGGCTCTAACCCCATAAGAAACGCCAGCCACATCATCGAAAACTTGGAGGGCTCCTACGTTTTTGCTGTGGCAGAATCTAACAGAATATTTGCTGAAAGAGACATGTTTGGATTGACCCCCCTCTACTGCGGAGAAAATGCTGATGTGTGTGCAGTGGCGTCTGAGCGGAAGGCATTATGGAATATAGGCTTAGAGGCTGTAAAGTCGTTTCCTCCAGGACAACTGGCAATAATGGATAATCATGGTTTCTCTTTTCATCCCGTTAAGGTGCTGCGGATGCCGCCCAAAGAAACCGTGGACATGGAGACTGCGGCGCGGGCTCTCCAGCTTCTTCTGTTGGAGTCAACTAGGAAACGTGTTTCTGACCTTGAAGCGGTGGCTGTGGCTTTCTCTGGGGGCGTAGACAGCAGCGTGGTTGCAGTTCTAGCAGAAAACGTTGGCTTAGACGTTCAGCTGATTTCGGTTGGATTGGAGGGGCAGCGCGACGTCCTGTTTGCGGAGAAGGCGGCTGAAGCGCTAGGTCTGCCTCTACATCTCCAAACCTACACTGTGGATGAGCTGGAGCAGACTCTGAACAAAGTTTTGTGGCTAACCGAGGAGCCTAACCCCGTCAACGCGTGTATTGCTGTTCCCTTTTACTGGCTGGCTGAAACCGCCTCAAAAATGGGATACCCAATTCTGTTGGCTGGACAGGGAGCTGACGAGCTTTTCGGAGGCTACCACCGATACCTCACAGAATACAACAAGTCGGGCGCTGAGGCAGTGAAACAAAAAATGTTCCACGACATCCAAAACGCTTACCAAGCGAACTTTCAGAGAGACAATCAGGTTTGCTCTTATCATGGAGTGGAGCTTAGGCTTCCCTTCATCGACCGTGATGTAGTCGATTTTGGGTTACGTTTGCCTCTTAGTTTAAAAATAAACTCGGTTGAGGACAGGCTTCGAAAACGAGCGTTGCGGCGTGTGGCTTGCAACCTAGAGATTCCAAGTTTCATTGCTGACAAGCCTAAGAAGGCAGTCCAGTACACGACTGGAGTAACAAAAGCTCTTCAACGCTTAGCAAAAGATGAAGGCTTAACCTTGCGACAGTATATTGAAAAGACATTCAGTAAACTTTTTCCTCATAACGAAAAGGCAAGTCCTTATTCACAATAATTGATGCTGTGCCAGACCATGCTCATATTAGGCTCCTAATAGAGGTACCTTGTTAAAAACAGTCTTTTTTCCGGAAAAAAGCAAACCAAAAAGACAGAAATGGTCCAAGATTTCTAATCTCACATACCATAAACAGATTCCCGAAAATTGACGATGACGAAAGTCAAAAGAAATCTGTCGGAAAAATTCTTTTTGAAAAAGTTTTTCCTCAATAAAGTGTCGGATTCATTAAAGAATGCCGTTTTTAGTCCGACACATTTTTATAGGTGATTGGTGAGAATCCTCTCATTGAGTGTGGTATTGTGTCGGGTTATGACGGTAAAAAACCGGAAACAAAAAAAGAATTCATCAAGTTGCTGGTGACAGCCAAGAAAGAGGAAAGAAAAGTGAGAAAGTCTCGGGGGAGTAGATCGACAAAACCGACAATTAAGGGTACGGCAGAGGTTTTGGGGATTCACCGCGACACTCTGTATCAGTGGATGCGCGAGTTTGATGTTGACTTTTCTGATGTGGATGAGAGGAAACTGCTTTTTGAAGAAACCATGAAACGCAAAGAGCACACTTACCTGATTGGTGAGGCTTTGATGGGTGAGGGAACAGAAGTTGCCCATGTGGATTTGCTGATTGGAGACAAGGAAGGTCCCATCGGAGAAGCTTTCGCCAACGGCTTATCAAACCTGTCTGCCGGTCACACCCCGCTTCTAGCAGTTATCAGACCGAATCTTCCGCCTAAACCGCACACGCTTCTTGTGCCCAAGGTCACTGTGAAGAACATGGAGCAGACAGAAAAAATCTTTGGTCCCGCTCAGGCGGCTGTGGCAAAGGCTGTTGCTGACTCTGTGGAGGAGGGGATTGTTCCTGAGGATAAGGTTGACGAGTGGGTGATTATATGCAGTGTCTTTATTCATCCGCAGGCTAAGGATTACCGCAGCATCTATCATTATAATTATGGAGCCGCAAAACTGGCGTTGAAGAGAGCCTTAGAGAACTATCCGCCGCTGAAGAAAGTTATGTATGACAAGGACAGGGCAAGGCATCCGATAATGGGCTTCAAAGTGCCTAGGCTGTGGAGACCGCCCTACCTGCAGATAGCCCTTGACAATCCTAACTTGGAGGGTGTCAAGAGAATCATCAGCGAACTGCCCGAGAGCGACAGGATCATACTTGAGGTTGGCACGCCTCTGCTGAAGAAGTACGGCGTGAACGTCATCCGTGACCTAAGGAAAATGGCGAAAGACATGTTTATCGTAGCGGACCTGAAGACGCTGGATGTCGGAAAAGTGGAGGTTGACATGGCTTTCGAGGAAACCGCCGACGCCGTTGTAGTCGCAGGTTTAGCAACCCCAGAAACAATCGACAAATTCATCCAAGAAGCAAAAAGGCTGGGAATCTACGCAGTAATGGACTTGATGAATGTCGATGACCCTGTCGGGAAGCTGAAGTCACTCAAACGTTTGCCTGATGTTGCGATTCTCCATCGAGCCATAGATGCGGAGAAAACGGGCAAAACACGCTGGGACCTAATCAAAGAGATGCGAAAGACGTTCCCAGACCAGAAGTTTTTGGTAGCCGTTGCTGGAGGAATAACTCCTGAGACAGCGCCTGAAGCGTTGGCGAACGGAGCAGACATCATAATTGTCGGGCGATACATAACGCAGTCCAAGGATGTAGAGCGGGCAGTCAGGGAGTTCTTGAAGAGCACAAAAGACATGGCACAAGACATAGACCTCTTCAGAGTCCACGTAGAATAGGGCGACTCCCTTCATTCTTTTTTTGCCATAAACCATGTTTTTTCATGTCCAATCTTGGAGAAAGCAACTTAGTTTGGCAAACTTGGCTGTTAAAAAACTGCTTGTTTTGGGTCGACAATAGATATTTAACTTAGAAGAGGGAATACTAGAAATATTGGTGAAAAAATATGCCTAAAGTTAAAGCAACTGCAAAATTGGTTGAAAATGTTCAGACAATCGCAGGTAACACAAGAGGTCACAGCGTAGTTTTGGACCTAGGAGCCGCAAAAGGAGGAGACAACACAGGACCATCAGCCTTAGAGATGGCGGTCATGTCTCTAGCAGACTGCGCAGTAACAATTTTTGCTGACGTTTGCAAAAAAAGCAACATTGAACTCAGCAAAATGGAAGTTGTAGCAGAGGCGGATAAACCCGCGGACTCGCCCAAGTTGACAGGTGTGAACATAAAAGTCACCGTGGCTTCCAAAGCTAGAGAACAAAAACTTAACGCTGTGTGGAGAAGAACAGAAGCAAACTGTCCGGTTGTATCCATCTTCAAGGACAACATACCCATAAACGTTGAGTTCGAAACAACCGCTGAGTAAGTCTCCTTATTCAGCGAATTTCCAACCAAATTTTCTTATTGACCTTTTTTTGGTCGCGTTACTGTAGAGAAGACTATTGATTACAGCAAATTTGCTACTTTTACTTTCACTAGGGTCTGTTACGGACACAGTTGTTCGTTTAGTCACTTATCTTTTAAACTTCTTTAGCAGAACCGAGAGAATCGGTGAGTGCTTGGAGAGATTTAGTTGCCGCAGAGCCTTCCAGAATGTTCTGAAGCAGTGCCAAGAAACAACAAGGAATTTTGAGGGCTCAGAGGAAACATTGAAACACATCCTACAAGTAGAAGAAACCCTAGAAAGACTAGTGGCTGAACTAAACTAGCAGAAAAGTTTTTAGCTCCAACGAAACCAGTCATTGACTAAAAGAATAGGGTTTATCATGAGATTCGTTGACGCTCACATCCACCTTGCAGACAGCAAGTACGCACAGAACATTGGAGAAATCCTTGAAGACGCTAAACGATTAAACGTTTTTGCTTTGGTCGCCAATTCTATGGACCTAGAATCAAGCCGCCGAAGCCTCAGTTTAGCTGAAGAGTACCCTGACCACTTGTATGCTGCGCTGGGGATTCATCCTTGGAATACCAAGCAGCTGAAGCCAAACGCGTTACAGGATACCGTCGATTTGATTCTCAGAAATGCAGAAAACAGGCAAAGAGTAGTGGCTATTGGAGAAATAGGCTTAGATTCCAGTTACTCGGGAAACGACGAACCCACAGAAGCCCAGCTGCAGGTCTTCCATAAGATGCTTTCCATGGCTGAGGAAACATCTTTACCCGTAATAATACATTCCCGAGGAACCACAAGCCAAATAGTGAGCCTGCTTCCATCCTACAAAATCGAAAAAGTTCTTCTGCACTGGTTCAGCCGACCGCACAGCCTAATCCCCACCATAGTGGACCGCGGCTACTACATCACCGAGGGACCACCTTCAGTATTCTCAAATGGCATCCGAGAAGTCATCAGGCGTATGCCCTTAACGAATCTGATGACAGAAACGGATGGTCCTGTTCGCTTCAGGGGTCCATTCAAGGGCAAGCTGACTACGCCTTCTTTTATTCCCACGGTAGTTGAAGCTATAGCTAAGCTGAAGGGAAAAGAAAAAACTGTGGTTGCTGACCAGATTTTCCGGAATTTTGTTGACTTTTTTGGCGTAGAAGGCGTAAGGGATAAAAGGCATGATGAGGGCACAATTGAGGACTAAAACGGATGAAAGAACAGCTTACAGGAAGAGCGTGGTGAAAGTTTGGGAAAAGTGCGTACTGAACAGGTGAAGAGGATAGCTCGCCAGTTGCTGGACAGGTATCCAAGCAAATTTACATCTGATTTTGAAAAAAATAAGGAGCTTGTTGATGCTCTCACAAACATTTCTTCAACAAAGCTAAGAAATAGGGTGGCTGGTTATGCTGCTCGATTGGCAAGCACAGTTTATGCCTCGGAATCTCCCGAATCTGAGGAAGAATAAGGTCACGAACCAAAAGAGCCAGTGTTTGTCTTTTCATCAAATTCTGTCGAAGATTTTTATAACCACTTACGTACCTCATAAGTAAACGGAAAAACCTGAAAAAGAGGGAAAACCTGTTTGTCAAAGATAGATGGTTACAGAAAAGGCTGGGCTAACCGTTATCTTAGGGAGGCAAAGGCAGAGTTGACCGCGGCTAAAAAAACACCTTACATGGCAGCAGGTTTCATAATCGAAGCCCTGACCAAAGCCCAAGCAGCTATTTATTACAGCTTAGGTGACCCCGCTTTCATAGTTCCCATAGTCCATGAGACCCTACGAACTAGACGAAACGTTGAAGAGCCAATCTTGAACTTTCTCGTCGAAATCGAAAAAACTCTCCAACAATTGGCGCACAACCCTAAAACAGACAACGAAAAAACGATGGAACACGTGAATGACATAATCGAGTTCACATCAGAGATAGTGGAGCTTTTCGGCGGCGAAACCCAATAGTTTACGAGAGAAACAAACATGGTTATCCAAGTCGAAGTCAGGTTTTTAGGAATATTCCAACGGCTTTCCGGAAAAAAACGTTTCAAGGTGAAGCTGGAGGAACCTGCGACAGTTAAAAACCTTGTAATGACTCTCACGGAAACTTTTTCATCCGAGTTCAAGCGGGTTCTAGTTGACCCCCAGCTTGATGACCCCAGACCAAACGCTCTGATTCTTGTGGGCGGAAAGGAAATCAGCGCACTACAGGGGCTTGAAACAGAGGTCAGAGATGCTGAAGAAATTGTTTTACTTCCGGTGGTTCATGGCGGTTAACCCCCTTTCTCCAAGGACCCCTGATTTATGGCTCTAGTCAATTTTGCACTATGCTGACCTGTCTATTTGTCTAAGTGAAAACTGGTAATGGGTGTGGATGGGAAATGCGTGTTGGCAGCCTATATCCTTTATATGCTTAATATAACCTTAGGTGATAATCCAAAACAACATTTAAAGTTACCAAAAAGCCTGTCAAAAATCGCTCCCCACATTCGAGCCAATATCAATCACCGTTTTAACAACAGATATACATTCAAACTCCCATATAGCTGAGTGCCCGAGTTGGGGAGCACGCTTGGATAGGTCAACTAGGCACGGTTGGTTGCCCAGTAGCCAGCTACAGTAGATTTCACACGATCACATCAACTGAGGCTGTTGTGGCTGGAGACTGGACGGCTGGCTATGCTGCGTTGATCTGCCTGGGCTTTGACCTAATTCGGGCATTTCCATTTTAGCCTAAACAAACAGTTCCTGAAATTTGTTTCTCCAGAGAGTAAAATAGGTAACGGATTCAATCAGCTAGAGGGCAGTTGCTTCGCCATTACGAAGGCGTTCTCTCCGTCCGCATAGTAGTTTGTGATTGTTCGCGCGATTTCGAACCCCAATTTTTTGTAAAGCTCTACCGCGGGCAGATTGCTTTCCCTAACCTCCAAGTAGCACTCCTTTGCCTTGTAGTTCACCATGGCTTGGGTGGCTTCTCGCATCAGAGCATAACCGATTCCCCTCTGCTGATGCCTAGGCAGGACAGCGATGGAAATCACATGACCCTTCCTCGTTATTCCCAGCAGCTTAAAACTTGGAATCCCAGTTTCGATGCGACACATAATGTAGCCCACTATCTCTCTGTCAACTTCTGCGACGATGAAAGTTTCGGGGTAACGCTTGTATAAATTCATGAAAAAGAAGGTGGTGTAGTTTTCGGGAAGACATTCTCGGTTTATCCGCATTACCCCCTCCAGATCAGAGGGCTTAAACCGCCTAAACTTATATTTGACTTCCAAAACCATGATCAACCACTCCTTTCTCTCTGCCTTTCCACTAAACCAACATCAGAGCTGAAAAGGTTGTAAGTAAACAAAAGTAAATATGTGTTACTCTTTCTTAAAAACAAGCCTTCAGCGCCGAAAACGCCATATTTTCAGCCCAAACCCATGATTAGTTTCACTCGCCTCTCCCCTCTCTGCAGTCATACGTTGCTCCACATAGTTTAAATCAACTCACCGAGAACTCCATACCAAACATCAACAAGATAATTTAACATAAAAAAGGTGAGATTAGAAATGGAAGATAATGACCTAAAAAACCTTCCCGGCGTCGGACCGGCCACAGCCAGCAAACTCAAATCGTCTGGATTCACAACCGCAGAGGCAATTGCCGTGAGTCCACCCAAAGAAATAGCAGAAAAAACAGGGATAGGATTCAACACCGTCCTCAACATAGTGTCCGCCGCCAGAGCAAAACTGGGAGTAGACTTCATAACCGCAGAAGACCTGTGGAAAAAGAGACAGGACATGCTCAGATGCACCATAGGCTCCAACAACCTAAACGAGCTCATGGGAGGCGGAATCGAAACCCAAGCCATGACTGAACTCATAGGCGAATACGGAGTGGGCAAAACCCAGATATGCTTGTCGCTCTGCGTTCGAGTCCAGCTTCCAGTAGAACAAAATGGATTAAGTGGAAATGCCGTTTACATTGACACTGAGGGAACTTTTATTCCTGAACGGATTTTCCAGATAGCTGAATCTCTGGGGCTTGACCCCCACGAAACCTTAGGAAACATCTTTCTAGCTAGGGCATACAACAGCAGCCACCAAGAATTGCTGACCGAACATCTCTTCAAGTTTTGTCCAGAAAACAACGTAAAACTTGTTATCGTAGACTCAATGATTGGACACTTCAGAGGCGAATACGTGGGCAGAGAAAACCTTTCCGAACGCCAGCAGAAACTTAACAGCCAACTCCACAAGCTGGTGAGGCTAACCGAAGCATACAACTTAGCTGTAGTGATTACCAACCAGGTTCAGGCTAACCCCACAGCATTTTTCGGGGACCCTAACAGGCCAGCAGGAGGAAATGTCATGGCACACGCATCGACACACAGAGTTTACCTGAGGAAAGGAGGAAAAGGAACACGACTTGCCACAGTTATAGACTCCCCATATCTACCCGAAGAGAAGACCCGATTCAAAATCACCGAGAAAGGCGTTGAGGACGCAGAGGGATAGCACTATTCTATTCGGATAGTCACCTCTTTGACTGTATCCTCCGTTAATTGATATGCTGCCAGTTTGCCGTCAATGGAAGATAGGATTACCCATAGAGCGTCCCCCCACAATCTCATGTATTTAACATCAATTGACGAAGGGGCAGCGGGTGCTGGATGAGAATGAAACAATCCAACGAACTCTAACCCTTCTTCCTCTGTTTCAGTGAAGGCAGCAGCAACTTTCTTTGGGTCTATTTCAAATCTTACTGTGGACTGCAATTTGTTTGGAGCAAACTCAACTTTTTCAACGACAGCTTTGTTCTGGGACATTTTTCCGAAGAGCATCGCACAAGCTTCGATAGGGTGCACCTTTTTTGCTTCTCGCTTCAACAAATCAACATGGTTACGCCGCAACTGTAAAATCAACAGACTACACCCCACAAGCTTCAATAAAATGAGGGTTGTACTCTGCTTTTAGTTTTTCATCTAATTTGCGCCTTCTTTTTTGTTCAAGTTCATTGAGGAACAACTGTTGCAATACTGGGAACGATTAATAAGTTCCATTTCTACTTCAAAACATAGACTATTTTCAGTAGCAGAGATGGGAACATGGACGTCCACTTCAAAGATAAGCCCTCGCTCAGAAACCCAACTTTAATTGCCGCTTGGCCGGGCATGGGGATGCTGGCTAGGATGTCAGCTGACTATCTTGTCCGTCAGTTAGACGCGAAACAGTTTGCTGAAATCCGTAGTCCCAGCAGCGACATTTACTTCAAGGATGGAGTGGGAAAACTCAGCCACTACAGACACCGCTTTTATTATTGCAAGGGAAACGAAGGTGACCTGATAGTTTGCAGTGGGGAGATGCAGCCCCAATCGTTGAGTGAACTAAAGGAGCTGGCCAACCAAGTTTTGGATGTAGCTGAAGAGTTTGGCGCTAAACGGGTGTACACTTTCGCAGCTGTTCCCAATCCTCGTGATGTGAAGCCAAGAGTCTTTGGGGTGGTGAACAAGCCTGAACTCAGAGAGTTTTTGAAGGAAAAGGGTGTCCAGTTAGTCGGTGGGGATGGAAGGATCACTGGTCTTAACGGTCTACTGATAGGTGCCGCTCAGCAGAGAAAGATGGAGGGAATATGTCTCCTTTGCGAGATAAGATACTTGGATATTCCCCAGCCCAGGTCAGCTCAAACCGTTCTCAATACTCTAACCAACGTTCTAGGCATCGAAATAGACCTATCCGAGCTGGAACGTCAGGCTGAGGAGATGGAGCAAAAAATAGAGAAAATCAGGGAGCACAGAACTCCTCAAGAGGACAGAACAAAAGAACATCGATACATAAGCTAAACGAAGAAACAACTTTTTTTTATCGCGAATTTTCTATAGACATGCATAATTTTTGTTCACGATGAACTCCTCTTCTATATTCTTAATGGCACGATTTTGTTTGTAAAACATTGTTAAGATGAGCGTCTACACTGCAACACAGTGTATTCAACTGTAAACACCAAATTTTATTACTACTATGGGGTAAACAAGGAAGTCTAATCGGAGTCTCGAGAAATGACAGAAAAAACAAAGGATTTCGTTGCTCTCAAACAGGTCTTAGCGGAGATTCTTGGAGAGATTTGTACCCTGACCAATTGCCAAAGTGTTGGTATCAGACTGGAAAACAATGGAGACTACCCATACTACGTCTATAAGGGGTTTCCAGAATTCTTCATACTTAAGGAGAACAGCGTCTGCGCAAAAGACGACGACGGCAACTACATCCTCGACGAGAATGGCAGCCCATTTCTGGAGTGTATATGCGGAGATGTCCTCAATGGAAATTCTGATTCCAAACTCCCGTATTTCACAGAGAGGGGAAGCTTCTGGACCAACAGTACAACGCGGCTTTTGGGTAACACCACAGATAACGAGTTGATGGGGCGAATACGCAATATGTGCCATAATTGCGGCTATGAATCGGTGGCTTTGATTCGCATGCAGGCAGGTAACAGAACATTGGGTTTGATTCAAATGAACGACCCACGTGAAAACATGTTTACGCCAAAAATGATTGAAAATTGTGAATTTATAGCAAATCGGGCAGGGGCAGTTGTTGTCAATGCCCTTGAGATTCAAGAGAGAATGGATGATATCTTCGATTTGCTAAACAAACTTAAGAACAGCAAAAGTTAGCAACTAGGTCAGCTTTTCACTGGAACAATTTCTATAACGAATTTTGTCAGTTTATTGTGGGTGCTCATTTTGGGTGTTTCATCTCTAAGGTTACTGCATAATCGTAGACCCTTGTTGTAGCTTCCTTATTTGTCATGGATTTCAAGAAAGAGAGAATGTATTTTTCGAGAAAAACACTCCATTCAGGTCCAAGGTCGTGTTGAAGGTGAAAGATGTCCTTGTTTCCTTGGGTATGATGGAAACATTGGAACCACCTCGCGAAATGTGGACCTCCAAGGTGCTCAGTTATCAAGTAAACGAAGGATTCATAGTTCAAAGAAAGCCCCATGGAGTTTACGATGTTTACGGCATCTAAAGCTCCAGATTTGGCTCCTGATTCAGCCAAACTTTCAACCTGAACGGTCTTCAGAATCTCTCGGAGGGTTTGCCTTGGAAAACTGGTGTAATTCTTACGATCAGACCACCTGGAGTAAAGGGAAAATTTTCGGAGAAGCTTGTTCAACAGGACGTTAACACTAACTCCCTGCCTTGCTGCCTCCTCCTGCAGAACGTTGTCCCACTCATTCCTAATTCGGAAAGTCCTTGTAACTGTCTTTTTGTGCGTACCGGACCGATTACCCCCACCCAAAAATGAACATCCCCATTATTCCCCAAAAATCAATTGATAACAGATTTCAAATTAATACTTAATGTAGACTTGATTTAAAAGATTTTATTGTCAAACTATTTTTCGCGGGCATGCTTCAATATGTGACCTGTTTCCGGCAGAATTAGCTTTTCCATGGCAAGTTTGACTGCCTGCTGCGAGCCGGGAATACAAAAGAGCACTTTTCCTTGGTCTGTGACTCCGGCTTTGGCTCGGGTCATTATCGCTGCTGAGCCTATCTCGTCGTAGCTGAGCTTCCTGAACAATTCTCCGAAGCCAGGCAAAGTCTTAATCATCAACGGTCTCAAAGTTTCGATGGTCACGTCCTTTATGGTGACTCCTGTTCCACCAGACACTATGATGGCATCCACCTCTTCTGAGCCGATTGCATTGCCCACATATTTTCCGAGTAGAACCCGATCATCAGGCAATATTTCCTTTGAGACTACACGGTGACCCTCCTTCTTCGCAAGCTCAACAATCAAGTCTCCTGACGGATCAGTGAATGGTTTTCCTTCCTTGAGTTTCTGATAGCGAGAAGAACTGGAAACTATGACTGCAAAGTTGATTTTTTTGGGTGCCTCACTTTTGTGTTTGCGGCTGGATTCGCTCATGCCTGTTTCTCCTTCACTTTGCTGGCTACATGTAAGTTTTGGATGCTGGTGCTTGGATACTGCCCATCTGCATCCTTTTCATACTGTTTGGTCATGTCCCAAACCGTTAACAGCGCCGTTGCCGTTGCGGCGAGAGCCTCCATCTCCACCCCGGTCTGCGCTCGGGTCTTAACTGTTGCTTCAGCCTCAACCTTGGAGTCGCCAACAATCCGCAGCTTAACCTCTACGCTGGTTAACGGTAAAGGATGACAAAGAGGAATCAGAGAGCTTGTGTTCTTTGCTGCCAAGATTCCGGCGACCTTAGCCACCTCAAAGGGGTCACCCTTCTCAACCTTTCCTTCTCTTATCAGCCGTAATGTCTCAGACTTCAGCTTGATTGTCCCCTTCGCCTTGGCTTCCCTGTAAACTTCCGGCTTCGCGGATACATCAACCATCGACATACAAACTTCACCTAACTATTCCATTAGGTGATGCGGGCTTATTTTGTTTGTTCCCAAAACTCTATGAGCCGTTTGATCATTCTTACCCGGGGATTTTCTTCGTTTAAACGGAAGATGCGGATTCTCCCATAGGTCTTATGGCGAACAAGCTTATGGTTCTCCAGAACCTGCAAATGCTGATTTGTGGTGGCATAATTTAATCCCGCGCGCCTCGCAATATCTGATATGTTCAGCTCTCTGATTTCAGCCAGGATTCTGAGAATTTTCACCCGCCCCTTAGAAGAGAAAACCTCCTCTATTGCCATCTGTCCTCACCGCCCTTCCTGCGACAGAAGTTTGACAAGCTCCTGCTCCAGATCAGAGGCTGGAACCCGGGACAAACTGATCATTGTGGTCTTTCCACGCTGTCCAGCTCCAGAAACCAATGTTTCAATTATCCCAGCGGCAGAAAGCGCCTTAACATACTTCCAGATTTGAGTGTGACCCCGCTGCTTTTCATCATATTCCTCGCAGACTAGAGCATAAGCCTCCTCAGCTTCTCCCATGGACATGTAAGCTGAATCACACTGTTTGAAGTGCCGCGTGACGCCGAGAAGAAACAGTTTTTCGTGAACACTGAATGCTGGAATCATGTCTCTCCGCACAACAGGGTAGACGCTGACAACCGCTTTCCGTACACACTCAGGCGAAACCTCCCGCATCTCCAAAGCGTCAGCATACTTGCCTGCTCGCCACAAAAGCTCGATGGCGTAGCGGGCGTTTCCTCCTTCAGAGTTTCCCAGCTCAGCTATGAGAGTCATTGTTTGGGGTGGGACTGTTCCTTCTCTGAAGGCAAGGTTTACCCTGTCATTAAGGATGTCTTCGAGCTGTGACTCTGAGTATTCCTTCAACTGAATTATGTTGCGTTGAAGGGTGCTTCTTGTGCTTGGGTCCAGTTTGTCCAAGCATTCGGGTTGGCGGAGGATGCAGATGAGGGAGAGCCTTTTAGGTGCATCAATCCTGTCTTCTTGGATTCGGGAGAGGTTATAGAGCGGGTCTGAGCCTTCGCTGCGGACAAGCGATTCCATCTCGTCCAGGGTCAAGATCAGATATGCGTCTTTCTCGTCGAGAACCTGCATAAGCGCCTGCAGCAGTTCTTCTGCTGAGTAGCCGCGTTTAGGATAATTGGGGTAGAACTTCATTATGGTTCGCTGAAGAATCATGAATAGGCTTCCTTTGCATTCGCGGCAGTTGATGTGGACGTAGTTGAGGTTGATGTTGCGCTGCTTTGCCTCTTTTACAATGTTTAAACCGAAGTGTTGAGAGAGAACCGTTTTGCCTGTTCCAATCTTTCCTATTATTAGAGCGCGTTGGGTCATTCTTCCTGGGCTTTCAACAACGAAACGGAAAAACTGGTTCAAGAGATTGAGTTGAAGTTTTCTGTGCAGTAGCTGCTGTGGAACATAGTTGATGTCAAGTTTGCTTTCATCCTTGAAAACGCTGGAATACCATGGCATAGGTCAGCCCTTCAGACTTCTAAACAACGAATTAGTGGTTTGTGTCTCTTAAAAAGAGTGCTGAGGTCCCAGAAAAGAGAAGTATGTGGTGCGCCATTCATGCGAAACGTTATAAGAAAAGCTCAACATTTTGTAAATGGGAGATAATACTTTGTCAAATATTGGAGAATTGCTAAATGAATTGCTTTCAGATGTTATGGCTGCTTTGCCTGCAGTTATTGCTGCCATAATCGTTGTAGTCATTGGATATTTTGTCGGGAAATTTGTTGGACGCGCTGTGAATAAAGCAATCGAGAAGATGGGTATCGAGAAAACCTTTGATGAAACAGACACCGGAAAATCCTTCAAATCAGCAGGCTTGGACTTGTCCTCTTTTATCGGCGGGATTATCACAGCTTTTGTTGTAGTTATATCTGTAATCATAGCTATCCAGATTCTGGATATTGGAGGTCCTGTTGGCGAGTTCTTGGTTGATCTTGCATCCTATTTGCCTAGACTCTTGGGAGGAATCGTGATAATAGTTGTTGGCAGTGTTTTGGTGGGATTCTTGGCGTCTCTTGTAGGAAACACATTGAAACCGATCTTTCCCAAAGCAAAAGCAGAGATAGCAGATATGCTGAAGAGTCTTCTACAGATAGGTTTGATAGCGGTAATACTGCTGATAGCTCTTGATCTTATGCTTCTAGCAGGCGAACTGGTCTATCCACTAATCTTAGGGTTCGTCATAATCGGTGCAGGAATAGCTTTAACCGACGGATTAATCAAATCGATCACCGATGATCACAAAGAGTTCAGAGATGTAGCGGGATACGCAAAATTCGTGCTCTACAGCATCTTCCTCATAATCGGAGCAGGAGCAATCTTTTCCACCTTCGAAGGAGTAACAAACATTGTTGCAAACGTGTCCTGGGCTTTCGCAATAGCCATGGGCATAATGCTGATTCCAGTGATCTACAGCCTAGCCAAAAAAATGTCTAGAGAATCATCTGGAAAGTAGGCGCCTAACCCCCCTTTCTTTTTTTATTTATAACCTTTCCATGGAAAAGCAGTTTACTTTTTCTTAGGAACTAGTTGTACACAAAGAATCGGGTGTTTAATGTTATAACTGAGAACATTTATTGTATAGTGATCGATAATTTGAAAGGAAGAGGAGAAAGCTGAAACATAATACGCTGTTGTTCGGTGTTATACTTATCATAATTATTGTTTTGCCTCTTTTTTTGGTATCTTTGAATGTTGTTATCGAGGAACAGAATTCGGTTCCTGAATTTTTTGTGGGCGTAGAATACGCTATCGACAACCACAGTGTTGAAGGTTGCAAACAGTTGGTTGACAGGGTGAAGAATTTCACGAATCTTTTTGTTGTTGACTCTATTGGAATAACGTTTGACAAAAATAACCTTACCAATGTCTGCGACTACATCTACGAATCGGGGCTGTATTTCATGGTGTTCTTCATTTCTCTACATGAAGAAAGGGAGTGTATTCCTCCGGAGGGGAATACTGAACTGGTCTTCCGCTACAATTACTACCCGCACATATGGATTGCAGAAGCCAAAGAGAAATATGGCGACAAGTTCTTGGGAGCCTACGCTATGGATGAGCCGGGAGGAAACCAGCTAGACGCGGGTAGTTTCCAGTTGGTTGAAGAGGCAGAAAACCAAACGGTAGCCGCTGAGACATATGTGGCGTGGCTTTACATTCACTTAGACTATTACCTTTATGCTCGAGAATGCGAAGACATCACGGTGTTAACTTCAGATTATGGTCTCTACTGGTTCGACTACAAGGCTGGATACGACACTGTATTAGCTGAGTTTGCGTGGAATCACAGCAGACCGTTACACGTTGCTCTTTGTAGAGGTGCCGCCAATGTCCAGAACCGAGAGTGGGGTGCTATGGTCACATGGACCTACAATGATGATCCCTATATTGTTTCGCCCCCTGAACTTTACGCTGACCTGATTACTGCTTACCATAATGGAGTAAAATATGCTGTAATCTTTAATCATCCCGACCTTTTAGAGCAATACGGAATATTGACGGAAGAACACTTTGATGCCTTAGAGGACTTCTGGAACTACGTGAACAGCAACCTTGGCAAGCATGGAACCGTAAAAGCAGATGTGGCTTATGTTCTCCCAGAAAACTTTGGTTTCGGATTCCGCAACAGCAAAGATACAATTTGGGGGTTGTGGAGTGCAGACACGGATGAACGGACAGAAAAGATTTGGGGCGACGTTAACCAGCTATTAGACGAGTACGGCTTCAGTTTAGACATCGTTTACAGTGACCCAGAATTCAATGATGACCTTAAACGGAATTACGATAAATTATTTTTCTGGAACGAAACAATAACCTAAAGCTAGATTGGTGACTGGCGGCTGCTTTAGATGGACACAGATGTAAAGGTTATTTCAGAGCTTTCAGCAAGCGGAGTCTACGTGCTGCTGTTGTCTGTGCAAAGGGATATTAAATTGAATATAGGAAAGTTGGGAAAACAGAACTTTCCGAGGGGATATTACACCTACACTGGCTCAGCATTGGGTAAGGGAGCCACAAGCCTCAAACATCGAATTGCTAGGCACCTGAGGAAAGAAAAAAGGAAGTTCTGGCACATAGATTACCTTTTGGTAGACGAAAACGTGTCGGTGGAAGCGGTTATAGCCGCTGAAACCAACGAAAACATGGAATGCAAAGTAAACAGCCACATTAAGGGCATGGAGGGAGCAGAAGTTCCAGTCAAGGGGTTCGGAGCTTCTGACTGCAACAAAAACTGCGGAAGCCACCTACTGTATTTTCCAGAGACAGAAAATGCAGATTGTTTGGTTAAGAAACTTGTTAGGTATCTTCAGTCAGATTCTGGGGTTGTTTCGGTGTGTGTGCTTCATTAACGTTTTTCAGCGGGTCATTCCTTTTCTGCTCGTTTTTTGGGTACAAACAGTAGAGTTAGGAAGACTCCGGCTAGGAAGCCTCCCACATGGGCGGTGTGGGCGACGTTTTCTACGATTCCGGAGGACACGTAGGCGGTTTCGGTTAAGATTGTTACGAAGACGAATATGATGGCTGGCATGGGGATTGGGATGAAACCGAATAGTTTGAGGAGCCAACGGAAGGGAAAAAGAATGGCTAAGGCTGCTAAAACTCCGAAGATTGCCCCCGAGGCACCTATTGTGGGAACGGTGGATGCGCTGTTTAGGTAGGCGTGAAAGAGTCCTGCGATAACGCCGCAGGCTAGATACAAGCCTAAAAATCGGAAATTACCAAGTTCCCGTTCAACCATGTCGCCGCTAAGCAACAGAAAGAACATGTTCAGGGCAATATGGATTATGTCGGCGTGCAGGAACATGGAGGTAACTAGGGTCCAGAGATTCTCGCCATTCATGACCTCCGCGGGGACTAGACTGTAAGTTTCTATAAGCTGGTTATAGGCTTCAGGGTTTGTTATGCTCTGGAGAAAAACTAGGATGTTCACAGCAATAATCAGGTATGAAAACACCGCAATCTTAGACCCCACAGCATATTCACCTCTAAACAGTTAGGCGTTCATTATTTCCCAAGAAACATAAAATCCTTTGGTTCAAACTAAAATAAGTTTTCCATTGCTAATAACCTATAATTAGGTATAACCACAAATAAGCCTCGTTAATGAAAGAAGCAAGCATCTTTTCGGTTGGATAACACGAAAATGAAAAAGACCGCCATAGTATACTCACCCAAATATTTACGCCACAAAACGGGCCCCCGTCATCCTGAGTCCCCTTCCCGTCTCAGGGTAATCATGAGAGAACTGAACAAAAGCAGCATTCTCAAAAATGAAAGATGCTCCATACTCAAACCTGAAACTGTACACATTAACGACCTGCAGCTGATTCACGATACGGAATATATCCAGCAGATTAGACAGTTTTGTGATTGTGGCGGCGGATTGCTGGACCAAGAAGACACAGTGGTTTCTGGCGAAAGCTATGAGATAGCCCGTTTGGCTGCCGGAGGAGCGGTAAAAGCGGCTGATGTGGTTATGGCGGGGAAGTATACAAACGCCTTCGCTTTTGTTAGACCTCCGGGGCATCATGCTGGAACAGACTATCCCATGGGCTTCTGCGTCTTCAATAATGTCGCGGTAGCTGCGACTCATCTCCTAGAAGAGTACAGACTTGACCGAGTGCTGATTTTGGACCTAGACGCTCATCATGGAAACGGGACACAGGAAATCTTCTACGGAAGCAACAAAGTCCTTTACGTTAGCCTCCACGAGGACCCCAGCGAGTTTCCCTTAACAGGATTCGCTGATGAGGTCGGCGAAGATGAAGGACGGGGATACACGGTGAACATTCCGCTACCCTACGGAACAGACAACAAAGTCTACCTCAAAGCCTTCAATGAGATTGCCGTTCCAATCATCAATCAGTACAAGCCGCAGTTCATTCTGGTCTCCACAGGATTCGACAACCATTACACAGACCCCGTGGGATATCTGTCTCTGTCAGCTTTCAGCTACGCTAAAATATTTGATGCCATTTTAGAGTCAGCAGCGAAGTTTTGTCAAGGAAAAACGGTGGCAGTTCTGGAGGGCGGATACAGCTTAAGGTTTCTTGGGAAGATGGCATGTGCAGTGACTGCTAAGATGGCTGAAATCCCCTATTCAATCAGAGATAAGCATGTGGCTGCAGGGGTTAAGGTGCGGAAAAAGGGAGAAAAAAAGATAGAGCAAGTAAAGAAACTTCAGGAATCCTTCTGGAACATGGAATCCTAAGTTTTTATGAAATAGAGAAGAGAGTTGGGGAAATCTAACTGTTTCCCCGAAATGGGATAGTCGAATCTGAGTGTCCGGTTTATTCTTCGATGACTTGGATGGCGCCTTCTGGGCATTCCATCTCGCAGGCTCTACAGACGATACAGTCCTCAGCGTTTACTGGAACAGACTTTCCGTCTTTCATTTCATAAACGCCAACAGGACAAGTGTCAACGCATGTTTCGCATCCAGTGCATTTTTCGACATCAACTTTAATTTCAACCATTACCTAATCAACTCCGATTTATTAGATTTTAACCAAAACGAAGCAATGAAATAAAAACGTTTTGCAAAAAAAGGAAACTATTCACGGAGTCTCAGAAGAACCCCGTCGATTGATGCTTCAGCCTCTTCAATTCTGCCATGGTACTCTTCCACAAGCTTTCTGTATGCACCTTTTGAAATTTCTCCGCGTCTGTACCTTTTTTTCACCATTTGTATGTCTCTTTCTGCGCCTTCAAGATTTGTCTCCGCCACTTCAATCTGTCTCATCATGCTCGCATACCGTGAACCAGAGGCTCTTATGTTATCACGAAGAGAAGAAAGAGTCCTAGAAACCTTGGAAAGGCGCGAGTCCAGCATCTTTTTCCTAACTTTAAATCTGCGTCTAGGAATTTTTCCCTTACGTAAACGCTCTTCTAGTGATTCAAGCTCTGACCGAATTCTCATTTTCTCTTCATATGAATCAACGAAGCTCCTGAGGTCTTTGGATGGAACCTTAATTGTGGGAACTGCAGAGATGGTTTTCGGCGTGCCCCAGAATAAGAACACTGCCGACGCGATGACCGCTAAGATTCCCACCCAGATGGTTGGGTAGAAAGAACCCCAGAACACGTTGTATTCGTAGTTGATTTCGAAGTTTAGGTTGTCTGAAGGCGTCACATCTGAGAAAGTGAAGGTCATGGTTTCTTGAAGTTCGCTCTTTTTGATGCTCACTGGTTCTAGAGGGTTGGATGATTGGAATTCGGCGCCTTTGGGGAGAGTTATGGATACCGTTAATTCACCTATCGTTGAGTTATTTTGCTCATAGAATGTGAAAGCTAAGGTGTAGTCACTTCCCTCATTTTGGTTGATGTGGCTGCTCCATGGAATATGGTAAATTAGATAAAGCGTCTCTGTTTCATTTGTCTCTAGGGCGCTTCTGAGAGTCACTGTCATCGTATTGTTTTCCGTTGACGTCTCCACTGTTCCCATTTCGTCCCTTACTTCAAAATTGTAGGCATCTTCTGGAAAAGCTAGTTCAATGGTTTCTGCTCGAAATCCTAAATTTGTTATGTGATAAGCATTAGTAACGAGGATACTTCCCGCCTGATCTAAGATTATCTCCCGTTTTATTTTATTTAATTCTATTTCGACAGTTGGACGTTGGAATTGGTCGTAATTATATGTGGTGGGCAATTCGAGATCAGTCACCTTGCTGAGCGTGGTGTTGGATTCGTCGTAAAGGTAGATGCTGGCAATGTTAGTGGGGTTAACAGCTTCTGCGTAGATTTCGGTGCCATCTAGGGCTAGGTAGACAACGTGAATGCCCACATCAAGGTAGGTGGAATTCTTGGCTTGGACACTGACGTAATTATATGAGCTTTCATAGGGTTCATAAATCCCGCCTCCATCTACAGTGTATGTTCCTGCGGTGGTAACGTTAACCTCTACGCCCAAATTGAGGTAATCATAGTATCCGTCGCCATCAGTATCCACTCCCTCATCATATATTGTTTCGGTGAGACGCGCAGGTAAAAGTCCGAACTCGCTGAAGTAATAGGTTCTAGACAAGGAGACATCAGACAGAGAATCCAGCAAGGCGTCAGATTCATCGTAGAGGCGGATGCTGGAAACTTTGACGGGATTTAGTCCTGACTCGAAAATGCTTGTGCCATCCAAGGAAACGTAGACAACCTGAACTCCCACATCAAGGTATGTGGAATTCTGGTTCGAGACATCAATGGTGTTTGATTCGGAATCGTAAAGCCCGGATACTTCTATCTTGAATATCCCTGCAGCGGTAACGTTAACTTCGACTCCGATACTTAGCGATTCGTAGAATTCATCCTCATCGACGTTTACGCCCTCATCGGAGATTGTGCCAGTGAGGCTTGCCGCCCCCTCCTGGGCGCCAACAAGGGACATCTGCGCCAAGAATAGTGAAAGAGTTAAAATGGTCATGAGTAAAATTACTGCTGTTGTTACAACTTTTTTGTGGCTATGTGCATTTTTCACGTGAAACACCATCAGAGACTATCTTAATGTTTGTTGGCGTAAGTATCGTAGATTACCTTTATTTACTTTTAGCTGAAAAGGGGGCACCACAAATGAACAAAATAACTATTACAGGTTAACTAATCTGTTGGTGTCTGGTTTTTTTCGAAAAAAGACTGTTTTCAACAATCTTCTGCTATTAGGCTCCTAATATGAATGGTTTCTAGGTAATGTGATTGAGAATGGGCAAGGAGACGTCGCCACGAAAGGTCGTCATAATCTTGTGAGGTCTAAGTAGAGATTAGCGCCGATAGGTGTCCAATCCGTTGATTCCTTTTTCTTCCCTAATGTTTTATTTTGATTTGCGCTGCTTTTCTTCGCGCCTTTTCTTTTCGTCCACTGCTTCACGTATCCACTCGGAAGGCTTGCCAACCGTCTTCAGGTACTTCAACTGGTCGGTTCGAAGGCGCACACCATAATGGAGCTTCTTTTTGCTCATTGCTTTCCCTAATTTAATCGGGATTGAGAATAAAGAAAAGCTTTATGAAATCAAAATATTGACTGCCGATATACGGCAGGTTTTCTTGTGAAGAAATATAAATAAGTGACGTAATGCTCAAAACCAACGAGATGCTCTAAAGATTCTGAGAGGAAGACCAATGGTGAATGATGAGTTTTTTGATTCGGCTCTCGGGTTAATTGATTCCAGCGAGAACCATGAACGATACCGAGGAGAAGAGTGCATAAACCTGATTGCAAGCGAGGGACTCAAGTCTCCGGCAGTAGAGCAGATGATGTGCTTGTCACAGGACTTGGAGTCCAGATACGCTGAAGGAGAGAACGACCTTAAGGGGCACGTTAAAGCGCGGCACTATCAGGGACAGAAATACATGACCCAAATCGAAGATTACGCAACAGACCTTATGAAAAGCCTGTTCGGATGCAACTGGGCTGACGTAAGGCTGGTTTCAGGTACCCACGCGAACCTCGCCACCTTTAAAGGCATATCATTAGCAACAAAAAATAACCGCATGGTGGTTCTGCCTCTCAGCGCTGGGGCTCATATAACCCATGACTACTCTGGATTAGCAGGCAGAGTCTTAGGATTGGAAACCATAAACCACGCTTACGATACAAACGAACTGAACATCAACCCAGAAAAGTCTGCGGCTATAATTGACGCAGCTAGACCCGGCATAGTGACTTTCGGAGGCAGCGTCTTCCAGTTCCCTCACCCAGTTAAAGAACTAGCAAATGTTGCCAAGGAAACGGGAGCCTACATTGTCTATGACGCAGCCCATGTTTTAGGTTTGATTGCCGGCGGAGAATTTCAGGACCCTTTTGGAGAAGGAGTAGACTTCATAACCGCGTCGACCCACAAGACTTTTCCAGGACCGCAAGGCGGGGTTATCCTCGCGAATTGTGAAGATGAGCGGATGAAAAAGGCGATCAAGAAGGTGCAGCAAGCTGTCTTTCCGATGACTACCTCAAACACTCATCTTGGAAGGCTTCCCGCCTTGGGTTTAGCAGCGTTGGAACTGAAACTGTATGGTAAGGAGCTTGCTCAGCAGATAATTAAGAACGCTCAGACTGCTGGCAGGTGTCTGTTCGAAAGTGGCGTGAAGGTTCTGGGAGAAAAGAACGGGTTTACATGTTCCCATCAGATTGTTGTTGACGTTCGAGATTACGGTGGCGGACAAAAGGTCGCCTCTGATCTTGAGGAAGCCCACATCATTTTGAACAAGAATCTTCTGCCCTACGATAATCAGCACAACCGTGGTGACCCGTCGGGTCTGAGGATAGGTTTTCAGGATGTGACCCGAAGAGGCTTCAAAAAAGACGACATAGAACGCCTCTGTTCCCTGATGTTAGATGTCATGAAGGGCGAAAGAAAACCCATTGAAGTGAGAAAGGATGTAATAAAATTGAGGCAGAGCTTCAAGGAAATCAAATACTGTTTCCAAAGCATCAACGAAGCAAAAGAGTACCTTAGAAAATACGTTTAAGCATTCAGAAATTAAGTGGGTTCACATAAAGTTACGGTCTTCAACTCCGTCTTTCTGCTACGATAATCTTTTATATCAGAAAATATTCTGTCTTCTCAGGCAAAGG
>CBFCZR010000004.1:0-31694 GCA_965602795.1 Candidatus Bathyarchaeota archaeon | reverse complement strand
CTAATAGAGGTACATTGTTGAAAACAGTCTTTTTTCAGGAAATCAGAGGCACAGCAAAATCAGGTTGCTGCTTGGCTATACTCCTAGTATGGCTAGCCATATGTTTAGGTAGATTATTGCGCCGACTGAGGAAATCAGGGTTAGAGAGGCTATGGTTTCCTTGAAGAAGTTGTATCTTTGGCTGAGAACCGACAAAGAAACGGCTACGGGCATCCCATGCATAAGCACCAGCACCGAATGCTCCATGGAGGCCAGATTGAACAGCGTCAGAATCGCCAACGCTAGGGTGGGCAAGAAAGCTATCCGCAGGAGACTTAATCCAAAAGCCTTCTTCAGGTTGGCGTATTCCTTTCCGTACAGAAAAGCCCCCAACATAAAAATAGCCACCGCAGACGTGGTGCCCCCCAACATATGCAAAAAGGCTGCTACTGGAGAAGGAACCTCCACGCCCACAACCGAAACCAAGATGCCCAACACAATCGAGAGTATTAACGGATTCTTTGATAGTCCTTTAGCAACCTGCTTCAATCCCTCAGTTTTCGGTGCCTCTTTAAGCCGATAGAACTCAAGCATAGTTATCGAGACGGCGATTGCCGTGATTCCGATGGTAGCCGCTGCCAAGGTTGCTAGCTGTTCGCTCTGCTGTGAGGGGAAAGCGAAGCTTATGAAGGGGATGCCGAAGAAGGCGAGGCTGCCAAAGACGGTGCTTAAAGTGATAAGATAAAGCGTATTCTTGGAGAACCTGAAGAGGGCATAGAGCAGAACGTAGATGGCTACCACCAAAAATATGGGGGTTATCCCCGCGAAAATGAATGACACTGTCTCTGCGACAAAGCTTGTTTCCGACAAATCGATAAAGAAGAGGGCAGGCAAAGCAAAAAAATAGACGTACGCGCTGAGCACCCGCTCATCTCCCATCTTCAGAATTCCGACCTTTCTGGAAAGGAATCCTGTGCCAATCAAGAATAGAATGGGAACCGCTGTCCCTATCAGCGCGTCAACCATCTATAGTCCTCCCTTTCATGTTTGATTCTTTGAGAAGATAAATGTTGCAATGAATCTGGAGAAAAACAGATAACTAACAGTCTACTAACATAGCGCGGGGAAAAAATCATGGTCAGTTTCAAGCAAGCCCTTCAGATACTGGAAGAAAAAGGAAAACTCAAGCGAGTGACAGGCAAAACGGCTCTAGATGAAATTCCTGAAATGATAAGAAACGCCGAAAATGCCCTGCTCTTCGAGAACACGGGAACCGAATACCAGCTTGCATCGAACATCTGCACAAGAGACAACTTCTGCACCATATTTGGTATGGACTGGAAACAGATACAGGAGAAACTCATCGAAGCCCTAGACAACCCAGTAAAACCCGTAACAGTAGACGAGAACCCATTCGAAGAAGCCGAACTGGACCTCGGAAAACTGCCAATCCTAAAATATTACAGTTCCGACCCCGGACCATACATCACCTCCGGAGTCTTCGTTACAGAATGCAAAGAACGCAACATATCATACCACCGAATACTGGTCAAAACAGAAAACACGGGCACAACAAGAATCTGCCACCGCCACACATGGCAATGCTACACCCGAAACAACAAAAACATCGACGTAGCCATCTGCATCGGAATGGACCCCGCCCTCCTATTCGCAGCCGCAATCTCCACCAAAGAGCCCATGGACGAAACCGAAATCGCAGGCGGATTCTACGGCAAACCAATAAAAATGGTAAAACTAGAAAACGGAATCTCTGTACCAGCGGACACCGAACTCGTATTACTAGGAAAACTCACCCCAGAACTGGGCGAAGAAGGACCATTCGTCGACATCACAGGCACATACGACCTGATTAGGCAACAGCCCGTCGTCAAAATCACCAAAATACTCCGACAGAAAGAGAACCCAACATATTATGCGCTTATCCCCGGAAGAGGCGAGCACTCGTTTCTGATGGGCTTCGGAAAGCTGCCGCTAATCTACAAGGAACTCATGAAAGTATGCAATGTCAAAAACTTGGCCTTCACTGACGGCGGAATCAACTGGCTCGGCTGCTCCGTAAGCATAAAGAAGAGAAGCGATGAAGAGCCCAAAAAGGTAATCGAAACCGCTCTTGATGCACATAGGAGCCTGAAGCATGTTTTCGTGTTTGATGATGACGTGAACCTCGCTGACCCACAGGACAGGCAGTGGGCGTTAACCACCAGATTCCAAGCCGACAAAGACCTGTACACTTACCCCGATTCTCCGGGATCAAGCTTAGACCCCAGCTCCGAGCCCGGCGAAGACAGAAGAAAAACATGCAAAGCAGGATTCGACTGCACAATCCCACTATCTAAGGACCGAAAAGATTTCGAGAAAGTGCTTTGAGAAACCCGCTGGGAATCAATGAAGACAGCCGCTTCTTCAAGCTAACTTACCGTCTAGCCGTTTTCTCAGAATTTCGCTGACCAACTTGGCTTTCACTCGTCCCCTAGCCTTCTTCATGACCATACCCATTAACGGTCCAAAGGCGCCCTTCCCTCGCTGCTCGATAAACTCCGAGTTCTTCTCTATCACCTCGTCAACCAAATTCTCCAGCTCCTTCTGCGATATCATCCCAAGCCCCAGACTCTTAAGAGCATCTTTGGCACCAGCCTCTTCGTGACCTGCAAGCCACGTTAAAACCTCGGGGATACTTTCCTTCGCCGTCTTCCCTGAGTCAATAAGCCTAAACATCCCCATGAACTGCTCATCGGTAATGGATTCAACGTTTACTCCATCCCGTTTTAGCGCCTTCAGGGTCTCCGTCAAAGCAACCGCAATAACCGTCGAAGAAACCTTCGTCTCCCCAGCCAAACTCTCGAACAGGTCAAGGTATTCGGAATCCAAAATCTGTTTGGCAAGCTTCTGGTTCAGTTTATAATTTTTCATCAGTCGCTTCGTAAGCTGTTCGGGCAGTTCTGGAAGACGGCTGCTCAACTCGTCAACATACTCTTTGGTCACTTGAATCGGCGGAACATCAGTCTCCGGATACATCCGCGCCGCCCCCGGTCTAGGACGCATATACTTTGTTGTTCCGTCAGGATTCGCTGCACGGGTCTCCTCGGGAACACCCTTCAATGCTACTCTAGCCCGCTCAACCACCGCTTTCAGTGCATCGGTTGCGTTTTCTGGCTTGTCCGCCACGAAAACCACAGCATCCATCGGCTCCTGCTTCAGAAGTTTGGATAGCTGGTTTAGTTCTTCGGCGGTTACTCCATAGGCTGGCATCTCGTCTGTGTGGAATATGCCTCCAACTCTTCCCCAGAAACGCGCCATCCCCGCCAACTCGGACCCAAGCCTCATGCCCTCTGCAAGCTCCTTTTTGAGAAGCCCAGCGAACCCAGAAAGTTTAACCGCAAACACAGGTTCGTTCCGTTTAATCGCATTAACAATGACTTTACACTTAGTATTCTTGAAAACTGAAGTAACATCAACAAAATCTTCCGTGATGTCAGCCTCCTTTACTCCCCTTTTCTTCAGTTCCTCTCGTAGCTCTAGGAGGCTCAGTTGCCGTTTAACCTCATTCTCGATTACTTTAGAGACCAGTTCCAGTTCCTGAACGCCCTTAATCTCAATCAACGCCCCATCCCGAATGGAAACATTCACGTCCTGCCGAATGGTCCCCAAGCCCCGCCTAACCCTGCGGGTTGCCCTCAAAATTCGTCCAATAGCAAAAGCAGTCGCCTCTGCCTCCTCTGGAGAATAGAGGACCGGTGCGGTGGTAACTTCGATGAGCGGTATTCCGAGGCGGTCAATACGGTAACGTATCAGCTGCCCATTCTTTCCCGTTTTTCTAGCTGCATCCTCTTCAAGGCTCACCTGCTGAATACCCACTTTCTTTCCCTTGATGTCGATTTCACCATTTAATGATACTACGGATGTTCTCTGGAAGCCTGTTGTGTTTGAGCCGTCTATGACCGTCTTGCGCATGACGTGAATCTCATCCACCTGCTCAGCATTCATCATAAGAGACGCTATCAGACAGATTTCCACCGCCTCTCTGTTCAGGTCGTGGGGCGGCTCCTCATCCATCTCCACCAGACACACCGACTCATTGTTTGCCTCATACAGAATCCGCGTTTCCTTCTGAAACTCAAAAAGAGCCGCTGAATCAACCTGACCCAACTCGCTCTGCGTAGGCCTCAATCTTCTTAGAAAAGTAAATTCAGGCTCTCCCTTGAACAGCTTGGGTTCGCAGGAACAGAAAAGCTTCTCTCGGGTGTCCAGCTGCTGATGAATCTCAAGTCCTGCCTTCAAACCAATCTTCGAATATTCCTTGTTCATACTATTCTTCCTCAGATTCCTATTTCTTCATAGAGTGTTCTGGATGAAATTTCGTTGGCTACGTTCTCCTTCAGAAGTCTCTTTGCCTCTTCAATTTTGTTTGTTTGACCCAGAGCCCACCTGAGCTTAACATATGCTGTCTCAGGAAGCATATCATCGAGGGAAAGCACGCCCATGGCTAGCAGGTCTCTGCCCTGATCGTAAACGTTCATGTTCAATCTTCCCCACAGGCACTGGGAAGTCATGCAGACAACCACGTCCTTTTCGATGGCGTTTCGTATGGCAGAAAACAGGTAATCTCCAACATGACCCAGCCCCGTTCCCTCAAGGGCTATCCCCCGGTAGCCCTTCTCAACATACCAATCAATAACATCTGGGTTCAGGTCGGGATAAGCCTTGACTAATGCCACCTTCTCCTCAAAGTTTGGTTTCAGCTTCAGTTTCCGCGAAACATCCCGTTTCCTGTAACTTTCCGTCAACATTCTAATCTTGTCGTCTTCTAGTCTAGCTAGTGGCGAGGCGTTTATGGACTTGAAGGTGTCTCTGCGGCTCGTGTGACATTTCCTCGCTTTGGTTCCCCTGTGAAAAACTATGGAGGTGTCCGAAACGGTTTCATGCATCCCAACCACAACCTCCGCGAAAGGAGCAGCGGCAGCAGCTTTAACGGCTCCCACCAAGTTAGTGGCAGCATCTGAACTGGGACGATCCGCCGACCTCTGGGAAGCTACCATCACCACAGGCACCGGCAGGTCTTGGAGAGCGAAACTTAGGGCTGCGGCGGTGTATCCTAGTGTGTCGGTTCCGTGAGCCACCACAACACCTGCTGCGCCGTTTCTGATGTGTTTGGCAACGGTTTTCGCGGTTTCAATCCAGTGTTTGGCGGTGATGTTTTCGCTGAAAATGCTGAACAATATCTCAGTGTCTATCACGGCTATGTCTGAGAGTTCGGGAACAACGCTGTAGAGGTCGCTGGCAGAAAGAGCTGAACGTACGCCCCCTGTTCTGTAGTCAACTCGGCTGGCTATGGTGCCTCCCGTGCTTACAATAGCTACCTTCGGCAACCCTTTCTTGTGTTCTGGAAGCGGCGGCGGAGTGAAGGCTGGTTTAACTCCCTCCCCCACCTTTTCAATCTGCGCTGTGGAGTCAACTCGGACTCCCACGTTGTAGCCGCTCTTCAGCTTCAGTATGATGTGCTCTTCGTCTCCAAACTCTGATCTGGGAATAAGGATGCCCTCCCAGCTTTCCCCTTTTTTGGTTATGCGGATAACATCGCCGATTTCGGCTTCCGCCTTCTTCAAAAACTTTAACGCTTGCCCCCTGTAACCCGGAAACTCTTCACTCAAACCCGTCTTCTCCTCTGTTTATCTCTTCAGATACGCTCACTGAAAACATCTTCCCTTACTTCTACCAGTTTATTAAAAGCTTTAGCTGAGTTGCTTGGAAACGTATGGTCCGTCGTAGCTGTAGCCGAACCGCCGGTAGTACTCTTTTGTTCCCAAAGCGCTGGTTACCACAATCTTTGTTCTGCTGTAGTCTTCCATTGCGGCTCGTTCAGCCTCAGACAAAAGAACGCCACCATAGCCCTTATGCTGCCACGCCCCAGACAGATGCTTCCCAACCGGAACCAAAGGACCAAAAACCCTGAGTTCGCGGATTATCGCCGTGTTTTCAGCTGTTATTTCGGGTCTACTTGCATCTTCTGAGGGAATCCGCAATCGGACATAACCAACCAACACATCATTAACCTGGTCCTCAGCAGAAATGAACAGTTCCTTTCCGCCCGAAGCCTCTTCCTTGACTGTTCTGGCCTCAATTTTGTCAGGGTCAGGCTTCACTTTGTCCTTCAGCCATCTGTGCCCTACTTCCCGGCATCTTATACAACGACACCTGCCTCCTTCCGCCTTCAGCTTCTCTAAAGCGATTTGACGGAGGTTGCTCAGTTTCACCCCCGCCTCAATCAACTTGGCTGGTATGTCCCGCTGAACTCTCATAATTCTGACCCAAGGAGGAACAAACTTTTTCACTTCCGCGATTAGCTGAGCCGCCTCATCTGTGGTGTAGGGACTGTATTCCCCTTTCTTCCACCACTGGTAAACTTTTGTTCCCTTGATAACCAAGCAGGGATACAGTTTGATCATGTCAGGCTTAAATCTAGAATCAGTGAAGATTTGCCTGAAGCCCTCAAGGTCACGTTCAAAGCTTGAACCCGGCAAACCAGGCATAAGATGATAGACCACCTTCAGCCCCGCATCCTTCATTATTCGCGTAGCTTCTACAACATCCTCTACTCCGTGACCTCTGTTAACGGTCTCGTAGATGTCGTCGTAAACGTTCTGTACTCCCACTTCCACCCGGGTTACGCCCATGGAAAGCATCCTGTCAACATGCTCCTCTTTTGCCCAGTCGGGCCTGGTCTCCACCGTGATTCCGACATTGCGGGTTCGGCTGGTTTCCGCCACCTTTTTTGCCTCATCTAAAGACTGCGTCTTGGTTTCTGTTATGGCGTCTAAGCATTGTTTAACAAAGTCTCTCTGGTATTCGGGGGGTGTGCTGGGGAAGGTTCCGCCCATGATGATGAGTTCCACCTTGTCAACCTTATGCCCTATAGCCTTAAGCTGCTCGATTCGTGTTCTAACCTGTGCATATGGGTTGTACTCGTTTTGTGCTCCTCTCAGGGCAGCGGGTTCATGGCCGGTGTAGCTTTGGGGAACGCCTTCGGTTGGTCCGCCGGGGCAGTAGGCGCAGGGTTCATCTTTGGGGCAAGGCGAAGGTTCCGTCATTACAGCAACTACTGTTACTCCTGAGATGGTGCGGACAACTTTTCTTCGGAGGATGGGAAGCAGTTTGGCGGTTTCTTCAGGTTTAAGGTGCTCGATTATCTCCGAGTTGGAGGGAACCTTTCCTAAGCCGTGTTTTCCTGCAGCCTTCACCTTAATAGATTCCAGGTCCCTTTTTGTGGGGTTAGGCATCTCCATTAGCTGCTGAATGATGTCTCTGTAGGCGTTTCTGCTCATCAGCTTTCATCTAAGATATGTGTGTGAAGCTTTAAGATAAAAAGGGTGTTAATCGACAAAAGATGCTTTGTGAATAGTTTCTCTTCAGCTCTAACGAAGCAGAAAAGCCTCAGTATAACTTTGGAATTTCGTGTAGTATGGTTATGCTGAACCTACTAATCTTGAGCCACACTTGGGGCAGGTCATACTGGAGCATGGTGTTCCACGGGCATGTGCAACTGTGTATCCGCATTGTGGGCATCTACAGTTTGCTGGTCCACCAATACCCTGTCTTGGGCCTCCCCTTCCTCTTCCAAATCCTCTTCCTCTACCACTCATTTTCCAGTCTCCTTTCCATCTAATTCTCTGGTGTGGATACTCTCTGCGTGGTTTTTAGGTTTTTTGGGTACACGCACATAATAGCCAGTTGTCGCATGCTGTTTCTTTAAACATGCCCAGTTTTATCCATGATTTTGTGGTACCATTCAGGCATAGAATATGTTTTAGCGTTATAATCGGGTTGATACGCTTTGATGTCAATGACCGACGTGCCATCAAACAGGTCAATCCCCGTGACTGAAAGCTTTCTGCCGTCTATTTTGTGCAGGCGTACAAGTGTGAGTCCGATGGGGTTTGGGCGGGTGGGAGAATCTAAGGCAAACACTCCGAGGGTGGGAAGTTCTTCCAGCTTGAAGCCTCTTCGTGTGGCTCGTTTAGGTTTAACTTTCAGAAATCCAATCTGGTCCGGTCTCAGCTTGTGCAAGTAAGATATGATGAACAGGTGAGAGTAACCCTTCAAACCGTCCAGCGCTTCTTCAAACTCGGGAAATATCTCCAAGGTCGCTTCCGTTTCTCTGTTTTCTTCTTTTATCTGGCTGTCAGAAGCTTCTGTGTGGATGACTCCAATAGGCTTTAGGACAATTTTTTCTTGTGAATCAATCAATTCAGTCATCTCTAAACTGATTCTGGTTCGCTTTCATATAACGGTAATTGACGGCGTGGCACAGGTGAAAGATACATACATTAAATTGTTGTTTTACTTAGTATCAGAAGGAGCTGCAAACCGTGAAGCTGAACCTTGATTGTATTCCCTGCTTTCAGAGGCAGGCACTGCAGGCTGTGCGTTTCATAAGCGATGACGAGGAACTTCAGGAGAGGGTGCTGAGGGAGGTTGCGAAAAAGCTTTTGGAGTCAGATTGGGACTCAACCCCACCCGAGTTAGCCCATAAAGTCCACAGCATAGTGAGGAAGATTACAAAAGAAAACGACCCGTACAAAGGGGTTAAGAGGGAAAGCAACGATTTAGTTTTGAATCTCTACCCTGAACTCAAAGACACTGTTAAGAAGAGCAGGGACCCGCTTCGAACCGCGGTTAGGCTTGCAATAGCAGGAAACATCATCGACTTTGGGGTGCCACAACAATTTAACCTAGAAGAAACAATCAGAGAAGTCCTGAAAAAAAAGTTTGCCATCGACGATTATAAGAAGCTCAAAGAAAAACTGAAAGGCGCAAAGACGCTGCTCTTTTTTGTCGACAACGCTGGTGAAATAGGATTAGATAAACTTCTTGTAGAAACCATACTTGAACAGAAGAAGCTGGAAAAATTAGTTTTTGTGGTGAAAGGGGGACCAATCATAAATGATGCGACCTTGGAGGATGCGGTTTACGTTGGTCTTGACAAGTTGCCGAACAGTGAATTCTTGACTATAGGCAACGGTGAGGCGGGGACAGGTCCAGCCAGAAGCTCCCAAACGGTGAAGAAGTGGATAAGGGAGTATGACTTTGTTATTTCTAAGGGTCAGGGAAACTACGAGGGCTTAAGCGAACATAACGGCTTATTCTTTATGCTTATGGCTAAATGTCCCATCATCGCATCAGACATAGGTGTCAACGTGGGAGATATCATCCTAGAATACAAACCATAAACATACGCAAATTGTTAAGGATAATTTATTCCCGTTTTTCTATTAGGTAACCGAGAAACACTCATTTTCACATGTCTTGTTCGGCGTTTTTGCACACCACAATGTGCCCTTTCAGCCGCTGGGCTGTCTCCAAAGCGGAAACCTTCAACCGTGCGGTCTCGAGAAGATTAACGAAACTTTCTTTTGTGAACGTCTTCTTCAGCCCAGTCACAGCAAATATGGCTTGGGGTTTACCCACCCGCTTCATTTCTGAGATAGTTTTCAGGGGGTTCGGCATGTTCTGTAGCAATGTTATGGCGAAGACTATGTCAAAGATAGCGTTAGGGAAGGGTGTGTTGTCAGCGTCTGCGCGAATGAGGGCTATGTTAGACAGGTTTTTGGTGCGCTTCTTTGCTTCTCGGAGAACATTTAAGGAGATATCTAAACCAACCAAGAGCCTGATTGATTCGTCGATGTGATGGAAAAGAAATCCTGTTCCACATCCTAAGTCTAGAACAAGTTCGTTTGGCTTGAGTTCTGTGATGCTGAGGGTGTCTTCTATTTTGGCGTTCTGTTCACCCAAATATTGTACATCATAAATTGTTGCCTGTTGGTCGTAGTGTTGCATGGTTCCGCGTTTTTCTTTCCATTCCTGCATGCTTCTCAGAAGTTTTATCTACCTTCGCTCTTCTAAAGATTGTTGGCGGTTATTGTGTCCAGTCGAAAGCCCGTGGTTAGCCTAGAAAATCCAACCGTTGAAAAAGCAGCTGAATTCATAAAAGCGGCTGTTTCGGAGCATAAAGCCATAATTCTTGTGGGCAACTGCTGGGTAAACTACAAAGGACGGGCAAGCTCCAAACTGGAACCCGGAGAACGCATCGTCATGATCAAAGAGGACGGCTCAGTTCTGGTTCACCGCCCCATCGGGTACGAGCCTGTGAACTGGCAACCCGCAGGATGCATATTCCAAACCCGAAAAAAGGGAGAAACTCTGCATGTTCGGGCTGTACGTAGAAAACCATCCGAGTCGGTCAACATATCGTTTGATCATGTTTTTTTCGTTTCCGCCATGAGATTGATTGACAGGGGAATATTTTCTTTGCACGCCAGCGAATCGGACATGCAAAAGGCGATTCTGGTTGAGCCATCTCTTCTGGAGGCGGGCTTCGAGCCTATATCCTACGAGAAGAAGGTTGAACCCGGGTTTGTGGACGTTTATGGTGTGGACAGAAACGGAAGACTGGTTGTGGTTGAACTCAAAAGGAGGACAGCAGGAAGGGATGCGGCGCTACAATTGGCAAAGTATATTGACTTCATAAAGACCGTGACGAATAGGGAGCTTAGGGGCGTGCTTGTGGCGCCTCGTTTAGCTAAAGGCGTTCAGGCAATCTTATCCAGTTTGGGGCTGGAATTCAAAGCCTTGGAACCTAAGAAGTGTGCAGATGTGTTACGAAAGTTGGAGAGCCGAAAGCTTGAGGACTTCTTTTGAGTAGAATGCTATGACCAGAGTTTTTGTTAGCTTACGTAGTATGGCTGTTTTTCTTTTTTCAGCTCATTCATGGTTTTGAATAAGCTATAGTCAAAGTCTTCGCCCCATAGAAGCCATCTGAAACCATGATAGAAACGTAGAAACTCCAGCCCTTTGCTGGTGGTTCGATAAAAATTCTCGCTCTCTTTCTTCACGCTTATCAGCTTCAGAAGCATCATAACGGGCATATACTTTTCGAGGCTGTTGCGGTCTAGTTCACATCCGTTTATGATTTCAGATTCCTTGGAACCCAAAACAGCTACCCGTAGGATGTCGGCGACAACATCAAACTCCTTTTTGTCTTCTGTCATAAAAACATCACCTGGACCGAAGCTAGTTCTAGCTCACGTAAAATGGGGAATTTTCCTTTTGCTTCATCTGTTCCAGAAGGCGCATCAACAGGAAATCGTTGTCTTTGCCAAAAAGAAGCCATCTTAGCCGATGGTAAATGTTGAGGAACTCTATTCCCTTTTCAGTTGTTTTATAGCACATTTCATCCTCGCTTTCATCATCAAAAGTGAGAAAACTTAATTCTGACAAGGCTGCCAGGTAGTTCTCTACCGACATAGAATCCAATTTACATCGGTTCATGATCTCCCCTTCCTTGGAGCCTTTAGCTGCCACTCGCAGAATCTTAGCAACTACCTTGACTTCGTTTCTTTTTCTCGTTTCTACACACCGCCAAAACACTATTTGCTTATTGAACATGGAATTGGTCTGTAAGCATTTTAATGCTTATTTCAGTCCAGCCAATAGATAACTAATAGATAGTACAAAATTCTAGAAAATTACCAAAAGAATATTATATCCAAGCAAAAAATCAATTTGCACTTACAATAATTCCTGAATAATGCCTACTTTTTGAAGCAATCACTGATTCTACGTGACGGATTCAGACAACCTTTTACTCACAATTAAGTTTTTGTAGGCTTTTGGTTCTTTAAAAGACAAAAAAAGTCACAAGCTAATAGACGGCCACTGTTGGTTAGTTAATTAAAAAAAGTGTGGGGTTTTGTTGGTGCAACTAGCCTTTGCAAGTTGCTTTTTTAAGCATCGGTTAATCAATGTTGGAATAGCGAGTCTGCAAGTGAAGGGTCTATGTCAATGTCGTAAATTCTGACCGAGTCGCCATCTGGAGTAGTGTATGTCCAGTCTCCACCAGTCCAATCCAAAAGATTGGTTCTGTATCCTTCCCACGCTGAATTCCATGTATCCCAATAAGTTTGATATGTGTTAGAAAAGTCCATCCACTGACCGCCAGAATAAACCCACACCTTCTGCTGAGGTCTATTTAGGATGTAAATCATCTCTTCGCCCGCAGTGTCCATCTCGACCCGCATCATCATATCAGACGTGTTTGCATCCTTTATCATATACGTGTAGTCTACGCTTTCTGAATCTGCAGGATCAACGCTTACCTTAAACTGCAAACTGTTTGCCCCTGCAACATCATTTTCTTGTTCAACTGTGTCCCCGTTGTCTCCATTTTCAGTTTCACCATTTGTTGTATCGCCATTTGTCGTATCGTTACCGTCACCATTGTTTCCATTATCGTCTCCGTCTCCACTCATAGCCAAATATACTCCAACTGCAGATACCACCAAGATAACTACGATTATGCCCACAACAACAATTTTTGAAATTCCTTTTTGGTTCATAAAAATTTCGCCCCATTTAACTTCTCAAGTCTTTTATGATTGAAAGCAATTTAAAATTTTTGCAGTCCAGATGGGGATCCAAAACAGTTGTTGCCAAATAGCTCTTGATAAGCGTCTGTGACTGCTACGCGGTGGTATTTACGATAAAATCTGGCTAGTGCCAGCAAAATTACCGCTGAAAAGGCTGAATTTTAAACCCAAACAGTAAATATCAGTTCATTTTGTTATTGTTTTGGTCATCTTTCGGTGGCTCGTTGATGGCTGGGATTGCCTTGAAGAATGTGAAGCTTTTGCGTTTTGGTGGGTTTTGTGGAATTTTAGGTTCAACTTTATCCATAACATTGGTTCTAATAGCAACAGTTCTTTCGCCATGGTTCAGTTGGGAAAATAATGCCTTGAGCGAGATGGGGGTAGGTGAAATGTCTTTGCTGTTTAATGGCGCCATGTTGATTGGTGGGATTCTCATCTTCTTTTTTGCTCTTGGACTCCGCGAATATTTGGACGGCAATCGGTTAACCCAAGTTGGAGTAAACTTGATTATTATTGCAAGCGTATTTTTGGCGCTTATTGGCGTTTTCACCTTTGACATGATGATGTTGCATGGGATTGTTTCTCTTGGTCCATTGCTGTTAGCTCCGCTGGGTTTTGTTTTCATAGGTTTCGGAACTGAAGAATCAACAATCAGAAAGTTCGGTATAGTGTGTGGTGTAGCAGCATTGTTCTCCATTTTGGTGTTGCCGATGATAATCCTGTTTCTTCAGTTTAAGGTTGGTTTCGCTGTTCCAGAGATAATCAACACTTTCATCACTACAGTTTGGCTATTCGGAATGGGGATCAAACTCATCAAACACAAAAACTGGTAAACTGGTTTACTCAAAAAGAGCGAAACCCAAAATAATCTGTGATTCTCCTCTGAAATATAGTGTTCTGCAGTAGGCTGCTTTTTTCTATCCACTGTTTTATCGGAATCTGGAACTGGCCACCAATACGGGTTAAAGCTTCTTCTAATGTGTTGTATTTCAGCGGTTTCTGCCGCAGGGCGTTCCTAACATTCTCGCGAACCTGCCAGACCCCAACAGGCATGATGTATCCGGGGTGCGCCTCCCTCAAAACAACCACCATCGCTTGCCTGCGTTCCTTCATAAGCAACTCTCCAACCGCTAAACGAGCCGCATAATAGCAACCTCCGATGCTGGCGTAGGTTGTGCGACCGCCAAAGCCCTCCCAGTCAGAAAACAGAACTATGTTTCTGCCGCTTGGGTTCCAAACCGTGCCCGGATACCAAGCCTCCATGGCTTCGTAGCCCCATTCTCTGGGAATCATCAAAACCTCGAATCGGTTGTCCAGATAGCGGGACTCATAGATGCGGTACTCGTTGATTTCCGGAAAATCTTTGATCTTCTCCATCATGTCCTTGGAGACTATGCTGTCAACAGCTGTTATGCTCCATCGGGTGGGAACCAACCGCCTCTGATCCTTCATTCCAAAGGCGCCGACGCTGAAGGCGCGTTGAATCTTAGTAACCATTGTTCCTTTCTGGAACAGAGCGGTGACCGCTTCAGAGGCTTTCAGGTCATCGTCAAAGTAAGCCTTTTGGATGTGGTGGTCCCATCTGGAGTTTGAGATTTGCATCTTTTTCAGTGGAGCAGAGGGTCCGAAAGGCTGAATCTGGTCATCGAGAACAAGTGCTGTGGAGGGCTTCTTCTTGAGGTTCAACTCAACATCAACAGGGTTAATGGACAAGGCTAAATCGATGGTTTGGTCCATGATTTTTCCTGACTCCTCAAACTTTTTTACGTGAACCCTATGCTTTCCTCTCACCAGCAGAGAACGAAAACCCACAATTTCGTCAATGGATTTTCCAAACCACGATTCAGGCTGGTCATAAAAGCTAGTGTCTTCGTGGACTGGGGGAACAAGAGGTCCCGCATAAACGTAAGGATAGCCGATTCGACCCACAAAAACCCCGGGTGGACAAGCCCCATCCAAATCAGTGCCTTGGAGAAGAGGTGCAGACTTGAAGTAAGAGCTGAACCGGACAACAAGAGGGCACCGTGTTTTGCCGCAAAGGAACTTGCCTCCTTTACAGGCTACACATAGACTGTTTCTTCTAGTCTTAGTTACCAGCTGGTCTCTGCTATAGTTCATGTCCGCGGCGAGGTTATTATCGTCTAGAAGCTTCAGAACCCACTGGTTATCCTGCAGAGAAGACTTAGGCTTCCTAACCTGCCCTATAACCTTGCCTCCTCTCTTTCCTCCAATGGGTCCTCTCATCTTCACTCCGCCGCAAAAGATTAGAGAATAACTTTGTTAACGAACTTAGAAAGAGTTTTCTGTTCTCCCCACAAATTTCCAGTTAAACAATTAGAATACCAAGTTTCCCGTCTTGTTTCTAACTGTGTGTCTTATTTTGCTATTCACATATTACATATACAAAACAGGAAGAAAGTATGTTGACGGGAGACTCTACAGTTCGCTAGTATGCAAACCTCAAGACAGCACAGAGGAGTTAAAGAACCTTTGTTCATAACCTTTCACTCGTATAAAGGCGGAACTGGCAAAACTTTGCTAGCCGTGAATTTGGCAATGATTTTCGCGGACAAAGGCAAAAAGGTTTGTCTGCTGGATTTAGATCTTCGAGCTCCGAGCCTCAGTTCAACGTTCCACAACACTAACACATACTGGATGAATGGATACCTAAGCAAAGCCTGTAATACAGACGGCATTCTGACAGAGTGCACTCCCAATTACATAAAAGGGGGGCAGCTGTTTGTTGGTTTGGCGGATCCTTCAACATCAGCAATTCGGGAGATGTCGTCCAAGGACAGAAAATGGGGCATGAAAGCTCTTGCTAGGCTTCTTGCACTCAAAGATTCTCTTATAAAAGACATGGATTTTGATTATGTCATAGTGGACTCTAGTCCGGGACTTCAGTATTCATCCATCAACGCAATTGTGGCCGCGGACATGGTGCTGGTGGTAACTTCCATAGACCGGTCTGATGTGGAGGGAACACAGAGGATGATACATGACCTCTATGACCTGTATGAAAAAAAGACGGGAATCATAGTCAACAAAGTTCCCCAAACAACCTTATCAGAGAAAATTCCCATCAAACTTGACACTCACAAGTTACCAATCGTTGACCTTATTCCCTGTTCCTGTGATATACTCCGATCTGGAGGAGAATACCTATTCGCTTTTGAAAAAAAGGAGCATCCATTCACCCAAATTTTGCGGAAAATAGCAACAAACATAGAGCAGTTCTAACCGAAGGAAACAACAGAATGTAATGTGACGAGGCTCCCGTTCTAATGGAAATCTGAATAAGAACCCATTGGAATGTGGAACATACGTAGATTTTTCCATCTCTTTTGAGGACCTAGGCACACGTTTGCGCCTAATCCAAAAATCTTAAAGCCGATGGACGAATGAAAATAGAACATGTCCAACAGGACTCTAAAGATAGTAGCAATAATAGCCGTTGTCGCTATTTTATTCTCAGCTGTTAACACCTATTTGATACTTGACAGCATTCAGGTTAAAGAGCAGCTTAGTATCCAGAACGAAAAGCTTGATGAACTGCAAAGCGCCCTAGAGCAGGTTAATGCACATGAAGAGCAAATCAACGAACTACAAACGACTATAGACCAGATTAATACCAAGATAGAACAGATTGATGAACAGAAAGAACAGATTAGTGAACTCCAAAGCGCCATGGAAGAAGCGAAAGGCGATATTCAAGAAGCAAAATCGGACCTAACGAATCTAACCAATCAGATGAATGCCCTAAATCAAAGTTTATCCACAGACTTGGCTGAAATCGGAACCGCAGTTGAAACACTTGAATGTCTCATATCAAATCTTTCGAATCTAGAGGGAATCGTTGACCAGCTTCTTACCCTGACGCCAACGGAAGTCTACGAGGCAGCATACAAATCCGTTGTGGTAATCAGAACATCTCTAGGACAGGGTTCAGGATTCCTATACAATAATTCAAACATAATACTCACCAATTACCATGTAGTCACAGAGGAAACCGACATCGAAATAGAGTTCTTCGACAGAACCAGAACACAGGCAACGGTGATAGGCTCTGACGCTTACTCAGACATTGCAGTGCTGTCAGTGCCTACTGCTCCGGCTGAGGCAACACCCTTGAATTTCGGTAACCAAAGCAGCATCGGAAAGCAAGTAGTAGCCATAGGCAGCCCTCTTGGATTTGCAGAAAGCCTTTCCGTGGGCTACATAAGTCAAGTCAACAGGCTCCTTGACATTGAACCCATAATCGTGCCTGTGTTACAGCTGGACTTAACCATTGCCCCAGGCAGCTCAGGAGGACCATTATTGGACATGTCTGGGAACGTTGTGGGAATAACAAATGCGGGCACCGATGTGGGTTTCAACTTTGCAGTGCCCATAAATATCATGAAGCGCGTGGTTCCCTCTCTTGTAGATGAAGGGGAGTATATGCACCCTTTTGTAGGTGTTTCTATATTAGCGCTGACTCCCGAAGTTGTAACCTCCTTGAACCTCCTTAATGTTGACGAGTATCAAGCTGGGCTTCTGGTTATGGATGTGGTTCAAGATTTGCCAGCAGATGAAGCTGGATTAAACCCCGCTGTAATCGGGGCTCAAGGTTATACAGCTATGGATATTATTCTGGCTGTGGATGGTCATTCTACATACACCGTAGAAGACTGGAGTGCATACATGGAAGTAGAAGTGTCACCCGGTCAATCAGTCACTTTGACTCTGTGGAGGTCTGGTGTGACTGAATCAGTGGAAGTTACCACTACAGAACGACCGCCTTACGAAGGCAGTTGATTTTTGATTTCCTGTGCTGTACAATGTGCAATGTTGTTGATTGTCAAGACAAAAAGTATAGTTTTAGTCTCAAGCTGAAATATAGATGTATAATGGGAAACATTAATTTCCGAGGCTAAATCTTTAAGTCCCTTAGGTGTAGCATTAAGCGGCGAATATTGATGAATGACCTCAAGGTACCCCTCATTATTGTGAATTACAAGACATACTCTGAAGCCACCGGAAAAAAAGCAGTTAAACTGTCAAAAATTGCAGAAGAAGTGAGCAAAGAATCAGGCGTTAACATTTGCGTGGCTCCCCAAGTGGCAGACATAGCATCCGTTTGTGATGCCGTTTCAATTCCAGTTTTTGCGCAGCATATTGACCCCATTGTTCCGGGCAGTTCCACGGGACACATTCTTCTTGAATCTGTGAAAGAGGCTGGAGCAGTTGGAACCTTAATCAACCACGCGGAGAAGCAGCTAAAACTGCGCGACATCGAAGCCATAATTGCAAGGACACGAGAAGTTGGCATGGTTTCTGTGGTGTGCACTAACAACGCTGCGGTGAGCCAAGCTGCTGCCGCACTTAATCCTGACATAATTTCTTTGGAGCCGCCTGAGCTGATAGGAAGCGGAATTCCCGTTTCTAAAACTAAGCCTGACGCTGTCACTCAGATGGTTAAACTTGTTAAGCATGTGAACCCCCGTGTGGTGACTCTCTGCGGTGCGGGAATAACAAAGGGCGAGGATGTGGCTGCTGCTTTGAAGCTTGGCACCATGGGAGTTTTGGTTGCCAGCGGCATAGTGAAAGCCAAAGACTCCAGCAAAGTGCTGATGGAATTTTCAGAAGCCATAAGTGAAACGACGTAAATACCTGATTTTGAAAAACGGTGCGCTGATCAGGAGATATCAAAATTAACCGATGTTTGTTAGGGGAATTGATGATTGAAAGTTGGACTAAGATGTATCTCATGCATTCTTAATCGTGGGTACCTACAAATCCAAGAGGCCACAGACGATAAGGCTTTACAATTCAAAACGTTGTCAGCAGTCTTAAGTTTCTTAGCTGACGGATTCAAGCCAACAGCCAACCCCGCCTATTTAGGCACAAAACGGGACCGGCTGATACGAAAGATAACCGGAAACCCTGACCCATATAAGCAAAAGAAGCAGCTCAGCAACAAAAAGGCGCTGGAAGTCGTTCCCCTAGCAAAAAGTATAATCTCACAGGAAACGTCACCAGAGTTACGGTTTAGGAAAGCTTGTCTCTCCGCCATTGTCGGCAACATCATGGAATTTGATTTACCCGACAATCCATTCAAGTTCTCAGATCTTGAGCAGCTGATTCAGCAGGCTGAATATGACTTGGCATTGGATGAAATCCCCCAAATCTTCAACAAGGCAAATAATGCAAAAAGTGTTATCTACTTAACTGACAACGCCGGAGAAATAGCTCTCGACACGCTACTTGTTCAGGAACTGACAAATCTTGGTGCCCATGTTACAGTGGGGGTCAAGGATGGTCCTATACTCAATGATGCCACATTGGAAGATGCCAAAACTGTTGGAATGGACCAAGTTGCAGACGAGCTTATGTCCACCGGCTCGGATTCTGTTGGCTTGTTTCCCAGCGAATGTTCAGATGAGTTTCTAGAACTTTATAATTCTGCGGATTTGGTGGTGGCGAAGGGTATGGGTCACGCTGAAACCCTTACAGAGCTTGAGCTTCCGGTTCCTCATGCTTTGCTTTTGCGGACAAAATGTAGCACCGTAGCCAATCACTTCAATGTGGGTACAGGAAAGAACATAGCCAAGCTCCTACCTTAAATCTAACGAGATGTCACCAACTTGGACTTACCCAGAATAGGTCTTGGGCGAGACGTTCTCTCAGACGTTAACGAAGCTCTAGGCAGAGAATGGATTGTAACCAACGGATTAGGCGGATACGCGTCTTCGACAGTTTTGGGAATCAACACCAGAAAATATCACGGTCTACTTGTGGCAGCCCTTAATCCGCCCATAAATCGCTGGGTTCTACTTACAAAACTTGACGAGGAACTAAAAATTGGAACAGAAACTTACACTCTGGGGGCAAACGAGTTCCATGACGTCATACATCCTAAAGGACACCGTTTTCTCTCCAATTTTGTTCTAAGCCCTCTGCCAACCTACAAGTATGCTGTGGAAGGTGTTAAAGTCCAGAAAACAGTTTTTATGCCTTACCTGAAAAACGCAACAGCAGCAATCTACGAAGTCTATAATCCCTTAGAACAAAAAGTATCTGTCAAAGTCTCGCCGCTTGTCAATTCAAGGCACATATACAACACAACGGACAGGGAAACTTTACCGTGGAGTTTTATTCAGAAGCGCTGCGGAGAAGCTGTGGTAATCGAGCCGTCAGATTCGCTTTCCTCCCTGATTCTGTCCTCAGGCAATACAGGCTCTTTTGTGGATGAGAGCTGGTGGGTTGAAAACGTCTTCTTCAGGGTTGACTCCTCCCGAAGCGAAAAAAGCACCGACGACTACTTTAGACCCGGATTCTTCCAATTTTCTGTTGGCCCCAAAGAGAAGAAACGGTTTCATGTCCTTGCGGTGGCTGGAAAAAATAGTGAAGAAGCGCAGAGCCGTTTTTTGTCTTTTGGTAAGCGAACCGAAGACATTGAACTGTTATACCGTGAAGAGTTAAAGCGGCGAAGAGGCTTGCTGGAACAGTTCACGAAACGCCATGCTGACTTGAAAAGGGATGGTTGGCTGAAGTGGCTTATCCAAGCTGCGGATTCGTTTGTTGTGTCTAGAGCTTCAACCAAAAAGAAGTCCGTGATTGCGGGTTACCACTGGTTTGATGATTGGGGAAGAGACGCACTCATTTCCCTGCCTGGGCTGACGCTTGTAACTGGAAGGTTTCAGGATGCACAGGAGATTCTGTTGACTTTTGAGCGTTACTGCCATAAAGGCGTCATTCCGAATCGTTTCTCTGACAAGGCTGGAGACATCCCTCTATACAACACTGTTGACGCCACCTTATGGTTCTTCAATGCGGTTCTCCAATACCTCAAGTATACTGGAGACTACAGTTTTGTTCAAGAAAAACTTTGGAAAAAAATGAACCAGATCGTGGAATATCACGTTGAGGGAACAATTTTTGGGATTCACGTGGAAGATGACGGTTTGATCGCTCATGGTCCACAGCTTACGTGGATGGACGCCACCACAGTTGACCGGTTTGTTACGCCTAGAGACGGGAAGGCAGTGGAGATACAAGCCTTATGGTATAACGCCCTGAAGACCATGCAGTTGCTAGCAAAACGTTTTGATCAGGGAGACAAGACAGAAAAGTATTACAGCATGGCTGAGAATGCTAGAGCGAGTTTTTCAGAGAAGTTTTGGAATCCCAAAGACGGGTGCCTCTTTGATGTTGTAGCTGAGGATGGCGCTGATTCGACGTTGCGCCCAAACCAGGTTATCGCCTTGTCGCTGGATTTTCCCATAGTTGACCTGAAGAGGGCAGAGAAGATCGTTGATGTTGTCTGGAAACGTTTGTGGGGAATATATGGACTGAAAACACTTCCTGAAACCGACCCCCGGTACATCGGAAAATACCTCGGCGATTGGACTCACCGCGACAGCGCATACCACAACGGCACTGTCTGGGCGTGGCTTCTAGGCCCCTTCACCACAGCATTCTTGAAGACAAAAAATCATGAGGAACGTTGGCGGAAATTTGCTTTCCAGAGTTTCTTGCAACCTCTCTTCTTAGAAGAAACAAATCGAGTTGGCTTAGGAACGGTAAGCGAAATCTTTGATGGCGACGCGCCACACCTTAGCAGAGGCTGCATTTCTCAGGCTTGGAGCATAGCTGAGCCTTTAAGAGCGTACATTGAGGATGTGGCTTTTGTTAGACCGCCACACGAAAAAGAAGTTCTAGAGACTGTTGCATATTCGTGAATGCCCAAAGCGGCATAAGTCCCATTCTTTCACTTATATCGGAAATCGAAATATACCTTATATGCTGTTCTCAGCATCTCATCATGTGTGGGTGCGTGCATTTCTATTTTCTCCTTCGAGTTCACAAACTGATTTGTGCGCATTCACCATCACCTTCAAGCAGATTAATGATTACATTATGAGATTTTTGGGTGCAAGTTCCGTCAGAAGCAGTACTCACCGTTGTTGGGTCTTGCCAAGATTTTTTCATCGGTATGGTAAGAAACTGGGAGGTGGCTTCACAATTTCTGTACTGATTGAAAAGTCGTCTATTATGTGCCAGTTGGTTCCAACTCCACCATCGGCGCCAGAGAATCCGAATCCATCATAAGTTCTGTTTAGCAGCCCGCTCCATTCGAGAATCAATTCTTGGTCAACAAAAACCCTGATCGAAGACTCCTGAACTTCCACAAAAACTTGATGCCACACATTATCACCAATTCTGTCATCATTAACGTATGCCAAATGGTTACCCACATGACCCTCAATCAACGCAATATGACTAGAAGAAGGGTCACCATCCGGCGGATTAATTTCTCCATCAAATTGCTGGAAATCAGAAAGCCAGTTTTTCCAACCATCAAATTCGATGCCATATCCAGGCACGATTTTGTGGTCAGAATTTGTGAAACCTAGACTCCCTCCTGTGCCTAGTGATGAATATGTCTGTTTGAAAAAGAACAATGTAAAACCGTCACCTTTGCTTCCTCCGAAAGTTTTGTAACGAAAACTAGCAGTAAACGAGTGTTGAATTGGAGCATTGAACCAAGCAACTCCAGCCGTTTCGTAAACAGATTCAGTCAAAACCAGATACTCATTTGTTTGGTCTCTGTATGCGCTTCCTACATATTGCCACGCGCCCGAATCTGCACTAAAGTCATCTGAATATGACTGGAATGACGGATTTGGCGTTGGGACTGGTGAAGGGGTAGGCTTTGGTGAAGGAGATGTTGTGGCATTTTCGATTCTAAAATTATCGAAACAGACATCTGCTCGCCTAGCTCTCAGACCCGCGCCTCCATGAGTGTAACTGTTGTCAGTTCCAGTGAGCGCCTCTTCTCCGTTAATGAAGCACCTGAAGAGATTTCCGCTTACTATAATCTTTAACTGGTAATCTACGTCTTTTTGGAAATTGGTATCCCGGATTTGTGCAAATGTTTCACCATAATTTGGGTCTTCTGGAGTATACTTAATCATGTCCAGAGTATCGTATTCGTTGCCTAATTCGATAGAATAATAATGCGTTGAATCGATGAATCGAAAGATTATGCCTGATCTGAATCCAATAGGGTCCGTAAATCGCAGCTTCGTACTAATCGTGCAATCAGTTAAATCTAGTCCATTTACAGTTGTGATTCCATCTTCTATTACGCCAACAGAAACAAAATACTCCCCATTTATGACGCTCCAAGAACCATCATGTTGCGTCCATCCATCCGCAACACCGTCATCAAAGTTGTCACTAAAGGGGATGTTGGCACCGGTTAAAATGATGTTTTTGGTGTTGTCGCCATTTAGGGCAAAGTTGTTTTCTGTATAGATCGGGAAGAATTGACCCGTCTTAGACTGAATGGTTAAGGTGTATGTTCCAGCTGGGGCAGTGACGAAATAGTATCCCGAAGTGTCAGAGTACCATCCGCAGTGGAATTGATCTAACGATGCAAAGGCTCCTCTTATTGGTGCCCCAGAGGAATCTGTTAGATAACCTGATAGTTTGTAGCCTGAACTCAGTGTAATGTTTTTTGTAAAGTCTCTAGTTCCCACGGTAAACTCTGGTTGGTCAAAAGATATGTAGTTTGAATCAAAAGGCGGCCAAACATTAACATGATAAGTGCCTCTTGGAACATAAACAGTATAGTAACCGGAATAATCCGTGAAAACACCGGGAACAATTTCGGGCACGCCGAAGATTACGTTGGCGTCAGCCAGTCCGTTGCCTTCTTCATCTAAGACATATCCTGAAATCTCGGTGTGCGTTTTCACTGTGAAGTCTTTTTCAAGGTCACCGTTCACGACAACATTATACTCAGCATATGTGTAAAAATCAGTTACGTCCTGTGGACCCTGCGCCGGTTTGGCAAACAAATTGTATGTGCCGGCAGGAACAGTTACAAAATAGTAACCTGAATAGTCAGAGTACCAGCCACAAAAGAAGCTATCCAGTGAAACAACAGTCTTGTTAACAGGTGCTCCCAATGTGCCGGTTATGTAGCCGGATATCTTGTAGCCTGTAGCTAAAGTGATGTTTTTGGTTACGTCTGACTGCACAGCAAAAGCTGGTTCATCATAGGAAAGGTAGTTTGAATCGAAGGGTGGCCAGACGTTGACGTGGTAAGTGCCTGCGGGAGTAGAAACCTCGTAATATCCTGAGTAATTTGAGTAAACAGAGGGTACGATTTTGGGTACATTGAAAATGATCGTTGCGCCAGCGATTCCCTTACCATCAGAATCCAATATATAACCTGATACTGTGAATGGAGTAGAGTCTTGCGCTAAACCAAAACTCGTGACGCCAGCCAGCAACAAACCGCTAACTATAATCGACATCATAAATACGGCTACAAAAGATTTCAAACCTAACCCCTAACTAAACCTGTTGACTATACAAATAAAAGAATTTTTGTAAAAGTTTCTTGACTAAACAAGCCCTCAAATGTAATTTTCAGTCAACTTTTCTTGACTAAAGTTGTGACTTTTTGGTCAAACTTTCTTGACAAAAATGGGGTAAGTTTGTGCTGTGGTGCGGCGGGCAGGAATCGAACCTGCGAACCCCTATGGGAAAGGATAGCTCATCAAACGCTGATCTTGAGTCCTCCGCGTTTGACCTGGCTTCGCTACCGCCGCCCCTCCTCAAAGAAACAGGAAATAATTAATTTAAGCCTTACCTAAAACAGACAAACCTACTCGATAACCGTTCCAACCTGTTCTCCCTTAACCGCAGCAGACACATTCTCCGCGTCATACCCATTCACCACCACAGTCTTCAACCTGCTTCTACGGAGAATCTTAACCGCTTCAGGGTCGATAATCTGGTTAATTCCCGCCCGGTGACTGTCCGCCTCAAGAAGCCCAGTTAATTTCTCGAACTTTAGTTTGTCCAGTTTTTCTGCGTCAGAAAATTTCTTAGGGTCCTTGGTGAATATTCCGTCCACGTTCGAACCCTTCACCAGCAAATCAGCCTGCACCCTCTCACCAACCAATGCAGCCACAGAGTCAGTTGTCATACCCGGACGCAAACCACCCATAACTACAATCTTGCTGCGTTTCAGGCAAGTTTCGGCTTCATCCACAGAAACAGGCACACTTCCACACCCAGCGTCACCCAAACATAACACAAACATCTGAGCCAGCAAACGAGAAACATGAATCGCAGCCCAATCCTGTTTAGCCTCCTCTGAACCAAGCTCTGCAGCCACTCTGATGAACTCTCTAGCCAAGGAGCCCCCGCCAACAACGGCGACAACCTCATGCCCCTGCAGTTTCAAATCCTTCAGCAAATCAACGTATCTGCCTATCAGCTGCGCGTTGAGGGGAGAAGCCACAACCGAACCACCAACACGAACCACAACCCTCATGGTCTAAAACCTCTACCAGATAGTTCACGTCAGCCGATAATATAACATTCGCTGCTGCCCAAAGATTCAAAGGCTTATAACTATTCTTCGCTATAAATTAACAAACAAAAACATTCATTCTCCATCCTCGGTGAAAAAAATGAAGGAAGTTGACGTGGTCTTTTTGGGGACAGGAGGCGGAAGATTCACCACCATAACCCAAAAAAGAAGAACAGGAGGAATCCGAATCCTCTCCAACCACCTTAACCTTCACGTTGACCCTGGTCCAGGAGCCCTAATCTACTCACTAGAGGCGGGTTTGAATCCCCAAAAACTCAAGGCAGTGCTGGTTTCCCACCGGCACCCAGACCACTGCACCAATGCAGAGATTCTGGTTGAAGCCATGACTCGAGGTATGCTGAAAAAACGGGGCACCGTAGCCGCGCCTTCCAACATCCTAATCGGAAACAAGGAAACTGGACCTGCAATCTCCACCTATCATCAGCAGATGATACAAAAGGTGATAGTGGTGAAGCCCGGAGTCACCTTCATGGTCGGCAAAACCAAAGTAGTTGCCACGCAGGCTAGGCACACTGACCCAGAGGCTGTTGGTTTCAGATTTGAAATCCCAGATGTCGGAGCCATAGGCTACACAGCGGACACAGAATACTTCGAGGGCATCGAAGAGCAATACAAGGGAGTAAGAGTCCTCATAGTCTCGGTGATGAGGCCCTTAGGAAGCCCGTGGACAGGACACATGACCCCAAAAGAAGCTGTTAAACTCGTTGACTACGTGAAGCCTGAGATGGCTGTAGCCACTCATTTCGGAATGAAAATGCTCTTCAGCGGACCATCCTACGAGGTCAAAATGATCGAAGAAAAAACTGGAGTCCCCACAGTAGCCGCCTTTGACGGAATGAAACTGCGAGTAGGCGAACGAATCACTGTTGGAAAAACAAGAAGAAACCAGCAGGGATTAAACGAATTCCTGAAACGCAACTGAACAAACTATTTCCCATTTTCAACTCGCTGTTATTTTGAAGTTACAGTTTTTCAGCCAATATCCAAGGCTAGGCTTCAGGAATATACTTCTGAATAATTGCTTTGAAGGATTCTGCAGTTTGCTTTGGGTCGCTGGCTTTGAGTATAGCAGATATTACGGCTATTCCATCTACTCCAGTTTCGAGAACCAAGTGGGCGTTGCTTAATGTTATGCCACCCGAAGCAAACACAGGCATATCAGTCATGGCTTTGGATGCCCGTAAGGTTCTGAGAGGTATTATTTCACACTGAATGGCGGAAGGGCTTGGAAACACTGAACAGAAAGACACGTAATCTGCGCCTCCAGCTTCCGCCCATTTAATCCACTCTAAATCGTTGCCTACCGTGTAGCCTACTATGCTCTGCTCGTTGAGAACTTTCCTTGCATCCGAGGGAGTGACATCGTAGCCGTCAAAGTGAACCCCATCGGCTTCCACAGCCTTCGCTAATTGTAAATCGTTGTTTATGAGCAGAGGCACACCGTAATCTTTAGCCAGATTCAGCAACTCTCTGGCAAGCCCTCTGATATCTAGGCTGTTCCCACGGGGCTTCCACAGCTGCAACAAGTCAACGCCTCCCTTCAGGGACTCTTCTACAATGTCAACTAGTCTACGACGAGGCAAGGACGGGTCAACTACAAGACATAACCCTTGCAGGCGAGCCAACCCAGTTACTCCCACCCACTCTGACGAGCTTTCCAGTAAGCCTCCCAATAGGGGTCAACAGACGGCTTCTCTAAAGGCTGAAGCTTTCCATCCCTTTTCAGCCATCTTCCATGCTGACTATTCATCACTTCTCCAATGATTGCTGCTTTGATTCCATCTGACTTTAAGGCTCCGATTACTTCTTGAGCCTTTTCTGGCTTCACAGTAATTATCAGCGTCCCCTCACTTAATGCCCTGTAAGGGTCCAAGTTGAAGAGGCTGCAAACCTGTTCTGCTTCCTGAGTGACTATAACCTTTGAAAGGTCAATTTCTACGCCTATTTTTGCGGCTTGGGTAAGCTCATAAATTGCCCCAAGTAGTCCCCCCTCAGTTACATCATGCATAGCCGTGACTCCCTCCTCCCTTAAGCCCACTGAAGCAGCCGTCAAGGCATCCTTAACTACGCTGAATTGGGAAAGATAGGATTGGGCTCTCTTGAGAAAGGCTGACCCATATGCATCCTCGATTGTTTTAGGAAAGGTTCTTGCCAGTATCCCCGTGGAGGCGATGGCTACTCCCTTGGTCATAATCATCAAATCTCTGGGCTTAGCCATATTGCTGCTTAAATACTGGTTTTCTGGAGCAACAGTCATCATTACGCCTCCGCCGATAACGGTGTAGTCTGAGCCAACGTATCTGCCAGTATGACCGCCCAAAACTGCTATTCCCAATTTTTTGCATGCAACATGAAATGCATCCCAGTATGTCTCGAACTCTTCGTCTTTCATGTGGGGAGGAAGACTGAAGTTAACCATAATGAACTGGGGCGGGAATCCGCAGGTGCTCAGGTCTGAAGCCAACAAGTGCACAGAAATCCACGCTGAATCTTCTAATCCAAGCTCAGGAATAACGGACAGCGGGTCTGCGGTGGCCACCAGCACTTGGCTGGAATTCAACTGAACCACAGCGTTGTCAAGCCCATGGTTTGGACCCGCAAGAACCTCTTTTCTTGTTTTCCCTAATCGTTGATACACGATTTTGTCCATCAGTTCCTGACTGAACTTTCCAACTTTAGATAGTTTATCCATCTTTTTCATCTCAACTTGACTGCTACTCCAAGGAAGGCGCCGAAGGGAAAAAGCGACGATTTCTTCTCTTCTAACTTGTTGGGGAAAACTGTTGTGTCCCAGTGAGATATTGTGTATGCGTCGCCAAGAGCCTCATGTAGCATCCTTTTCATGTCCAGTATAGAGTAAAACTGGGCGTTTTTGTAGTACGGGTTTTTTCCCGCCTTTAGTTGAATCATTCTCCTCAGAGTGGGCAGGCTCCACCGGTTTATCAACCCGAAGATTATCCCGTTACGGGCTACTATCGACGCTTCACGTATAACCTTGAGGGGGTCAGGCATGTAAACCAGACAGGCTATGAAAGCTACAACATCAAAAGATTTGTTTTTGAAGGGCATAAACGAGGACTCGCCCTGCAGCAGCTTTCCTTTAGTCCACATTTTCTTGGCTTCCCTCAGCATCAAATCAGATAAATCCAATCCAACGCAGTCTAAACCTAAGGATTCAAACCATCTGGTGAAGTGGGATGTACCGCAGCCTACCTCCAGCAGAGTTTTTGTTTCTTCCAGAGTGTCCAGAAGCTTCTTCAGCAGAGCCTTCTCTGACCTGTCAGCTCTTCTGTACTTTTGCTGATAGTATGATTCGTAATCTTTGACTATGTCTTTTTGGAAGTACCAAGCATCTCGTTGCATGGTTGCTACTCCAGCAGGGATACGTCCCACATCCTCTTAACCACTCTAACTACACCATAGCCGATGGGAACGAAAACCAAATCAATCAATGTCCCCAAGGTTAGCAGAGCCATTCCCAGACCGAAGAGACCCCAATCGAGAAAGAAGAAGATTGCAGTCTCCACCAGCACAGCTATCACCATGGCGGCCCCCTCGTTTATGTTCCTCAGCAGACCCACAGTGGCACCCATCGGTCCCCTGCTGATAACGATTCCTAGAAGGAACACGCCCATGAAACCTGGAGGCACCATAATAGACCCGATGCTTGCCCCTGCCAGGAAACCTAGTGCAGAGCCGATGGAGGCTGAGACTAGGGCGGGAACTGGGCCCATCAGTATGCCAACCACAAATATGATTATGGGAGCAAAGGTTAGAGTGGAAAGTGGAGGCGGCATAGGTACCGCCGTCATTGTGGTTACTGCGATTAAAGCGGACATAACTGCTGTCATTGCCAACTTTACGGTGGCATTGGATTGAGCCTTTACAGGTTGAGAACTATTTTTTTGTTTCACTTCTTTTCCCTCCGCCAGCATTACCTGGATCAGGTTCCTAGGGTCGACAACAAGCCAGTTGTCCTCTCAGCCGGGTTAACCCAGCTCCCCATGCACCCACCACAAAAAGGGGAATTATTCATATTTAAGCCTGACGACCAAGTATCAATCTAGAATTTTATAGTCTAACATGCGCACTCGCAACTGTTATAAACCATTTTTCGGTTACTTCGGGTTATGTCAAACAAAATTCATTGCGCCCACATACTCGTGAGAACAGAAAAAGAAGCAAACAATGTTTTGGAACGGTTAAAGAAGGGAGAAAAGTTTTCAGCCATAGCCAAAGAAGTTTCACTTTGCCCTTCCAAGAAACGCGGCGGAGACCTTGGAACATTTGGTCGAGGACAGATGGTGAAGGAATTCGAAAAAGCCGCCTTTGCCCTTCAGAAAGGACAGATATCGCCAATCGTAAAAACCAAGTTCGGCTACCACATCATCCGAAGGCTGGAGTAGCACCACACTCCAATGCCTAAGTTCTGATTACCGGATTTCTTTCAGTCGATTTGGTCGTTCCAAAAGTGGATGTTTGAGTATTTTTCTTCATAATCGAAATTGGGGTCATCGTAGATTATGTCTAATTTTGGTCCATATCTTTCGATGAGTTTGTTCATGTTTTCCCAAATCAAAGGAGACAGATTGTCTGAACCCCATTCTGGGAACCAGATGTTGTCATTTACTCTTCGCATGCCCCAGCCGTAATCTTTGGGGAGAACAAAGACTGTTTGTGCTTCCGTTTTTCCGTACTCTTCTGGATGGTGTTGCATGTAAGTCCAGAATTGCTGCATTGCCTCAAAGTGTCCCTCTTCCAGTATGCCATAAGGATTGTCTAGAGGGTATGTGGGGTAATTGAATACAATCAGGTATTTTGCTCCTGCCTGGTAGGCTGTTTTCATGTCCTCCAGAATCTCTGTTCCATTCCCTAAGTAGGGCGGATTTTGGTACGTCCATGTGATTATGGCTCCCCACTCTTTATCCTGCACATTTGCGGCGCCCCTGCCGAGCGCTATTTGCTGGGTTCTACTGTGGTTCCATCCTAACTCAACAAAGACGGTATCGTATCCAGCCAGATAGTCGAACCAGTATAATGCGTAATCGGAGGTAAATGCAGTGACGTTTCTGTTCTTAAGGTCTTGCAGGCTCCAAGTGGAAGAGACGCTGGTGACAAAAAACTCGGCTGCTTCGCCGTAATCTGACACCCTTTCAAGGTAATCATTATCTCCTCCTTCCCAATCTCCTGAGTCAATCTGCCTTCCACCAGGCTCATCGTAGAGGTAAACACCCAAGAACTCTTCGTCCCATCTTTCCTTTGCGGTGTCCAGCCATGTGAGATGCCAAGGATAGGCAATGTGCGAGAGGTAATCAAAGAAAACCATAAAGTTCAGGTTGGCGTCCACAGCATATTCGCAGATTTCGTTGAGGGCGGTTTCGTTGATGCTGGCTTCCCAAGAATTTATGAGGAAGAGGTTGGTGTATCCCTTCACTTTGTCGATAAGCCGCTTCGCTTGGCTAGTTGTGTTTCCGCCAAAGGAAACCCCGAAAAAGACGTCCTCCTCGTAAACTTCGCTTTTGGGGCTGTAGTGAACATAGATTATGACGGAGCAGAAGAGGGAGGTCAACAAAATGATGGTTAGAATCAGCCATGTTAGTTTCATCGAGACTCCCTTTAGGATATACGGATGAGAAATAAAGATTTTTGTGAGGCAAAAACATTTGTTGCCATTCAACATAATTAGTTTTGAACTGGTTGAGGAATTCCAAAATGGACAGATTACCATTCCGTTGCATTTTGCTGCTGAGCATATGTGTGCTATTGGCGGCTGCTCCAATCATTAGGTCAGTAGAAGCAAACGGAACCATCTACATCCGGGCTGATGGAACAGTGGATGGAACAGACAAGATTCAGCGAAACGGAAACGGCTACACTTTCACAGGCAACATTTATGGTCCTATTGTTGTGGAAAAAGACGATGTTGTAGTTGACGGGGCAGGCTATGGTCTTCAAGGAACTGGGATTGGAGCAGGAATAAATCTGACTGGAAGAACTGGTGTGACAGTCAGGAACATGGAAATCAGCAATTTCTTTTACGGCATCTACCTTAATTCTTCTCTAAATAACAGTCTATCAAACAACAATGTGCGAGAAAACCTCTATGGCGTCTACCTATCCGAATCTTCCAACAACACCATCCTTGGCTGTAACATCACCGAAAACGACTCTTCCGGCGTCTGGTTCCGCTGTTCCTCAAACAATGAAATAAACGAGAATAGAATAACCGAGAACGATCAGGATGGCATCTGGCTCTCCTGCTCTTCAGACAACAACAGAGTTTCAGGAAACATAGTCGGAGAGAATGCTTACGGCATCCGAATTGATGACTACTCAAACAACATACTCCGAAACAACGAATTGACAGACAACACATGCAACCTCAGCGTATTCGGCTCGTTACTTCCCGAATTCATCCAAGACATAGACGACTCAAACACCGTGAATGGAAAACCAGTCTACTACTGGGTTAACCGACAGGATGCGGCTGTTCCGCTTGACGCAGGCTACGTGGCTCTTGTAAACTGCTCAGGCATAACCGTCCAAAACCTGAACCTCAACAACAACGGACAGGGCTTACTGTTAGCCTCCACAACAGAATCTTCGATAACCCAAAACAACATAACAGCTAACGTTCATGGCATCTACATGTGCGGCTCTGCAAACAACACTGTCACCGGTAACAAAATAACCAAAAATTTGGCGAACGGCATCTACCTATACTACTCACAAAATAACGTGTTCTTTCATAACAACTTCATAGACAACACAACACCAGTCTACGATGTGGGAGAACCATTCAACAGCTGGGACAATGGAGCTGAAGGAAACCACTGGAGCAACTACAACGGAACAGACACAGACGGAAACGGAATAGG
>CBFCZR010000003.1:0-32453 GCA_965602795.1 Candidatus Bathyarchaeota archaeon | reverse complement strand
TCAGATATCAAGCTTAGCTTTCAGGACCTAACCTTAGACGCTGGAATGTTCAAAGCAAAACTAAATGGCTCCGTTGTTTTAGACGTTCTCTACGTTGCAGAAAAGAAGTGACCTCTCTAAAATGGTGCAAAATTGCAGTTACTAACCCTGTTAAGTCATGTGCTTAAATCGGGAAAAGTTAACCTATCTAGTAGCAACGAAAGGCTGCTGCAACTATCGGTCTTGCCTCATCAAATCGATCTGAACATAGTTGATAACAGGTTCATAAAAGGCGTACTAAAAGACAGTATAGGAATCAGGTCTTTTCGGGAACTACTTAGACATCTGAAGAATGCAGCTGAAGAACTGAAAAGCGAAGGAGTAACTGTAACAATTTCTTACAAGGGTGTCACTGTGCTGACATTAGGTTCGGATGCGAAGCCCAACTTTTCTCAGTTGCTAACAGGGACAACAGAAATCGAAATTAATAACCTACGTAAATTGATCCAAATGGGTCTGTTCTAGAAACAGGCTGCAAGTGCTCCCATTCACCTACCCTTTATAAGAGTGCAAACGTTACTATACCAAAAGAGTTCTTTTGTCGCATGGGCTTGTCCCTCGAATAAACGAAATCTTTTAGAAATCTGAAAACCGAGTTGGATGAATCTGTATAACTATTGTCGCAGCGCTGTGAAACTCAACCGCGGAGACCTAGTGCTAATTCATCTTATACAAGAGAGAAAGAGGTGATTTTGTATGTCTCAAAAAACAATGTTTGAAATTAAGTGTAGTGAATGCGGCAAACCTGCTACCGTGCCCTTCAAGCCTACTGCTGGAAAACCTGTTTACTGTAAAAGTTGTTACGCGAAACGCAGACGTAAGCAACGAAGTGACTCTAATGTAAACAAAAGATTTGACATGAAGAATGCATGGGCAATACGCGGCGATGACTGGCAAGGACAAAAAGAAGAAAATCGCACCTTTTTCTAACCAACCTACCTAACCCCCCGCGTGAGTCAGCGACTGATTAGAACACCTTAACCAAAGGCTGGCTTGAATTACCCCATTCCATTCGCTGAAACCCCAGAGTACACACAATTCGGCGGTTAACCTAATTTTTGGAAAAAACTGCTTCTCAACAATCACATTAAAGCTCCTGATAACAGAATATTGTTGAAGGACAGGGGTTCACAAATTTTTGCTAACACAAACCAAACCAGCCGACCCTATTAGGCTCCTAATAGCAGTGGATTGTTGAAAACAAACTTTTTTCTGAAAACCAGCAGCACAACAAAAGATTCCTGTCTAAGGTTCACACGTTCATCAGTCTGAAATTCGCCCGCTTTTCCACAACCCCACGATACGCTGTGAAAACACCCTTTAACTCCAGCTATATCAAGCCTCGGTCTATCCCCGCCTACTACACCGCGCAGACATTAATCACTGGATACAGTAATGCAACAAATACAAAGTCATTTCTTTGGTGCCCGCTTTGCTACGCTATTACAATTTGCTTACCGCTATAGAAAGATGCCGGCAGCATCGAATCAATTGGGGGGAGCGAGGTTTTTCCCTTTATTGAGATGGCTTGCTTAGATATACCCAGATCACTACAAAGAATGTAGTTATCAGAGCGCCTGCAATGCCTGATATGACGATTTCTGATGCGAATAGCGAAGGGAAGTTAGCTGCCAACCAAGGCCACACTGTGTGGAAACCGATGTTAGCGATTACTCCGCCCATGAAACCTAGCAGGGCAAATGCTCCTAGTATTTTTATTCTGTCACCCATTCGTTTCACCTTGTTTTAACAGTTAAATCTTCGCGCTTTTGAGTGTAACTTACACGAAACTGTTTATTTTCGCCTCTGCGCCCCGTCTCTCTTTCAATCTTAAATTTAAAGCTCAAAACGGCGACGGAATAGGCACACTATGTCTGGTATATATGTAGATGTTCGTTACATGTTAACAATGTAATAATACGCTTTAAACATACCTCCTTGCGTGAGGAAATTAGTATGTCAGAAAAATTTGCAAAAAAATGGGGAGAAGGAGTTGACGACACACCTCTCAGCAGTAAAATTAAGGATGCCGTTAGACCTCCAGGTCCTTTGAAACCAAGACTAGATTTCGCCGTAAAAAGAATGGAAATGCAGATACAGAAATTAGACAAAGCAGCAGACCGCTTCACAGAACGCGACAAGTCAATATTCGCAAAAATCGTTCAAGCCTACACAAAGCATGACATGGCACGAGCCAACGTCTTTGCCAACGAACTAGCTGAAATACGCAAAATGGAAAAAATGATCATGCACTCTAGGCTAGCCCTAGAACAGATAGTCCTTAGATTAAGCACAGTTTCAGAACTAGGCGACGTAGTCAGCACTTTGGCGCCAGCAATTAATGTGCTACGCAGCGTCAAAACCGGAATGTCTTCAGTCTTTCCAGAAGCAGAACGTGAAATCGGAAGCATCGGAAACTTGCTCAGCGGAATCATCATGGACGCAGGCTACAACTCAGGTATGAACATCGACTTCCAGACAGCAGGAGACGACGCACAGAAGATACTGAACGAGGCAGCTACTGTTGCAGAACAGAAAGTCAAAGAGAAATTCCCAGACTTGCCCACGGGCATCCCATCATTTGGTGAGGCCAGTTCGCAATAAAATAGGTCTGTAAAAACACGGATGTACACGGAAATTAAGGAGGTGACACTGTGTCAAAATCCATTTCCAACCCCTTTCTTTTTGTTGGTAAACAAATAAAGGATGAATATGGAAGGCAAATCGGTCGAGTAGCTTCATTCAAGGTAACACCCACAGGTCGCATAGATGGAATCTTTGTTGAACACGGGGACGGAGAATTCCTTAGTTACTCCAGCGATCAAATAAAAATTGACAACGGGAGCCTAGTGATCTCGCCGCCGCTCAAACTGAAAGCTAAAGCTCTCTGTAACGAAATTCCATTGATATGGAGAAAAGACAGGGCTTTAAATGAGCTTGTAGAAAAGAAGAAAATTCCGCCTGAAATGTACGATGATCTACACAGCACTTTTGAAGGGGCTTTGAATCAACTAAAAGATAACGCCAAAGGACTCACGGATGAAATAGACGAGGAGATTGACCGATGCAACAAACAGGTTCACTCGCTTCACTCAGCCTTGATAAATCTGGAAATTGAACGTGAAATCGGCAGATTAAACGGCGAGGCATACCAAAAGGCTTTGGGGATAATCCAATGGGGACTAAAGGGAGTTAACGCTGAAAAAAGCGACTTAGAAGCTTTGAAGAGCAAATTAGCCAATCTACTCCTCGGAGAGAAACCTGTAACTGCACCTGAAGCAAAAACAGCGGAAACAAAGACACCTGAAGAACCACAAACAAAAAGCCCAGAACAACAGGAGATTCCAAAACCACCTGCTCCTATCTCTTCGGACCTTCCAGAACCCCCAGTAGTTGTTCATGTACGGAATCCAAGCAAAGAAAGTTCGTAATACATTAGTTCTGTGAGGTAATCTCCATCAAAAACCCTTTCCGCTCTTCCCCCAACTTTGAACAAGTAGTTGTTAAGGCGGTACCTAAGCTTAAGTCTCAACAGTTTAAACTAGGACAAGTTATCGTCAAACTCACTCGGAGAGATAAAATTCTCTTCAAAACATGCGCAAAAGCTCTAAAAGAAAAAAACAAGGAACGAGCAGCAATCTTTGCTAACGAACTTTCTGAAATCAGAAAACTCACCAAAGTCATCTATCACACTCAGATTCTTGTAGAACGCATCATCTTACGGCTAGAAACACTCAAAGAATTCAACGCAGCCTTTGCGGATTTGAAACCAGTTCTCAACAACCTTCAAGCGGTGACAAAAAGCCTCGGTTCCTTCATGCCTCAGATGGCCTTTGAAATGGAAAGGGTAAATGAAACCATATTCGAAGTTATCTCCATGTCCAAAATCGATGACACAAAACTTGAAGTGCCCACGGACGTTAAGACGCCAGGCGGGGAAGAAGTTCTTGCAGAAGTCGCCGAGTTTCTGGAGGACAAAATAACCGAGACATTACCTGAGCCTCCAGCTTCTGCTCCGGTCATGGAAACGCCTCAACCCCAACGGGTGGCAAAACAGAGAAAGATGGTTGCCCTCACTGCTTCCTGTTCAGAAATTTCTGAGCCAGGGAAGCAACAGAGCTACGTGTCATACAAAGACACGGAAATGAAACGAATCACTTGGACTGTTAATGATGAATTAGAGGAATCAGTGTTGGATTACGCAAAAAGACGTGAAGGACAGCTGGATATCACTCAATGTGCCAATGAATTGAATGTTGCATGCGGAGAAATCGAAAAGGCATTGGAGCAGTTGGGTGTAAAAGGTAAAATCAAAATTGCGTCGTGATTCATATGAGTGCTTCTCAAGAACTTGAACAAGCGGCAACAAAATACGCTTTGGAGGCTGTTCGCCTTGACAAACAGGGTTCAAGGGGGATGGCCATCACAATGTACCAGAAAGGCATCTCTACCCTCCTGAAACTCGTCAGGTTATACCCGAACTATGGACTAAACACGGTTTACATTCAACGTGCACAGGCGTATCAAGATCGGATAAAGGCTCTGCAGGGAGAAGGCCCCGTTCAACCCGTACAGCCGCAATCAGATAAGCCGATGGAGACAATGGAACCCCAAGCAGAAACAAAAAAGGATGAAAAAGCAAGCTACGATGAACTTGTACTCAAAGAAAAACCTAACGTAAACTGGAACCAAGTCGTAGGATTAGACCACGCTAAAAAAGCCATCAAAGAAGCCATAGTGTACCCGGTAGAGAGACCAGACCTATTTCCGTTAGGATGGCCTAGAGGAATACTTCTTTTTGGTCCTCCAGGATGCGGAAAAACTCTGCTAGCCGCTGCCGTAGCAACAGAAATCGACGCAGCCTTCGTTTCGGTGGATGCAGCCTCGGTTATGTCTAAATGGTTAGGCGAAGCTGAAAAGAATGTAGCAAAGCTGTTTAATCAAGCCAGAAAAACTGCGAATAATGGGCGACCCGCTATACTGTTTATCGATGAGCTAGATTCGCTGATTGGTATGCACTCTAATGAGGTTGGTGGAGAAACCAGAGTTCGCAACCAGTTTCTCAAGGAGATGGACGGCGTTATGGACAAAGGCAAGAACATCCATGCGTACGTTATCGGAGCCACTAACAAGCCTTGGGCTCTAGACTGGCCTTTCATACGCAGATTTCAGAAACGAATCATGGTTCCCCTGCCCGACCACGATGCTCGATTAAACATGCTCAAGCTTTACACTGCTAATCTGAATTTGTCGACGAAAGTGGATCTGGACGAGTTTGCCAGATTGGCTGGTGGTTTCTCTGGAAGCGACATACGGGACATTTGCCAGTCAGCGCACTTGCGGGTTATCGGAGAACTCTTTGATTCAGGTAAAGCAAGTGACAAGCACGCTAAGCCTAGACCCCTATCTATGGACGACTTCAACGGCATCTTAGCGGATAGAAAGCCCAGCGTATCTCCACGGGTCATATCAACCTACAAAGAATGGTCTGAAGCATTCAAAGCACTCTAACATGAAACTGGGAGGTTAACCAAGCTCTTAACAAGAGTGGTCTTGGAAAGGTTCAGAGAGTTGTCAATTCTATTGACAGCAGCTGAAAAATCTCCTTTCTCTCTTGTTTCAATGCTCTCTCTGAACCCCAAAACGCCACCTGAGTTTGCTAGCCTCTCGACAACCGCTTGACGACTATCGAAACCTTCTCTTCCCCTTTTATTTTTGCCCCTTTTAAACTTGAGACCATGGCAAGAACAGCGTTCCTTATTATGTCTTGAACAAAGTCGCCTAAGGGCACGAATTTTTCGTCTATCTGTATCGTGATTTTTTCTTCTCGCTTCCGTTTTCTTTCCACCAAAACTGCAACCTTATTATTCACCAAATCCACAAGCTTCTCTGGTTCTTTTAGTACATCCACACAAGAGATTTTTGTTTCCACTTCTTCGTCCGGGATGGAAGTGACAAACGCTAGGATGTTTTTGTAGCGTTCAAGAGCGGTGTGTATTTCGTTAACAGTTTTTGCGGTTACAAGTTTAGGTATGCTTGAATCTTGTCCCACTAAGTCTTTGAATCCTTCAAGTAGGATAATGTCCGCTTCTGGGGTCTCTGCAACAACCTGTTCTAGACTATACTCTGTGGTGTCAACCTTTTTGATGACGGTCAATTCATTGAGGGCCACACTTAAAACGGAGTTTGCTCCAGCCTTGGAGTACCTCCATGTGTCTTTTCCTTCTGTGTCTATCGTAAATTCAGGCTGGTTAGGAATATGCTTTGCACATGTAACCGTGTAGCCTCTCTTTGTTAATCCCCTAATCAGGGCTTCTACAGCGGTGGTTTTTCCGGAATTACTGCCTCCAACAACAGCAACTATAACTCGGTTAAACATTTCTTTAGAGTCTCCTGTCAGCTAACTAATTGGCTCCAAAGATTTAAACTAAGAGCACGGAACACGTTCAACCAAATAAAAATTAATGTAAATAAAACTATTTCTTTACGTCTTTTTCGATAGCCAAAAGCTTGACTAAATCTCTTTCTAAGAAGTTTACCCAACCTTTCTCGTAATGAAAATCAGCATTGTCACTAATTAATCTGACATCACATGTGTAATGTCCGTCAACATACCCCTTGCAATCAGAATCCTTTACAGGAACTTTGCCGCATTTGGCCTTACACAATTTCTCCACATAATTTCCTATCGTCGAGTAAAGTCGTTTCACCTTGAAATTAGGCGAGATTGCCTCCGAAACCACTTCGATTTCGGCGTTTTTCATCTCTCTTTTCGCTGCGTTGGTGAATTTTTTTCCGATGAGGATGCCTTTGTCGTATTTCTTTTTTTCCAGAAACTCAGTCATCTCTCGAACAGTGTCCACGCCAATGTATCCTGATTTTGATTTAGGTTCAGTTATCGCTCGTATCAAGATTTTTTCATCTTCCTCAGAAGGTGAAACCGTGAAATCTACTTTTCTCTCTTTACTTCTAGTTCTTTTCCTTTTGTAGTCTCGCATAGCTGAAATTAGCTCAGCTTTCTTGACCGTTTTTTCCTCGCTCATATCGATAGCCACTTCCGAAATTATGTTAGAGTTACACTAAAAACGTGAATTAGCGCTCCATTACACACTATATTCTCCTGGTGCCTCATAAATGCTAAGGTAGGCGTATTAACAAATGATTGGAAGGGCGGAATTGCAGGTCTTATGATTGTGTTCTTGATTTTTTCAGTATGTTAATATCTTCTTGGTTAAGGTATCCGGTATAGTATAGTAGTATAGCGTAGACTGCAATGCTTGCAATCGTTCCAACAATTAGTATAATTGGATTGGTTTTGGGTAAAAGAAAGAGAACAAGTGCCAAAATAGCGCCCGAGAATAAAAGTTTAGGAAGCCCTGAAAATACGTCGGTTTTTAGATGATATTTGATGAAAATTGGAATCAAAACAAGAGAGGTGACACCCGTTAGTGTCAAAGAAATTGCAGCTCCGGTTAGACCAAAGAGGGGCACAAGGATAAAGAGCGAGAAGATATACTGTGCAGCGGCGCCCGCCATTAACGTTCCTGCTAATTTAGGTTTTGCAATGCCTATTAGTACAGAAGAAAGAGTGTATCCAAACATAAGAAGGAATGTGCCGACAATAAGAATTTGAAGAGGCATTATAGCTCCTTGGAAAGCAGCTCCATATATCCCTACAACAATGGGTTCTGCTAAAGCAAAAATTATTATCGTTAAAGGCAAGCCTAACATTAGAGGGTATTTCACAGAAATTTTAACATACTTTTCCATCAGGACTCCGTCTTTTTTGCTCCATGCTTCAGACATAGATGAAAGAATTGGAAGAGAGAAAGCCGTCATGGAAAACAGTACACTGGACACTGCATCTGCAACGCTATAAACTCCCACATTGGCGTAATCAAAGAACAAATTAAGTATAGGTAGGTCCAAGTTCTTCATTATCATGAACGAGATTTTTCCGACTGATATAGAAAAACCAAAAATGAGTATTTGCTTGAACTGCTTCAAGTCTTCTAATATTGAATATTCCTTGTCTTTATTCGCAAAAACTTCGACGCTATACGAAATCAGATTTTTGATATATGGCCTTAAAAAATAGACGCAAAACAGCAATTGACAGACAGGAGCGACTACTATCAAGACGGGCAATAGATTAAGGGGTAAATTGAGCACTACAACTATCATGCCGAATATCGAAACTGCATAAAATCCGCTGGATTGTATTATCGAAAGTTGTTTGCTTTTTTGTAACGACCCTATTATTGACGATAGTGCATCTTTTGTTCCTGAAAACAGGAATGCGAATGCCAGAGAAAGAAGCATTATCCTGAATATAATGTCGGATGTTTGAAAAGATAGAGTGGTTAAGAAAATGAAAATTACTAAACTTATCGCCGTGAGATACCTTACATAGTTTGAGAAATAGCGCGCGACATTTGCGTCTTTTTTGGTTAAGTATCCTGCACCAAAATGGATTAAACCCTCAAACAGTCCCCCAAAAATGAGCGCCCACAAGAAATCGAACACTGAGTATGCCATGCTGAATAAGCCAAAACCAGAAGGTCCGTATACCCTGCTCACTTGAATTCCCAACAAAAGCCAGAAAACACCGCTTAGAATCATTAGTCCCAAGAACCAAGCTCCGCCTGTGACTAGCCTTCCTGGTCCCACAGTGCTGAGATCCTCTTCCATCATATCATACATCCTGATTTTGCTTTAGTTGTCGCAGTTTTACCTTCTGCAGTGAAACTTCAGTTCTTTATACGTTACTCTGATATAAAGTTCCACCACAAAGAGTGGGTGGAAAAGTGCTCGTAAGAAGCAGATAGTAAAGCGAAACTAAAAGAAAACGAGTTTCGACTGACTGCACAATTTTTTTGTATGTCCAGTTCTAGGAGTAACCTGCTTCTGAAAGTGTGTTTGAGATTGTTTCAAAATTGCGCATCTGAAGCTTGTGTGCTTCTCTGATTATGGGGCTAATGACTTTGAGCACTTTTAAACCCCTTCCAGTAACAGTGTAAAAGACTTCGTTCTCACCTAAATTTTGTTGTTCAACGAGATTCCGATCGATCAGCAGTTTCAGATGGGGTATCAGGCGGATTGTGTCAAGTTCAACTTTATGCGACAGTTGGGTGAACTTCATGGGGCCCTTAGAAACCAAAGCACAAAGAATATCGATACATATTACCAACTTTGATCGATATGGCTTTTCTTTCATTTCCTTTCGGCTAATGAGTGATTTAGCTTTAGTTATTGGATTCGCTATTTGTTTTCCAGATTTTTTTTCCTTTCCGAAAATGAGTGACTTAGCTTTGTTTATTGTATGTGACATTTGCTTTTCAGCCATTAGCTTTTTGTAATTTGTGTTATATGTGTTGTGAATTACAAATTTAAATCCAAAATCATAACATGTGGAACCTGTATACCTGCAAAAAATTAAAGGTGCGAACGCATATCCCGAAAAGGGGCAAAAAAATAGGGGAGATTTACTTTCCATACGGAGACCTTGTCATCAGCGCCAACGCCGCCACAATCAAAACTAGTGCTCCCAATGCGACCTCTACCGCAAATAGGTATTCAACGCTCTCGCCGAGGATATAGCACCACACGAATGGATAGATTATCACCAAAAGTCCCAATATGGCTTCTGCCCATGCAAAAGTCTTAGTTTCTACCATTCCTCCCCCTCAAAAGAATTTATGACGGCAAACATCTTATAAATTTTATTACCACAGCACGTGATGTACACGCTGCCGCATGAATTCACCTCCTAAGCTTGGAAGTGACCTTACAAAACCTCTGACCAACCTAAAAGATTTAGGGATAAAGCAAACCTAAAGTTAGTTTGAAAGAATTTCTGTTTTTCAATAAATCAGCGCGTGGAGCCAAAAAAAACTTAAACTGTTAGCCTTTTTCTGTTAGCTGTATGAAGAGGTAAACGGGAATGAGGAAGCTTTCGGTGACAAAATTTGGCGGGAGCCTATTGACTAATGAGGGCGAAAAAATACCTGCGATTTTGGATTGCATAAAAACATTAAGGGATAAGGATGATTTGGGTCCTGTGGTTGTTTTCTCTGCGCCAAACGGGTTCACAGACGAACTCATCAGGATAGGCGAATCTTACACCCATTCTAGACCCATCCCAATAGATTCTATATTCAACACATACGAGCGAATAGCGAAAACCTATGTCAACGGCAAGTATCTGAAAGAAGTTATCGACGAATTACAGGAATATCGGCAGCAGATGGATGAATCTGTCTCTTTAATCAACAAGCGTTTCCGTGGAACAACTAAAGCAAAAGTTCTAACCAATGGTGGAGAACTGCCAACATCTGTTCTCATGGACTACATCATAAAAAGCAGCGGTTTAGATTCCTGCCACATCCCTAAAGAGCAATGGCCCATTGTAACAGATGACAACTTCGAAAACGCCACCCCCGATTACGAGTTGAGCAAGAATAGGGTTAATCATCTCATTCAGTCAATCGAAGATGGAAACGTAGTTGTGCAAGCAGGCTTCCTCGGCATCACCAGTGACGGGCTGGAAACAGTTCTGGGAAGAGGCGGCTCCGATCTTACTGCAGTTTTTGTTTCATGTCTATTGAAAGAAAGATATGACGTTGAAACGGTTTTGTTCAAGGAAGTGTCTGTTCAAAGTGCTGACCCATCTATAGTTAAAGACCAGACAACCGAGCATCTGGCATCTCTCAGCTATAACGAAGCCCACAAAGCCTCCAAGATGGGAATGAAGATTGTTCAAGGCGAAGCAATCTCAATGGCAAAAGAATTCAAGCAGCCCATAAAGGTGGTGCCGATAGCTAGACCAGAAGAATACACGATAATTCAGTCCGAAAGCAACGGTGACCAAACCGTGAAGTGTGTAACCGGAAAATCGGGATGCGCAATTCTTACGATGGATGACCAGAACAGCAGGTCTTTGGAGGATGCTTTGAGGATTTGGGAAAACTGTAACGATTTCCTTGATTTGGGAACCGAGACACTTGAAACCGGGAAGAGAATAAGAGATTTCCTGTTCCTTGATTCAGAGTTTCTGAGAAAAAATGAGGAACGGCTTAGAGGCTTTGACGAAGATTTGACAATCGAAGACGGTGTTGGCGTGGTTACCCTCATTGGAGACGGAATGAAATATTCATCGGGAGTCGCCTCCATCGCCATAGGAGCCATACCAGAAATCAACATAAAACGTGGCATCTTTGCGCCGCATACATCACAAATAATTTTGGTAGTTGATGAAAGCAACATTGGCGCCACTGTTGCAGCAATCCATGCTAAGAGACCTGAAATGAACAAGCCTCACTAGCGTTATTTCTGGAGTTAATCGAAAGGTAGATGAGAGGCATCTCCTATTTTTGGTCAACAGATTCGGCAAGAGTGTTAAGAGGAACAATCCATGAAGATTTTAGCCATAGACATAGGCGCTGGAACTGAAGACATACTGCTTTACGATGACCAAAAACGGAGTGTCGAGAACTGCATAAAACTGGTTCTTCCATCCCCCTCCCTAGTTTTCGCAGAGAAAGTAAAAACCGCAACTCGCAAAGGTAAGGACCTGTTTGTTAAAGGAGACACTATAGGCGGAGGCGCCTTTTCGCATGCCCTGAAACGACATGTCGAAGCTGGACTTCGGGTCTTTATGACAGAAAATGCTGCGTACACTGTAAGAAATAATCTGGATCAAGTCAGAGAACTGGAAATAGAAATCGTCCAAGACTCTGAACCGGAAAACTTCGAGGGAGAAACAATAGTTCTTGAAGAAGTGAATATCGCTAAACTACGTGGCTTATTGAAGTTTTTTGGAGAGCCTTTCTCGGACATAGATTTTGTTGCCGTTGCAGTCCAAGACCACGGAGTCTTCCCAAAAGAAATGAGCAATAGACGATTCCGCATCAACAAAATAAAAGAACTGCTGAAAGAAAATCCGAAACCTGAAGCATTCGCATTCAAGGAAAACGAAATTCCCCCATATTATCCAAGAATGAACTCAGCAGTGAGCGCCTCGAAAAGACAGCTGCCTAATGCTAGAGTAGTGGTTATGGACACTTCTCCAGACGCCATACTTGGATGCCTGATGGACCCGGCGGTAGAGGAGGCTGATCCGATTCTCGCCGTTAATGTAGGCAATGGGCACACTATGGCTGCAATAATATCAAGGGGCAAAGTCACTGCAGTATTGGAGCATCATACACGATTGTTGAATCCGCAAAAGATGGAGAAGCTTCTAAGGGATTTTGCAGACGGGAAGCTCTGCGATGAAGAAGTTTTTGAGGACAATGGGCATGGCATGTTCTATCTGAGCGAACCACCCGGCTTCTCTAAGATCGAGAAAGTGATTGTGACGGGACCAAACAGGCAGGTCTTGGCAGAAACAAATCTCAATGTTCATTTTGCAACTCCTGCAGGTGATGTGATGATGACCGGGCCAATCGGCTTGGTTGAGGCGACTAAAAGAAGATTTCTGTAAGGTTGAAGCGAGGGGAGTTAACTTCAGCTTATTTGTATTATCTTTTTCTCTATAGCAACATATAGGATGAGTCCGCCGATGAATCCCACAGCCATGTTGAAGACGGTTGCCAGCACAGCCGTTACAACCGTTACATAGATTTCTTTTTTACCTTGAACTTTGAGCGAGATTTTGCCTAGTTCAAAGGAGGTCATAAGAAGCATTACTCCAACAACAAAAAGTGGAAATGATGTGAAGATGTTCACCAAACTTTGTGAGAAGAACAGTCCTAAACTGATTTCTAGGCTGCCCTCCATGAGGATTGCGCCGCCAGTTCTAGCGCCGAAAAGGTATTGTGCTGCTAGTCCTCCTGCTCCGTGACATAGAGGCATTCCTCCTATGAACGGCATTGTAATATTCATGGCTCCCATATTTTTAATCAGATTTCTTGCGTTAACGTCTTTTCGGTCGGGAAATAGGTTATGAACCAAAGCTACGGTGGCTACAACCGCGTTTGTTAAGGTGAGAAAAAGTTGTGCAAAGCCTGCATATACGAAGCCGTAAAACATGTCATTGAGGGAGAATACGGTAAACTCGGGAAGCGAAAAACCCACATTTATTTGGCTGAGGACCAAGTCCCCTGTGGCTATCGCGTAGATGAAACCGAAAAGAACGAGAAATATGGCTGCGGGCAAAAACTTGTTTCTGAGAAGCAGAAAAACCACAACAATCAGCGGAATGGCTATTAAGAAATCGGGGTGAATCATCTCGGCTCCTGCAAGCGCCAACGTGAAAGCTAACCCAAGCTGGATGCCTCTTGTCACGCCTTTAGGAACCTTTTCCAGAAGACCGCAGAGCCTCTTCGAGAATGAAAGAAGCACCCACACTAAGCCAACAGAAAAGCCTGCTCCGAGCACCGTGTTTCTTGTCCACCGTTCAGCAAGGGCAACTGAGCCGATGGCTTTTTGTGGTTGCACCGGCAACGGTAGCCTGTAAATAAGCGCCAAAATGATGTTTGTGAGGCCAATTCCTAAAAGAAGCCCGGTTGGGTTGAACCCGCAGATTACTATGTAACCAACCGTGAAGGGAAGCAGTGTGCCGAAGTCTCCTAAGCTTCCCGCAAACTCTCTGACGGAAAACTCGAACCCCTTAACCATCATGCACAGTCATATACATCGGGGTCAATATTAGTTTATTTGCAGATTAGGCTGTCTTATGTTTTGTAGCCGTTTAGATTGTTAAGAGCCAACACTGCCCCGATTATGTCCGCCGTTGTTCCCGGGCTTAGGCTGTGAGCTGAATCCCGTAGTTTGATGTCCAGCTTATGGAGCAGATTCCTTCCCGAAGGTGTTGCTAAACCCCCCTCCTTCAAGACTTGTTCAGCCTCGGCTGAGATGCTTTCAGCCTTAGCTTGACCCGCCTTTCGGGCGATTAATGTGTCCGGGACTTCGGCGAGAATCTTCAGGTAAGTGTGGACGGTAGCCGTGTTGATGTCTCCTGTCTCTTCAAGCTGTTTAACGAAATAGGGGTAACCCAGATCAAAGGTGATTGGGTAATTGTGAACCCACTCAGAGGCTACAGAATCATACGAAGAAGAAATCTCAAACGTGCCAAACAGAGTCACGCCTTCGTCCAGAAGTCTCTTCTTCGATTCGGGGTCTGTAACATCCAGTTTCTTAACCTTGTTCAACCCCCCCGGATTAAGGAGGGCAATCGCATCGTAAACAGCCACCGCATCCTCCGGCGTTGTCGACTCAACAATCACCTTAATGTTTTCTCTAAGCTTAGACAAAGAGAAACTGTTACTAATCATTCCTGCTGCAGCCGCTACGGGCGAAAGCAAAATTATCGCACCCAACAAGGTGTTGCCGCCGCTCTGGCTCAATCTCATTCTGTCAACTGCGTCTTTGATTATTTTTCCGATACCTACCTCTGCGGGAGAGATTTTCTCCTCAGAAAGTTTGATTCCCTGCTTAGCTGCCTTCTTGAAAGAGGGCGCTATTGCAACTGCTGACGCCAAAAAATGTTCGTATCTGGTTTCTGGAAAGTCTGCTGTTCTGTGGACGTTTCCGGGCTTCGGATAGCCACTGACCTCAAGGAGAACGGCGAGTTCTAAACATCTAGAAATGTAATCAGCCTTTTCTGTAAATGGGAGATTCTTCATGATAGCATACCTTTGGTTGATGTTTGCTTCAGTGTATCAGCACTATTTAATTAGTTTGCGTAAAAACTTGCACACACGAAAAGGGAGCCTCATATTAGGCTCCTAATAGAAGTACATTGTTGAAAACAGTCTTTTTTCGGAAAAGCCAAGCAATAACAGAAAAATGTGTCTTGGCGAAGAAACATTTTGTGTGGCATTACTTTAATCTGTTAGAACGCGGTTTGATGCATGAAGGGATAACAGTTGAAAATGGGAATTATGACCAGAGATCAGAATGGTTGGTGCTCCACGCAACTGCGGAAAGCTATTGAAAAACAGAACATTACCCCAATCTGTTTTGATTATCGAGAGGTAATAGGACGCATAAACTACACTCCCGAGGCATCAGTGAAAAAAGTGGACATTCTTCAAGACTTGGATGCCATGATCACCCGCCCCATTGCACGCGGGTCCGTAGAGCAGCTACTCTTCAGGATGGATCTTCTGCACAAGCTGGAACGGCATGGACTGCTGATAATCAATCCTCCCCTCTCCATCGAACGAGCAGTGAACAAATACTGTTCCCTAAACCTCCTTCAAGAGAACGGGTTACCTGTTCCCCGCACAGCAGTTACAGAGAACCCTGACGAAGCGCTGAAATGTTTCCACGAACTAGGCGAAGATGTTGTAGTGAAGCCGCTGTTTGGTTCAAGAGGATTAGGCGCCACCAGAATAACTGACCCAGACATCGCCACAAGAGTCTTCCTGACAATATCCTTCTATCATGGCGTTCTCTACCTGCAAGAGTTTATTCCTCACGGAGGTTCGGACATCCGCGCTTTTGTTGTCGGAGACCGTGTGGTGGCTGCTATGCGGCGGACATCAACTAACTGGAAGACTAACGTGAGTTTGGGCGCAAAACCTTTATCCTTAAATCTGTCTGAGGAACTGGAAACTCTTGCAGTTAAGGCAGCTAAGGTTGTAGGCTGCAAGGTTACAGGCGTAGACATCATAGAAGGACCAGATGGACCCCTAATTATAGAGTTGAATAGTCAACCGGGATGGAAAGGACTGCAATCTGTTACAAAAACTAACATCGCCGACGAAATCGTCAGCTACATCCTCTCTGAACTCAAGTCCTAGGAGAAAACGTGCATGCGGAAAATCAAAGTTTCCAGAATGAACGTTTCAGACCAAACAATCGAAGAGAAAACCGATTATGTAGCAGAAGAAACATCCCTTCACATCTTCCTCAACAAAACACACTACGGCGCAATCCTCTGCTCTCCAGACCAGCTGAAAGAAATGGTTGTTGGGCATCTTCTCTCCGAAGGACTCCTGAAATCAACAGCCGAAATAGACGATTTGGTGCTGAAAAAAGATGGAAAATGCTTAGTGAAACTCAAACCAGACATTGACGCTGAGCAGCGAATCGCAAAATCACAGCATCTTGCGCGTCTGGTAGTTTCCGCCTGCGGCTCCCCAGACTACAGTCCCCTCTCAGAAGCCATCAGCAGTCTTCCCAAATTGTATATGACCCCAACCGTAAACGCAGCGGTTGTTTATCAGTCGGTGCTGCAGCTCAACACTATTGCTGAACAATTCAGAAAGACTGGTGGGGTTCATGCGGCGGCACTCTACTCACCAGATGGAAAATTGGTGGCTTTGGCTGAGGATGTGGGGCGCCACAACGCCGTGGACAAGGTCATCGGTGTCGGAGCAACAAAAAACATGGACTTCAGAAACCTTTTTCTTGCCTTGAGCGGCAGACTCAGCGGAGACATCGTTTTGAAGGCGGCACGCATGAAACTTCCCATAATCGCTTCTTTGGCAGCGGCAATCAGTTCTGGCTTGGAAGCAGCCCAACTGACAGGAATAACCTTGGTCGGATTCGCCAGAGCCAAAAGAATGAACGTTTACACGTATCCAGAGCGAATAGTGTTCAACGCCCAAAAAGTTTAACCGTGAAAAATTTTGTGAAAAGTGAGTGATGATGAAACCTGAAGCAGACATAACCAAACTCGGATTCCTGAGGGATTTGTCGTTGGAGCTTGGCGCAACAGCGGCAAAGGTGATTCCAGCCGATGAAATAGTTGTTGAGAACCGGGTTGTGCTCAAATGCCGAGTAGGCTGCAAAGAATACGGAAAAACTTTGATGTGCCCGCCCTATGCACCCAGCGTTGACGAATTCCAAAAAATTCTGAGCGAATACAGTTACGCGCTCGTTTTCAAAATTAAGAGCCATGCAGAAGCAACAGCAGAAGTCGCTAAACTGCTGTCTAAAGACAAAAACGACCCAAGCCTAACAGACGAGATGAATGAAAAAATAGATGCATTCTGGACTTCCTGGAAAGCCGAAAAGAAAGAATTAGTTAAGAACATCCGTGCCCTCGAAAAGGCGGCCATGAGTGGGGGCTACCCTCTTGCTTTAGGCTTCACCACCGGCTCCTGTGTGATATGCGATGAATGCAACGTTGAAGAGATATGCACTCATCCAACAGAGGCGCGCTACTCAGCGCAGGCTGTGGGAATCAATGTTCTGCAGACTTTGGAGAACGCCGGCATACCTATACCTTACCCATTCAAGAAGAATCCAGAGTCTTTCGGGTTAGTGTTGATAGCTTAATCATTATCGTTCTCCAATTAAAGAGATAAAATTGGCGTTCTATTAGGCTCCTAATAGTAGATGATTGTTGAAAAACAGTTTTTTTCGGAAAAACCAAGCATCAACACAATTCGGTTTTTCTAGTCCGCATTCTTTGCGGTAGGATTCTTTCTAAGTTTAGCTTAAATATTAAATGTAATGAAAAGATATTGTGTGTTAGAGAAGGGTTTTCTGATGGATAAGGAGAAAGCGCTCCAGAAGTTACAGAAGACCAGAAATGAGAATGAGCAGGCGTATTTGAAGGCTAAAGCATTCTTAGAGGGCTTCCGAGCAAGAGGACAGCTAAGCAAAAAGGACAACGAATTCCTTTTTCTATTGGAGTTTGTGATTAAAGGCTTCAAAAATCATGGAAACGACATTATCACAGCATTCGAAAATCAGGTACGATTCACGGAAGCATTCAACAACCTCCAAGCCAAAGTAAACGATCTGGAACATGACATACGCCAACTGAGAAAAACCTTAGACAAAATGTATCAAGACCGATAAAATCACCATAAACAACAACTCAGAGACAGCATTTTTCAGCTTCGAGAACAGTTTTATCCTCCAAGCCCCTTCACATTAGCTATTGGTGAATTCTAATGGACTTCACGTTAACCGAGAAACAGCAGAAACTAAAAACTTCTGTCAGAAATTTCTGCGAAAAAGAATTCAACCCAGACCTTGCCTTGGAGCTGGACAGAAAAGAACAGTTTCCAATAGAGCTTTACCGTAAAGCTGCAAAGCAAGGATTCCCAAGCCTATTCATTCCAGAAAAGTACGGAGGCGGAGGACAAGGCTACCTAGCGGATTGCTTAGCCATGGAGGAAATGTGCCGAGCAGACTCGTCATTAGGGTTAGCGTGCATGATGGGAACCTTCGGAAGCGACCTGCTTCTCCTCCACGGAACAGAAGAACAGAAAAACCGTTACCTTCCACCCCTCTGCCGTGGAGACAGTATATCTGCCGCTGCCTTCACAGAACCAAAACGGGGAACAGACATAACAACAGTGGACACCACAGCGGTTAAAGATGGAGACGGATGGAGAATAAACGGAACAAAAACCCTCATAACAAACGTGCCCATAGCCGACTTCATCACAGTATTATGCCAGACAGGCAGCAGAGACAAACCACGCAAAAGCCAAACCCTATTTATAGTGGACAAAGAGGCATCTGGAGTAACAGTAACAAAACTGTCTAACAAGATGGGAATCCGATGCATACAAACAGGCACAGTCACCCTAAAAAACGTGAAAGTAAGCCCAAACAACATGCTGGGCGAACTGAACAACGGTTTCAGCCACTCCATAGACTTCTTCACCATAAGCAGAACAGCCATCGCCGCGCAGGCAGTGGGAACCGCACAGGGAGCACTCGAAACAGCCCTCAAACACGCCAAAAAACGGCAATCCGCAGGACAACCCATAATCAGGTTCCAGCAGATAGGAGCCAAACTAGCCCAACTTGCAACCGAAATCGAGGCAGCAAGACTGCTAACATACAAGGCTGCAAGCAGCATAGACCAGAACAATGTGGATTCAATGTTGACTTCCATGGCTAAACTATACTCCAGCAGTGTGGCAGTGCGGGCGGCTGATGTTGCGATTCAAACTTTGGGCGGCTACGGTTACCTAGGCGAATATAGGGTTGAAAGGTTCTACAGGGACGCAAAAGTAACCGAAATCTATGAGGGAACATCCGAGATTCAGAGATTAGCCATCCTCAAGCAGCTCACCAAGTTATATTGAAATCTTAAATTTCGCCAACAACATCAACCTCTTGAGGCATCTAACCGTGTCAAAGCACTATGCCACAATAAAGCTCAGAAAAGAAAAGCCCACCGCATGGATAACTCTTGATAGACCCGACAAGCTGAACGCAATAAACGCCACCATGCTACAGGAACTCTCAGAAGTACTGGACAACACAGAAAAAGACAACAACATCAGATGCGTCATAATCACAGGAGAAGGAGAAAAGGCATTCAGCACAGGAGCAGACATCACACAACTCCACAAACTCACACAAGAAACAGCTGCAGAATTTTCCAGAAAGGGACAACAGGTCTTTTCTCAAGTGGAAGCATTGTCTAAACCTGTTTTAGCCGCAATTAACGGCTACGCTCTAGGCGGGGGACTGGAACTCGCGCTTGCCTGTGACTTCAGAATAGCATCCGACCATGCAAAATTGGGGTTCCCCGAGATGAAACTGGGCATAATTCCGGGGTGGGGAGGAACCCAAAGACTCGCATGGACTGTTGGCGTGGCAGAGGCTAAGCGGCTGATTATGGTGGGGGACAGGGTGAAAGCCGAGGAAGCGCTAAAGATGGGCTTAGTGGACAAAGTTGTTCCCCATGAAGAGCTGAAGGCGGAAGCAGAAGCCCTAGCTCAGAGACTATGTGAATATCAGCCAGAGGCGCTGAAACATGCAAAACGTGCCATCAATGCGGTAACACAAAGTCTACTCAAGTCGGGGTTAAAGAATGAAACAGACCTTTTTGCTCTGCTTTTCTCCAAAAGAGAAACCAAGGAGAAGATAGAATCGTTTTTGTCTCAGAGGGAAACAAAAAAGAGGGACACTGTTGAATCAGGATAGCAGTGTTTGGCAGGGATGAAATACGAATAAAGTAGCGATTATCGGGGTGGGACACAGCAGATTCGGAGACAGGTCAGACGTTAACCTCTCCGAGTTGACGTTTGAGGCTGTCCAGCCATCCCTAGAAGATTCAGGGTTAACAGCCAAACAAATACCCTACGTGGTTGTCGGCTCGATGGGCGTCTGGTCAGAAGAACCATTACCCGCCGTTGTAATAGCAGAATACTGCGGACTGACTGGAGCAGGCTTGGTCCGATGCGAGGCAGCCTGTGCTTCAGGAAGCGCCGCCGCCTTCAACGCCTACTCTGCAATAGCATCTGGGCAACTAGACACGGCGTTGGTTGTCGGAGTCGAGAAGATGAGGCAGATAGATACCCCAACCGCATTGGAGATGATAGGCAGAGCAGGATATTATCTGTGGGAATTCGAAAATTTCGGCATGACCTTCCCCGCCTACTATGCGGTTCATGCAGTCCAGCACATGCAAAAGTATGATACCAAAGAGGAAGACCTTGCCTTGGTCGCCGTCAAGAACCACCGGTACGGAGCCATGAATCCGCTGGCTCACCTACAACACGAAATAACCGCAGAAAAAGTGCTCAGCTCACCCGTGATTGCGTGGCCATTGAAGCTCTATGATTGCTGTCCAATAACTGATGGCGCCGCATCGGTTGTGTTAGCATCTGAGGAGAAGGTGAAGGAGTTGGGAGTAGAGGACCCGGTGTGGATAGAGTCCATAGGATTTTCTTCGGACACCGCTAATCTGTCCAAGAGAGAGAATTATGTGGGGTTGGAGGCTTCTGTGAGGGCATCAAGAATGGCTTATAGGATGGCTGGTGTCTCGCCGAAGGCTGTGGATGTGGCGACAGTTCATGACTGCTTCACCATAGCGGAAATCATGGCGTATGAGGACTTGGGCTTTTGCGAAAAGGGTGAAGGAGCAAGAATGGTTAGGGAGGGGGAGACTGAGGTGGGGGGCAGAATCCCGGTTAACGTTGATGGGGGATTGAAGGCTAAGGGTCACCCTATCGGAACCACCGGCGTAGCCATGCTTGTAGAGTTAACAAAGCAGTTAAGAGAGGAGATAAAACCAAAAGGAAGGCAGGCTCCCATGAAAAACTACACCGCGTTAGCTCACAACACGGGAGGAACAGGACACTACTGCTATGTGACCATACTGAGGAGATGAAAAACATGGACAAACCTCCGACATTAAAGAGCGCCAGAACACTGCACCTAACCTATAACCTGCCCATAAGCAGAACATCAAAGTTCTGGAAGGGACTAGAAGAAGGAAAAATATACACCACAAAATGCCAGAAATGCGGAAAGCTTCATTTCCCTCCAGTTGCCGATTGCGGGGACTGTGGCTCATCAAACATGAAGTGGACGGAGCTGGATGGGGAGGGCGAAATCGAAACCTTCACGCAGATAGTTGTGAAGCCAGCCAGCTTCTCAAACGAATCCGACTACATTGTTGCTATTGCTCGGCTCAAGGAGGGCGTTAGAGCGTTGGCTTGGTTGACTGGCGTAGAAAGAGAAGACGTAGAAGTGGGCATGAGGGTTAAGCTTGAGGCTAAGGTCAATTCTGATGGACGAGCTATTTACGAGTTTATTCCAATCTAGAAAAGGGTGAGGTCAACGACAGGCAGAGAGATTCGGCGTGTGGCTGTTATTGGAACTGGATTGATGGGACATGGAATAGCTCAGGCTTTCGCCATGAGAGGTTATGAAGTGAATCTTCTGAGCAGACGCAACGAGAGTTTGAGGAAGGCGCTTCAGGAGATAGAGTGGAGCATAACCAAGTTTGTGGAGAAAGGCAAAATCAGCAGAGATGCGGCGGAGGCGGCGCTGTCAAGAATTACCACAACCACATCATATGGGAAGGCGGCAGCTGACATTGATTTAGCTGTCGAATGTGTCTCCGAAAACATGGAACTGAAAAGGAAGGTTTTCGCCAAAATTGATGAAACGGCGCCATCTCACGCCATAATAGCGACTAACACTTCCACATTGAGCGTAACCGAGATGGGCAAGGCAACAGGAAGACCTGATAAGACTGTTGGAATGCATTGGTTCATCCCCCCGCAGCTGACTAGGCTGATTGAAGTGGTCAAAGGCAACGACACCAGCAGCGAAACCATAAACGCCATAATGGATGTCAGCAGAGAACTGGAGAAAACGCCCATATTATGCAAGAAAGACTCTCGGGGATTTATTGTCAGCAGAATCCTTGTAGCTGTTTTCAACGAGGCATTCTGGACTTTCCGTCGCGGAGAAGCATCAATGGAGGAAATAGACGCATCCGCAAGATACATTGGAGGTTTTCCCATGGGCTGGTTTGAGCTAGTTGACTTTGTGGGGGTAGACCTCGAATATAATGTCAGCAAAATATTACATCAAGCTCACGGTGAACGATTTCAGCCCTGCCTAGAACTCACAGAACCTCTGGTCAAAGAGGAGAAGCTGGGTCAGAAGACAGGAATGGGATTCTATGACTGGAGCAAAGGTAGACCGTACATACCCTCCGGATTGGCTGGAAAATACGATGTGGAACGTTCTTGGGCTGTTGCCGTGAACGAGGCGGCGTGGATGGTTCTGGAGGATGTTGCCGAGCCAAAGAGCATAGACGTGGGAATGAAGCTGGGGACAGGATGGCCTTCAGGTCCCTGCGAATACGCCGACAAAAAAGGATTAGATACGATTCTGGACAAACTGGAAGCAGCATACAGCCAACACAAAACAGCATTGTACAAACCATGTCCTCTACTCAAAGATTACATGAACAAAGGGTGGACAGGCAAAAAAGCGGGGCAAGGATTCTACAAATACAAGTAATGGTTTATACGTGATTTTCTGAAAAAGTACTGTTTTCAACAATGTACCTCTGTTAGGCTTCTAATATGAACAGTTTTTTAAGATTAGTCACGATTTTAACAGTTTTCTTAGTTCCTTCAAGTTTAAAGTGTTGATGACGTCTTCTTTTTTCAGCCAAGCGCGTCTAGCCACGGATATTCCCAATCGCATGTAACGTAAATGCTCCTTGTTGTGTGCGTCGGTGTTTATGACTAGTTTGCAGCCTGCTTCAATCGCCGCTTTTGCGTTGGCGTCATCCAAGTCTAGCCGTTCAGGGAAAGAGTTGATTTCCAAGAAGGTTCCTGTTCGTTTAGAAGTTTCGAAGATTGTTTCCATATCCAGTTGGACAGGTTTTTTCTGGTTTATCTTCTTTCCAGTGGGGTGACCTATTATGTCCACATTCTCGTTTTCCATCGCCTTCACCATTCTTTGGGTCATCTCCTGCTCTGATTGACTAAACTTGGAATGTACACTGGCAACAACCACGTCCAGTTCCTTCAAAAGCTTCTTGTTCACCTCGAAACTGCCGTCCGGCTGTATGTCTATTTCTGCACCGGTCAAAAGTGTAAGGCTGCTTAAGCTGTTGTTCACTTTCTCTACCTGTTTCAGTTGTTTCCGAAGCTGCTTATCGTTTAAGGCACCTGCAACCTTCATTTTGCCGTAATGATCGCTTACACAAAAATACTCATAATCCAACTCTATCGCTGCCTTAGCCATCTCTTCGATTGATTGGGCGCCGTCGCTCCATGTGCTATGAGACTGTAAATCTCCCTTTATGTCGTCGTAGCCTATGAGCTTAGGCAGCTTATCCTCTTGTGCCGCCTCTATCTCTCCCCTGTTCTCTCTGAGTTCAGGAGCTATAAACTGCATCCCCAACTTGTCGTAAACTTCGTTTTCCGTTTTCCCTGCAATCTGTTCATCATCTTTGAACAAGCCATACTCGCTAAGTTTGTAGCCGTTGTTGATAGCTATCTTCCGGAGCTGTATGTTGTGGTCCTTTGACCCCGTGAAATACAGTAGCGCCGAACCGTAGCTCTTCTCCTCGATTAGGCGCAAATCAGCTTGCAAGTCATTTTTCAAGATTAGAGAACATTTTGTTTTGCCTTTGCCCAGAATCTCCCGAACATCACTCATGGCGGTGAAGTAATCTGCCACTTTTTCAGGGTCCTCTGAGGTAACCAGAATGTCTATGTCGCCTATTGTTGGTTTCATTCGGCGAAGTGAACCTGCAACCTCGATTCTGTTGATAACATCCAACTCTTTTTTTAACCGATTTTTCAGCTCTTCAGCAATGGGCAATGCATACCCCAGCAAGGTGCGTTCTTTTTGTCGTTTAGCAAGCTCTATATGCTCAAGAATGTTCTCCTCTACTTTTGGTCCTAAACCCTTAATGTCCCGAATTTTGTGTTGCTTTGCAGCCTGCTCCAAATCCTCAAGCGTCTTCACCTCAAGGTTTTGATACAGTTTCTTAACCGTTTTTGGTCCTATCCCCTCCACGGAAGTCAATTCCTCCACGTCAACAGGCAACTCGGTTTTAAGATTCTCATAGTATTGGGAAGTGCCAGTTTCGATTATCTCAGTAATCTTTTCCGCTATACTTTCACCTACACCCGACAGTTCCTGAAGTTCCCCCTTTTCATGAACTTCTTCTATAGACTTCGAAAGCGACTCAACACTGCGCGCCGCTCTTCGATAAGCCCGAGGCTTAAACTCTACATCCTTCATCTCCAAGATGTCAGCAATCTCATTCAGAATTTTGGCAACCAACACATTTTTCAAAGTCTCAACTCTCCATCTTCATTTATGCAGTTGATCCTCCAGCATGTCCGCTATTTCCTGCACAGTTGTGGTTTGCTCTGGCGACTTCTCAGGTCTCCATCTTTCAAACCGCGGAAACCTCAACGCCAAACCACGTTTTTCCTCCTCATTCCAGTTGCAGGTATGGGTTGGGCTTTTGGTTATTTCTGAAGCCAAAACTTCCAGCACATATTTGGGACTAAACCAGTAATCTGGGGCCATTTCTTTGGTAACCATTATCCGTGCGGGCTTCTTATTCGCCTTTGCATCTTTCAGCTTTTCAGGCAGATTATCTAGCTGTTCGTCAGAGAAGCCTGACCCCAGTTTGCAGGCTGTCTGATACACATCTTCTTGGTGATTATAGGATGCACATAAAAGTGCGCCATAGGTTCCGCCCCTTTTGCCTTTACCCGCGTAGGCTCCTATGACCACTAAATCGAATGTATCAGACAATTCCGAAGCGTAACTTTGTTTCCACTTTATCCACAGCCACTCTCTGGCTCCTGCCCGATAATATGAACTGGCTGCACAAGATTTGCAGACCACCCCCTCTAACCCCCTTTTTAGACAATCCTGAAAGAAATCATCTATGTCATCTAACTTAGAGCTTGTAATTCTGTTTGTGATTTCTGTGTATTTTCCAGTTTCAGCTATCTGCTCCAGTTTTTCTCTCCGCTCAGGATAGCCCCGCCGCATGTGCGAATGCCCATCTACGTAGAACAAATCAAAAAGCATGTACCTGACAGGAATCTTCTCAGCATAATCTTCCACATCGTATTTTCTTCTTCGCTGCATCAACTTCTGAAACGGATAAAACTCCTTTTTGTCAAAATCGTAGGCAACCACTTCTCCATCCAATATCGCCTTTTCAACACTAACATGCTCCCTAACGCTTTTGACCACCTCTGGAAACTGGTCAGTAACATCACTTAATCGTCTGGAAAACAGCTTCACTTTGTCCCCATTTTTGTGAGCCTGAATCCGTTCCCCATCATATTTTTCTTCAGCAGCCACCACATCAGAGCCAATTTTTTCCATAATCATGGACATTTCCGAAACTCGCTGAGCCAACATAGGTCGAATAGGCCTATTCAAAGCAATTCTTATACGTTTCACTCCTTCGAGTCCACTTCTAACCAGAATTTTAGCCACATATCCAATGTCTGAGCAAACATTGTAGGCATGCTCCAAGGGCGGTCTTTTCTCCTTTGTTCCCAGAAACGCAGAAGCCAACCCATCCAGCACAGTCATGTCTCCCACACCCAGCCTCATCTCCCCGGTAGCCAATCTGACAATGTACATTCGTTCCTCAGGAGAGGCGGTGGACAGCAAAGCAGCCAAGGTCTTCTCTTTCACCTCTACAGAGCCGGAGCCTTCCGCCTTCGCAATCTTCATTAATCCCTTGTGAACATCTTGGATGTTGGGTTGGTCTTCAGTTTTCAGAAAATCCTCAAAACGTTTCCCCTTCTTGCCAACCAGCTTGTAGGCAATATCACCAAAGTCGCCCACCTGTTGCATCTCCTTCTCCACTTTGTCTTCGTCCACATCGGCTGCAAAGGCAATTGCGGTCTTCACCATCTCATCGCCCATCCCCATTTTGACATTCTTGTAGCCGGCAACAATGTTTCCGAGCACAAAATAGCAGATTTTATCAATGTTCTCTTCTGCAGCTTTCTTGAACAGTTTTGCCAGAATGTCAATCATACCGTTTCGAGACGAAGTTTTCTCTAGATTTTTAAACGCCTCAACTAGATGAGAAAACTTCAAAAGATGTCGCAAGCCCCAATTTCATAAATAACGTTTGTTGGCTTATATATGTTTCAAGGCAAAAAAATAAGTTCTGACAACCCACTATATATGTGGACAGTTTAGGCGATGTACAAGCTCGAAATAACGCAATTGTGGGGATGAATTATAGAAATGAGCAGCAACTGTGTATTCTGCAAAATAGTTAAAGGCGACATTAAACCGCACACAGTCTTTGAGGATGAAAAAACGTTAGCTTTTCTGGACGCTAACCCCTTAGCAAAGGGGCACACCGTGGTTATTCCCAAAACTCACGTCTCTAAGTTGGAAAAACTTGACGAGGATACAGCTGAAGCTTTTTTCTGCACAATCCACAAGATGATTGCACCAATTCAGGAGTCTGTAGGTGCGCAGGCTACCACCATAGCTATTAACAATGGAAAAGAAAGCGGACAGGAGATACCTCACGTTCATGCGCACATTGTTCCAAGATTTAAAGACGACAAAGGAGGTTCCTTACATTCAATAATGGGGAGTAGACCCCGAATCAGCCAAGAGGAGATGCGGAAGATCGCTGAAAACATTCGAATTCTAGCTTGACTCCAATAGCCTTTCAGTTAGCTTCAAGTGTTAGTTGGCGATTTTCACAGCCTCTAAAGTGGTCTGGAATTTCGACCAAAATTTCGAGTTTTTATGACAAGCTGGATATATAAGGGAGGCTTTTTTTGCTCAGTTATAAGCCAAGGTTTTTAAGGTATTATACGTAACATATATATAGAAGAGCAAAACAGCAAAGAATGTTATTCTTGTTTTTGCGGTTCATCTCCAATAGGAGAGACATCATAATGCCAACCCAAAAAGTTGTTCAAACCAGATGCCCAGAATGCGGGAGCGATAAAGTAGTCAAGGATTTGGGCATGGGCGAATTTGTCTGCAGCAACTGCGGTCTTGTTATTGGAGAGGATATCGCTGATCAAGGAGCAGAATGGCGGGCTTTCACTCCTGAAGAAAGAAAAACTAAGGTAAGAGCAGGGACACCCATAAAATATTCACATTTTGACAAAGGCTTATCCACAGTTATCCGGGTGGGAAAAGATGCATTCGGTCGCCCTCTGTCACCAAAAGTTAAACGAGAAATGTGGCGCCTTAAAAGATGGCAGATGCGCTCAAAAATCCATGCCTCCAAAAGCAGAAACTTAATGAAAGCTATGAACGAACTGCAACGCCTCTCTGACGTACTTAACACGCCCTCCTCAATTCAAGAAATGGCAGCTGTTGTCTACCGCAAAGCCCTGAACGAAGGACTAGTACGGGGACGCAGCATCAAAGGCATGATGGCCGCTGCGCTCTACTCAGCTTATCGTTTTACCAAAAACCCCAGAACATTAAAAGAAATCACGGAAGCCAGTTTCCAAGACATTAAAGAAGTTTCACGGAACTATCGTTTGATCGTGCGAAGATTAGACATGAAGATGCCTATCGATAAGCCTTTAGATTATATTACAAAAATAGCTGAGAAGGCTGGCGTCTCCAGCGATGTGGAGGGTCTAGCTCTCCGTCTCCTTATAGAGGCCAAGAAAAAATATGCCACTGCTGGTAAAGACCCGTCTGGATTAGCAGCCGCAATTCTTTACATAGCCGCTAAACTGTTGAAAGAAAAGGTAACCCAGAGCCAGCTAGCCAAAGCCGCAAACGTAACCGAAGTCACGATTAGAAACAGAAAAAGAGAACTAGTGAAGACCCTACAACTTAAGCTCTAAGTCTATGGTTCAATTTTTGCTTTACAGACTATTCTCGTTTTCTTTTGCTTCTGCTACCGGCACTTCTTGCTGCGATTAAACCAACCTTTTTGCCTGGAGGAGCATTCCGAGACACGGTTGTAACCTTACGTCCACCCTTCTTGCTGCTACCATAAGGATGCGAAGCGGCAATCATTGCGATGCCCCGGGTGCGAGGATACATGTGCCCCTTAGCCTTCATAAGATGAAACTTGCTTCCAGCCTTGAGGAACGGCTTCTCGGTACGTCCAGCTCCTGAGATTACGCCGATTGTTGCTCGGCAAAGATCATTCACGTACTTGGTTCTTTTGGATGGAAGCTTCAAAATTGTTCCCTCAGGCGTGTGCGCTACGACGGTTGCGTAGGCTCCTGAGGAACGCGCCATTTTGCCTCCATCTCCGGGGGAAAGCTCGATGCTGCAGACCATGGTGCCTTCAGGAATCTTACCTAAAGGAAGAACGTTTCCTATCTCCACAGCGGCTTTGCTGCCGATTTGGGTAGGCTGTCCCTCATATACGCCTTCTGGAACCACCGAGTAGTAGGTTTCGCCGGTCTCAAGCTTCACGGCGACCATAGGAGCTCCTCTTCCAGGGTCGTGGACTATGTCTTTGACTTGACCGTGGATGAATCCTTCTTGTTGTTTGGTTGACATTGGAGGATACTGAGCAGGAGCCACTCTCTTGTGGGTTGATGCCTTAAACGTTGAGGTTCCTCTTCCGCGTCTTTGAACTCGAATTCGTTTACCCAATATGTAACATCTTCCTTTGGAACATTCAGGTTCTACAGATGGAACTCCGTTTTAAATACTTTTAGTTTCTTTCTTCGCTGTGTACCTTCTGGTTACAACAGTGTATGCCACAAAAATCACAGCTATCACTGCAACCACTCCCAGCAGAACATAATTGAACTGAGTAACCATGCTCTGAAGTTCTGGAGGTATTTCCCCAAATTCTCTATAGTGGTCTAGAAGTTGTTGGAATGTTACGCCAAAAAAGTTCCCCAAAGAAGTGTAAAAAAGGGCTCGAGGCAACGTGCCTATTATTGTGGGAATCATGAAATTCTTCAATTTCATTGTAGTTAAGCCTGCACTGTAGGATATGGCATCAAAGGGTATGAAGGGCGCAAACCTTCCCAGAAGAACCGCCCAAACACCCCACCTGTTAAACCAGTTATCCGCAAACTTGATTCCTTTCTCGCCAACAAATCGGATGGCAAGTGACCTTCCGCCTTTTCGGGAGATGTAGAAGCCTAACATAGCAGCAACTATTGATCCTAATGCGCCAACAATCCATCCGAACGGGAATTCGAAGGCTAATCCTCCAGCAATCAGAACAAGCTCAGAGGGAACAGGGATAGCTATGGCCTGTATAATCATCATGCCAAACAGGAGAGGTAGCCCTCCAGCTTGGAAAGACCCTATCACCCATATTAGAATATCATATATGAGTTCAGGATAGAGAAGAAGAATCAGAGAAGTTACAACAACTAACAGAAACACTGTGGCGGGAAAAATTTTGGAAGATGCTGACATCCTAAAAACCAGAAGTTCCTCTGCTCTAGAGGATTCCTAGCTTGATGGCAACATCCACCGCTCTGTAGTCGGGGTGAAGTTTCACAAAAGCCTTTTTTTCGCCTTCAGGAGTTATGGCAGAGTTGACCTTGTCCACTACCACATCATAAAGCTCCTCCACCGCCATTCTGATGTCTCTTTTCGTAGCCTTTTGGTTGACAATGAACACGAGTTTGTTTTCCGACTCAAGTATGCGGCTTGTAACCTCTGTCATAACCGGATATCGGATAGTTTTGTAGGGATCCAAACTATTTTCCTCCAAAAACCTTCTCTACTTTCTCAAGAGCTGAATTCGTCCAAACCGTCAATCTCCCCGAATGAGTTCCAGGCGCTAACAGTTCAGCGTTCAAGTTCTCAACTGAAGCAACCTCTATTCCGGGAAGGTTTCGAGCTGCCTCAGCCACGCCCTCGTTTTTGGTTATGACCAGCAGAGGACCAATAGCCTGTTTCATCTTTCGTCCCCGCATCTTTCCTTTGCCCGCTCTAATCTTCCGGCTTTCTTTGACCCGAAAGATGTCTGACCATACTCCAATGTTGATGAGGGCTTCCTCAATGTCCTTGGTTCTTTTCAAGGTTTGAATCTCATCCACAACAACCAGCGGAAAATCGGGAACATCATCCACCATGTGCCCTCTAGAAGCCACAATCTCTTTTGACCCTGTTGCGGCGATTGCTGAACGCAAGGCTAAACGCATCTCCTTTTTGGGAATCTTCTTTCTTATTTTCTTTTCAGCCACAGGAGGATGAGCTGACCTGCCGCCTACGGTGCCTGGGGCGAATGCGGCTCGTTGTCCCCTTTCCTTCATTCGGGGCATGCGTGATATTCCCAAACCGGTTCCTCGTGATTCTGCTGTTGTTCGTTTTCCTGCCATGGGGTCTCTGCCTTGCGGCTGAAAACGGTGAGACTGAATTGTAACCACCGCCCGCTTTATTACGTCTGGTCTGCTGGGCGTATGGAAGACCTGAGGAAGATTAACTGTGGACACTTCTTCGCCTTTCAGATCAAAAACTTTAGCTGAAATCTTACCCATATTTTGTCACCATTTATTTTTGCATAGACTCCAAAGAGATGTAAGTGATGTTTGGCGGGCTTTCAGCAATCTTTTTTGGAGGACGAACTGGATATCGCAGCCGCACAAGACGTTTGGTTGGACCTGGAAGGCTTCCATCCACGAGTATGTATGTTCCTTTTACTTCTCCATAGTTCAGGAATCCGCCATTTGGAGTAACGGTTTTTCCGTCGATGCCGATTTTCAGGATGCGCTTATTATATTCGGTTCTTTGGTGGTAACCCATCTGCCCCGCTCTGGGAACCGTGTACAGGACCCTTGCAGGTTTCCACGGTCCGATTGCGGCTACTCCCCGCTTGGTCTTTCTGGACTTGCGCGGCAAGATTTTGATTCCCCACCGTTTCACTGGACCTTGGAAGCCTTTTCCTTTTGTTACTGCCACCACATCCATGAAGTGTCCTTCCTTGAAAACGTCGGTGATTGAAACAGTTTTTCCTAGCAGATCCTTTGCGTACTCGAATTGTTCTTGGATTGAGCCTCCATCCACCTTGATTTCTGTGATGTCTGGCTTTTTCTTAGGGACAGCTGCGAGCCTCGGCTGTGTTGCAGCTAGTACGCGTATCTCAGCTATTTCCTCTATGTTCTCTTCAATCTTCTTCAACTTTTCTTCAGTGTTGAATTTTTCAGGTAAAACAAGGGCGCGGTCAAAATCTTTGGGTGGACTCTTCATCCATGCTTCGGTGAAGGTGTGTAAACCATACTGGTCTCGTGTGTAGGCGCGAATGGCAAAAACGGTTATTGGGGGAACATCCAACACTGTTGCTGGATGTGATGCCTCTTTGCCGAAGTCTAGGGAGTTTGGTTTGTCCTCCACCATGAGGATGTGAGTCATTCCGGCTTTGTAGCCCATGAATCCGAGCAAAGTTGGTCCCTCTTCTACTTTGGGCCAGAAGCGGATTCTTCCCGCCGTTCGTTTGGCGCGTCCTCTAGGTAAATATGCTAATGAACCATGTTTAGGAGCATGCTTTTTTCTATGTCCCATGCTTGATGTCCTTCTGTTGTGTTATTCCCAGTTCGTCTTTTCCAATAAGAATGTCAGGTTATAAATATTGCTCCTAGGCAAACCAAATCGCCCATAGAAGGCACCGAAATTTTTAACTTAATATCTGAGGCGAGCTGTCTCTAGAAACCTTAATTGATTGTCCAAACTTTTCCTGAGCCATTTTTTTGGCATTTGTCCTTCATGCTGTCTGCGATAGCGTTTCTTGCGTTAGCGCCAGTGCAGTGACAAGGAGAAACTAGTCTGACGCCCATTTTTTGTAAAGATTCCGCTACGTATTCTCCTTCGCGTTTACTGGAAATGTGAAAACCGTCCATAACTGCATACACCTTTGATACTCCGCTGACCTGCTGCGCACGTTTAACAATGTTCACAATTCCGGGATGAGCGCAACCTGCTAAGACCACTAAACCCTTGCCTTTCAGGTTAATCACCAGCGAATGCTCCCTTAATCCCCCCATCATCTCGCCTGTCGACATAACCCCATCCATAAGAGACACAGGGTCAGAGCAAACAACCGGAGTTCCCTCAGCCTCCCTTATCGTCTTAATCCCAGAAGGGTGTTCAGAGGGCACATAAACTGGAGTCTGCGGCCTCAACAAGGGGAGAACATGGCTTAAGCAGCCGCAGTGGTCCATGTGCCAGTGTGAAATAAACACGGCTTCAACATCCGAAAGGTCAACTTCAAGTTTCCTCACATTCTTGGACAGAACATCAGAGGAGCCGCTTGTGTCCATCAAGATTCT
>CBFCZR010000002.1:0-37414 GCA_965602795.1 Candidatus Bathyarchaeota archaeon | reverse complement strand
ACTGAGGATGCCTCATGCGAGAGTATAATCCTGATTTAACGAGTTCATTTCCTCTGCGGCGACTTAGGAGCAGTTGAAACAAGGCAATAAACAAGATTGCGATACCAGCAAATAGGATTAATCTGCCAACCAAAAACTCCACCCCAAAAAGCATAACATAAAGATAATGAACAAATCCCGCTGCAAAATTAGTATCCGCACTTGAAATCATTCTCCAAATGTAAGGCAACAATGGAATTGCCATAATTCCCATAAACAATCCAGCACTAAGCAATGTCTGTAATCCAAAAAGCAAAACTACTGAAACTAATTCAAAAAGATGCCTTACCTTTTCGATTACATTCGAACTCACAGCGTTGACCGCCGCGGCTATTGGGATTTACATACATATATTTCTACACGTTAGAACAGCCTTTGTACAGAAAAAACCGAAAAGAACAGTCAAGGATTCGTGACAACTCTAAAAAGTTAGAAGTTTGGGTTGGGACTAAAGGTTTATTCTCTTTTAGAAGTGAACACGTTATAGAGGAGTCTTGCGACTAGAGCGGTTAGCCAGCCGCTGATAACAAAAACTGTTGCTGGGAAATCTTGGATGGGGGAGTTTAGCATAAAGGTTTGAAACAGAAAGAAGACAACAGCCATTGTTGCGATGGATGCGAGCCCGAATTTTCTGCCGTATTTTTGTGTGCTTTGGATTCCGAGAAGCCCCAGAAAGAAGATGTCTCCCAAACCAAGAAAGGTGTAATTGTCAGTGAAGGGGATTGCAGGCAGCATAACGCCTATGGGCAACCCTAGCTCAAGAGCCTTTTGCGCCGAAGCTACAGTAAATCGTGTAACCAACACTTGGATAATATCGATAATGGTCAGTAAGGAGACGAAGCCTATTGTCGTTTTCCAGTTGAATAGGCTCCCCATGTAAACTGAGATGCTGATACCGAAAATTATGGCAAAAAGGTTGAACAGGTAAATATTCCAGAAATAGAGAAACGACAAGATGAACAGGACAGGCGGCACCACTGCCACATACCATTTTGGCACCAGCAGGTAAGTGAAAAGGAACAACGCCACAACATAAGCGAAGGAGAAGAGAACAAGCATAGACTGCTCTGGAACAAACACCAGCACCGTTACCATTGCGCCCATGGCAGCCACCAACAAAACTACGTGCTTTAGCTGGAGTTCCTGCCCGCCGAGGAGACTGTCAACCTTCTCATCTAATCTGGAGTAAAGAAAGACCACGGTCACACCAATCAGAAAGAGAACCGACGAAAGGAAAACATCAACTATCATAGCCGCAAATATACAAGACCCTTCAACATTTACCTTACGGTCAACCAGAAACAAAGAGAGGCAAGGTATGCATATATACGGCGGAGTGTTTGCTTTTGAGGATTGTTCAGGAATGAGAAGCCGGTCTATGCTAAGACCAACAATGTTTCTGGTAATTGCGAACATACTGGTTTACGTTTACACTTCCTTGCTTGGCGGAAGCTTCATCCAAACAGCCGACAGTGTACTCCTTCAGCTCGGACAATACAACATCAACGTCTTGAATGGCGAATACTGGCAGCTCTTAACCTCCATCTTCGTTCACGTGGACATAAGCCACATCGCACTAAACATGCTCTTCCTGGTCATATTCGGTTTAAGAGCCGAAGAACTCTTCACCACCGAAGAATACTTTGCCGTATACATGCTTTCAGGGCTTTCAGGCAGCCTGCTGACACTCTTTCTTATGTCGCCAACCACGCTTTCTGCTGGGGCTTCGGGAGCAATATTCGGAATGTACGGCGCAGGCATCATATACATGCGGAAAACGTTCGGCCAATCCATTGTAGGGGCATTAATGTACGCCTTTCTGCTGCTAATTCTGAGCACAGGCGCAGGCGTCAACATAGTTGCCCACTTCGGCGGACTAGCATCCGGGTTGATAATCGGCTACGCCTTAGCAAAATCCCGCGGAGACATGTTCTGGATAGAAAACTATTAACAGAGTTCGGCTAGGAGACCCCAGAGACGTGAAATGCTTCTCCAACCTTTGCCCCGAAAATTTCTGCTGCACTTCCTTGGTTAACGGCTACTTCAAGAAAGTTGCTGCTGCCAATCAAAGCCAAAGGAGTCCCAGACGAGACTTCGCCGTAGGCTGAACAGAACCGCATGGTCAAGCTTTTTTTGCCAATCCTAACAAAGAGAGAATTTTCTTTATGAAATCCCATTTTCTCAAGCTCTTCTAACGTAATGTTGCTGACGATGTTGCCGAAATCATCTATATGTAGAACCTCTCCCCGCAGTTCCTCATCTTTTACGTGTGGTTCCGCGAACTCGGGAATTATGTAGTCGTGTATTGATGACCCAAAATCGGAGGGCTTAATTCCCCGCGTTAGATGCGCGGCTGCTGGAGCAAAGAGGTCTCTTCCGTGAAAAGTTTTGGATACGTCTGATAGCATGTATTCTGGGTTGTCTATGGTGTAAACGGTTTTTATGTGTTCTTTGTGGGCAGCCAACATCAGGAGCCCGTTGTCGGGTCCAACATAGAGGCTGCGGCTGGTTTCTACGATTATGGGGCGCCTTTTTGTTCCGACGCCAGGGTCTACGACCGCCACATGAACTGTGTTCTGGGGAAAGTAGGGGGCTGCGGAAGCTAGGACATAGGCGCCCATGCGGATGTCGAATTTTTCTATTTCATGGGTTATGTCTATGATGCGGGCTTGGGGGTTGATGGAGAGGATTACGGCTTTCATCTCCGCCACGTAAGGGTCCTTACCGCCGAAATCGGAGAGCAAAGATATTATAGACATGGAACCCGCCATCATTCAGATGATGAAATGCCATATTTAACAACTGTTCTCAGAAAAACAGCATCTTGAGGTGAGAAAATTTGAAGTCGGGTGAAGTGGTCTCCCTGAAAGCGCTCCGAGAAATGAAACACTGCAAAATCCTAGGGTATCCAAGATGCGAACAGGAAGAATTGGAGAGACGCCTCAAGGAGCTAGAGAAACTAGGAGTGCAAGCTCTAGAGTTTACGGGAGATAAGAGCGTTTTTGGTGTGCCGGTTCTGGGGAAAGGCTGCGTGGGCATAGTTGTTGTAGCCTACACCAATTTGGGGCTAGCAGCTTTGAAGATTCGCAGAGTTGACGCTGACCGCGAGGGAATGTTCCATGAAGGGGAGATGCTGAAAATAGCTAATTCCAAAAATGTTGGACCGAAACTGCTGGAAATCAGCGAAAACTTTCTGCTCATGGAGCTGATTGAAGGAACACACTTTCCCGAATGGATAGAATCTTTGGGAGAAAAAGAAGCGCAATCACGTGTACGCTTGATTTTAAAAGATATTTTGGAGCAGTGCTACAGGCTCGATGAAACGGGATTGGACCATGGAGAACTAAGCAACGCGCCGAAACACATACTCGTTGACAATAATGACCGGCCTTACTTGGTGGATTTTGAGACAGGGAGCATAAACCGAAGAGTCTCGAATGTCACTTCAGTCTGCCAGTATCTTTTGTTGGGAAGCCAGATTGCAGATAAGGTGAATGAGAATCTGGGGAAGATTGACGAAAAACAGCTGATACAAAAGTTACGAGGTTACAAGCGGGAGCGGACAAGAGAAAACTTCGAAAAACTTGTAGAAAGTATTGTGGAGCTAGGTTTCTTCGAAGACTAGGCGGTCGGTAACTAGGCATACGGCGTGGAAGACTTCGTCGGGTTCCAGCTCGTCTGTGGCGAGAACAAGATTGAAGGGAGAAAGGTCGTTGCCTAAATCGAACCCGTAAAGTTTCTTGTATATCTGCCTAGTTCGTTCATCTTTTTCGGTTAAGGCTTTTATCGCCTCTTCAATGCTGATGGAGTCTCGATTCACCACTCGTTTGGCTCTAACCTGAGGCGAAGCCTCCAACCACACCTTGAATCCCCAATTTAACAGCCAAGGCATAGTCCAGCTGTCAAGAACAACGTTGCCTTGCTCCGCCAGCTCCAGCAACTTTTCATCAATTCTCTTGTCGAAGACAGGGTCTCCCATCCTCTGCTGAAGAAACTTCAGGCCCTCAGCTGTTTCCCACCATCCAGTTACATCAGGATTGTATCCCTCTTCTTGGGCTAACGTTTTCAAAGCGTTCCCGCCGGAAAAGTAATCAAGTCCATATTTGTCGGCTAATCTTTTCGCCACTGTGCTCTTTCCGGAACCAGTCATTCCGCTGATACATATAACAATTTTTTTCTGTTCTTTTCTACCACCGTTTTTCACAGTCTGACAGCCGCCATTCCAGATTAAAGATTCATTGCTTCAAGCTCGCCTAGAAGATTCTGGCACCCTAGTCAGTTCCTCCCGTCAAGCCGAAGATACGAGAGAATAGGATTGAAAACAGAATAGAGCATATGAAATACCAGTTAAACAGGGTCAGCGGCAATACGCCATCCAACCATGGAAGATAAGCCACAGGGTCGGGACCAATGAATGGGCTCTCAAACAATTTGAAAACAAAAAAGTTCCCAGTTAGCAAAAGCCACACAACAAAAAAAACTGCCATAGTAATAGGAAACACTCTAAACTGTTTAGAAGACAAGGATAGGGCTTGAGATTGAAGCTGAAGAAGCTGTTTTTCTTGCCTCTTAGCCTTCTTGAGCAGTTTTTTGTCTTCTTCGCTCTTCGCCTTCTTCATATTTTCGTTTTTCTCTTTAGTTAAAGCAGAGATCTTGCGTTGCAGTGCCTTTACTTTTTGGCGGTGCTCCTTAGGCACGAACTTGATGTTGATCATTGAGGAAAAGAAGGACATGACTAAGGAAACAAAGAGAACAATTATGGTTATGTAGGGGGCCTGAGCCAAGAAGGAACTCATCATCTACTCCTCCCATAGGCTTTAGTTTCTTTGGTATGAAAATGTTTTCCAGTCTCGGCTATTTCTGCGATGTTTATGTTTCTACTCAAATTTTATCCTCCTAATACACGACCCAAGGCTGGATACATCTCGGCAACCTGCTCCTGCACAAGTAGTTGATAATACTGATATAAGATACCTACTGCAAGCAGGACACCCATACCTGTTCCGAACACGCCGAAGAATCCGGCAACAGCGGCAATAAACCCAATTATTGCGCCCCCAAGGATTGTAACCACCGGAATGTAACGTTTGAGAATCATTTCTATGGACCTGCCTGACCTGCGGAATCCTGGAATCTGCATGCCTGAGTCAACAAGCTGTTTTGCGACAGTGCTGGGTCCTAAGCCTCCTACTTCTAGCCATGTTAACGAAAAGATTATTGCAAATGTAACCATAACGCCTACAAAAACTACGGCTCTCAACGGATCGGCTACAACCTCTCCTAAACCATTAGGGGAAGTCACGTAATATGCAAGACCTCCGTTTAGGGTTGTTCCTTGCTCCCCTCCAAAGGTACCGAGAAGGTTGACCCAGAAGTTATTCGGAAACTGGCTTTGCAGAAGTTGCGCGAATACGTAGACGTTGGCGAAGAGGGCGGAGGCGAAGATTACAGGTAGGTTTGAGACGTAGAGAAGTTTTATTGGGTATTTGCCTCGGAATCCTCGGTAATTGGCATGGGAGATGGGAAGTTCAACTCTGACTCCTTCCATGTAGATTACTATGACGAATACAATGATTGTTGTTAGGAAACCTAGCATACTAGGAAGAGTCGTAAGAGCACCACTCTTTAGGTCGTATCTGAAAAAGGCGTTCGTCAAAGGTTCACCGTTAAGGATTGTTTGACCAAGGGCGATGAATGCTCCATGCTGCTTACCGTCATCCATAGGTCCAAATGGAGAGAAGCTGGACCACATAATGGTTTGCGCTACTCCAGCCAAGATAAAGAGGCTTATCCCGCTTCCAATTCCCCAACCTTTCTGCAACATTTCATCCAAGAGTATCAGCACTACACCAGCGAATAGAAGTTGAGCAAAAATTATTATGCTGGAAATAGGGTCCAGAGTACCATACATTCCGCTTATGAGATAGGCAGAAGCCTGAACTCCGGTGAGAACTATGGAAAAGACCTTTGCGGCTGCAGTGAACAGAGCCCGGTCGTCTGGGTTGCTTAAATCAGCACTTACGATGCTGGAGCCGATGAGCAACTGCAGAATAAGCCCACCAGTTACTATGGGACCTATCCCAAGCGCTGTGAGGGTTCCTTGGTTCGAAGCAAAAATTATTCTGAGAGTTTCGACTTGCGTTCCTAGATCTCTGACATTGAAGAGAAATATCTGACCCATAACCAGATAAATTATTAGCGCCAAGGCTGTCCAGAATAGTTTTTCGTTGAAGCTCACTTTCCGAGTTGGTGAGCTTACTTCAGGTAGGAACCTTGATAGTGGTCCGAACAGTGAAAGGAATCTGCCAGCCATGACTTTTCGCCTATATTATTAAGTTTAACATTTTGTAAGTTGGTTTGTTAAGTTGCGTATGTTGAACGCAAATATAAACACTTTGACTTTTTAGGTTAACCCAAATCAGTTAAACTAGGAACATCATTCGGCGTTTACTCTTTTTCTTTGAGGATTTCTCCGCCTGCCTCTTCCAATTTCCTAGAGGCAGCCTCTGAATATGACACGATCTTAACTAGCAGAGGTTTGCTTACTTCGCCAGTTCCCAAAAGCTTGTCGTAGCCAAGGCTTTCCAAATCCAAAAAGATCTTTTTCTCTTTTCTCTCCAGCTTTTTCTCGGAATCCAGTTTGTCAACAAGATCATCCAATTTTCCAACATTTATGATGCTAACCTTTTTTCCGAGGGTTCTGGTGGACACAAAGCCTTTCTTTTCCCAGTATGTGGGGTCATGTTTTATCACGTATGTCCATTTGTGTTTGTCCAATCCTGCTTTTCCATGCCCTCCTCTTCCGCCCCCTCCACTTCTATGTTGCCCTATCTGACCGTATCCATGGGTCCTAGATCCACGCTGTTTTCTAACTTTCCTCTTTTTATGTGGCAAACATCAAACCTCACTTTTTCAAAGATATTCTACCAGCCCTAAATGGCTTCTCCAATTTTTTCACTTTTATCTCCAGCACTCCATTCTTGTACGACGCCCGCGCTGACTTCGGATTCACTCTAGCAGGAAGCCTCAATTCATCATACCACTCAAAGTCAACAGCATCAACAGAAAAAGTCAAATTTCTCTCAGTTAAGCGAAGGTCAATGTCATCTTTGTTGACTCCCGGAAGCGCCGCTAAAACAATCACCGTCTCCCCCTCTTCGAGGATATCGACTAAAGGCTCCAAGTCGTCGCCGACTTCGGATTCAGCTTGCAGTGGTTGATTGTTATTAAACTCTTGAACATTTGGCTTTCCGTCAGGACCGATTTTTACGGAAAAAATTTTACGTTTTGTTGGCGTGTCTTTGGAGGGGTTGTCCAAGGCTTTCTGCATGGTTTCATCTATAAGGTCCCCTAGCTTTTCCAGCTCGTCGTATAGGTCATTAAACCAAGGATTCTTCTTTTTTCTTCGTTTCCACCAAGGGTCGCTCACGGAAATTCCTTCCTTAACTGAGACTGTGCTGACAAGGTGACTATAAAGATTATCGCTTGCGTCGGCTACACCATTCGTTTCAGGAGGTCGTTAATTGCGTCTCCCCTATATCCGAGTTCCCCGCCAGCAGCATAACTTCGTTTCACTTTTCCTTTGAAACCTTTTTTCGGTGGGCGAAGGCGGAACACAGGCTTAACTTTGGGAAGACTACTGCAATCCACTTCTACCTTGAATATTGCTTCAGCTAAGTCATCCAACGATTTGTAGCCCAACTCTTTGGCGTATTCGTCTGTCAATTTTTTATCCCCCACAAGCCTTCCTCTCTTCTTCAAAAGAAGCGCCACATTCTCTTGGGAGACCTCACCCCAAGTCAAATAATCCTTACTTTTCCGCAACATGCCATTGTAGGCGGGACGATCGTCAACCAATGTGGCGTGACAGTTTCGGGTTAGCCGCAGCATATTCATTGTGTCTTTGATTTCCTGAGAAATATCACTAATGCCCCGAATCCGAACTGCCACCAAACACTTTCTTTGTTCCGCCACTTTAACTCACCCAATCCTTCGGTGTGACCAACAGGTAAGTTCTTTTAAGGGCATCAAAGACGGCGTAAGCAAAAGAAGGTACAGTTCTTGTGGAGCCATAGCTTTTCGTCCAGCAATCCTTTACACCAGCCAACCCTAGGATAAGCTTTGCTGCCTCGCTTGCAACAATACCTAAACCTCTCGGGCCAGGAATCAGAACAATTTCAACGCCGCCGCACTCGCCGCTAACTTGGAATGGCAGAGAGTGAGATTTTCCGCATCCGCATTCCCATGATCCACAGCCTCGACGAATAGGGGTTATGTGTAGACGTGCGTCCACAGCAGCTTTCTCTATGGCGGAGCGCACCTGCTTTGCTTTTCCCGAACCCAAACCGACGTAACCGTCGCGGTTTCCCACAACCACGATAGCTCTGAAACGGGATTTCTCTCCAGCGTCAGTTTGCTTCTGCACTAAACCTATGTTTATAACTTCCTCATGGAGATCGGGAAGAAGAACATCAACTATCTCTGGTTCCCGTATCTTGAGCCCTTCCATGAACAATTCTTCTATGGAAGAGATTTTCCTCTCAAGAATCATTTTTCCCAGCCTTGTACGGGGTTTCCAATCTTCAAACTTATCTTTGCGGGATCTCATGTTTCTTCCCTCTGTGCTTTCACCTTTTTCTTAAACGAAGATGTAATCTTATCTTTCACTGCAGAAAAACGTTCAGGTATCTCTTCTGGCCGTGACCCTTCCGCAAGATACTTTGAGAATCTCTGCTTGTAGACCTCAGGTTCTGAAGCCAACTGACTTGCATAGTCTGCGATGTGCTTTCCGCTTATTCTATCTTCGTCCGAAAGTATATCTTCACTGTGGGGAACTTCAACACCAGCGTCGATGACTCCCTTTAAGGCGGCAAAAAGTCTCGTTCCCTTAGAGGGAATATGCAAACCAATATCCAAGAAAGCTTTGTCTACACCATTAGCCATTGCCTTGAAACCGCACAGGAGACCAGTTAGATAAGCGGATGGAATATTTCCGCAGTTGCCCAGCCAACCGTAGGTTTTCTTCAATTCACGTGAATGAGTAGAAACAACAACCTTGTCTCCTATGGCTTCAGCTTCTATTACTTGGACAATCGCATGATTCAGAGTAAGCCGAATTACTAGACGAGGCACCCTGGACAGAACAAGAGCTCTGCGGGATCGATAATTTGTTTTGCCTTCTCTTCTTCTGCGGAAAGGCACTCGGTATCTTGGTCCAGTTGCCATTATCGTCTCCTCCATAAACCATGGATTCGGATGTAGCGTTCCAAATCAGCCTTCGATTCGAAGACTCCGCTTTCTGACATATCATACAGTTTACGGTAAACAGCTTCTGTGATAGCGCGGCTATCCTTCAATTCGTGCAATCTCTTCCTTAAGGGTCTAATCTGGTTTATCCAAGCCTGCTTCTTGGAGATTTTTGACCTAGCAGAACCACTCTTTCCTCCAAATCCTCTCCTCAGTCCTTTCTTCCTCTTTTCTTTCAGAGCTCTGGCTCGAGCACGGCTAACGCCTTTCTGAGGAAGCGCTCTGACAACTTTTTCGTGAATCAACTTCCTGATTTCTTCTCGAGTGATGGCTGCTTCAACGTAATCTATCCTTTCTGGGTCTATCCAAACTCGGCTTTCGCCTATCTTCAAGATCTCGGCAGCTAACCGACGCTGACTTTTTAGACTCAACTTCACTTCTCTCCATCAGACAGGTTTTCTGTCTCTTCTATTTCTTCTAACTCCTCGCCTTCCTTGAACTCTTCAGGCTCCCGAGCCGCTCTTGGATTTAAAACGTGGATTCCTTTTTCCTCAGCTAAAGATAGAATCTCAACTCTTTTTCTACCTCCCACCGTGCGAGCTATTCTTATAGCCTGCAATTCGGGGTCTATTCCCCCCAAATCAGTCACAGATTGAACTCGAGTCTCTACGAAACCTGACGGGTGCAGACCTCTTGTTTTCTTGGGGCTTCGGTAACCGGTGGTTGGAGAGACGGGCCATCCCTTAACTTTTTTCCGCATTTTGCTGTCTATGCCATGAGGCTTTCTCCAAGTATTCCCCACGCGCTTATATCTCCAGCTTTCTTGGCGCCTAAATTTGGGTTTCTTGTGTCTTTGATTCTTTTTGGGGAATTGCTTTTCTGCAATTGTCTCCTGCTCTTTCGGTGTCATTCTTGGATTCCCTCATGTTTTTCGTAAACGTAGATGCCGTCTAGGAACACCCGCGGATCTTTTATTTTAATTTTTGTTGTATTTTGGATGTTTGCAGCGGTTTGACTAACATCTTCAAGGCTGATTCCCTGTATGATGATGTCGTCTCCCTTGATTGTAACTTTGGTGTCTCCCATTATCTTGGCTTTGCGCGGGTTTCGTTCTCCGGTGAAGTTCGCGATGGTTAATGTTTTCCCTTGAACTTTAACGGTTATTGGGAAGTGGGAGAAAACGATTTTCATTTTGTAAGTGAATCCCTTCGTTACTCCCTTTATCATGTTCTGGATATGAGAACGGACAGTTCCCACAAGGGCAGCTTCCTTTTTGCGAGGCCAACTTGCTTGAACGGTTACTGTCTTTCCATCTAGTTGAATCTGCACGGGCGCATGAGAAAAGTCTCTGACCAATTCTCCTTTTTCACCTTTTATCGTAACGATTCTGCCATCCAGCGTACCCTCTACGCCTTCAGGAATTTCAACAGTTGCCACAGTTTCGATTGCCCGCATATTCTACTTCTCCTAATAAACAAAGGCCAAAAGGCGCCCACCAATCTTCTTTTCTTTAACCTCTTTATGGGACATAACCCCTTGAGAGGTGGAAAACACTAGCACTCCTATGTCTCTGGAGGGGAGAAACTGTTTTTCCCAGTTCTCTATTTCCTTAGAATTTACAGGAAGCCTAGGTTTTATAGCGCCACATTTGTTGACTCTGCCAAGAAGCTGTACTCTAAATTTTCCGGAGCGCCCATCATCAATAAACTCGAACTCTCCGATGTAACCATTAAGCTGCATAACTCGCAAGACACGCCCCAAAAGTTTGGATGCTCGGTTGATTATGCATTCGCGTTTTCTTCGTATCTCATTGTTAATTATGGTGGTTAAACCGTTTGCAAGCGTGTCCATCATAGGCAAATCTGATACATCTCCTTTTACTCGTACTTCCTGAAACCTAGATCTTTAGCAATCTCCCTAAAGCATTGACGACAAAGATTCAAGTCGTACCTGCGGATAAGCGCGCCGTAGGACCCGCATCGTCTACAGGGTCGACTGCCTTTACTGGACTTTCGTTCTGTCCTAGATTGCTGTTTCACCATGAATTCATCCTTATTATATTATTTCAACATCAAATTCGTCTTTAATAAATAGTACCGCTTCTTCAGTGGTCAACAGATGGTTTTTTCCAATCTTAGACTTGACGCGGTGTCTACGTTTAACTCGGTATCCTGCTCTGCCAAGGGAAACTGAGACATCCATGCCGTGGATGCCGAGCTGAGGCATGTATTTGGTGCCGGGAATGTCTATGTGTTCTTTGATTCCAAATGCAAAGTTGCCTTGGCGATCAAAACAGTACTTTGAAAGCTTGTTCTCGACTGCTTGCAGAGCCTTCCGGAGGAATTCTTCTGCTTTTTCCTTTCGAAGAGTCACTAGACACGCTACAGATTCCCCTTTTCTAATACCGAATTCGCGTATGGTTTTTTTGGCTTGTCTCCGAGAGGGCTTTTGATTTGTTAGTTGCTGGAGAATTGTTGCCGCCTGTTCAAGAGGTTTTCCTGACTGTCCAACTGACATATTGACAGTTACTTTTTCTATTCTAGGCTTAAGCATGGGTTTTTTAGTCCATTCTCTACGTGCAGTTTCAGCCGCTTTAGGCTCTGTTTTCTCTTCACTCACCGGCTCTTTCTTTGCAGATGGAGTTTTTGCTTCATCTACCTTCTTTTCGGGAACTTCTTTCTTTTCTTTAGCAGGACTAACCTTGGGTTCAGCTGCTTTTTCTTTGGCAGGAGCTTTCGGTTTAGCTACCTTTGACTCTGCTTTCTCTTTTTTTACAGGCTTTTTCTTTTCTGGTGGAGCTTCTTTCTTGGCTGCTTTCTTAGCCGCTAAAGCTTTTTTAGCATCAACAGGAGCTTTTGATTTGGCAGCCTTCTTTTTAGTTTTCATCTTTTTCTCTGCAGGAGGTGCTGCTTTGTCTTTTGCCAAGTTAATCCACCTCCGGTAGGGATATGGAGGGTTTAGTGTCGCCGAGTATGAAAACGAAATCGAGGATTGTCTGGAATTGGTTCCCATCTGTGTCTTCAAGGGTTACAAGTAGGTCTCTACGTTTTTTGCTTGGTTTCTTTTCGATGGTAACAACCTTGCCAGATTTGCCCATGTTTTTTCCGCCGATTACTATTGCAGGCGCTCCTACAGCTAGTTTCGTGTGTCCAAGAAGTTCCCGATCAGGAACGCTAAGCTTCAGCACATCAAGAGTGTGATATGTATCTTCTTCTGGATTCTGAGGGTTGCTCACTTGAATCAGGGAGTTCGCTCCGTCATGAAGATCAAGGTGTACGTTTCCACCTTTCACAACGTGTTTGTTTTCTATTCGGCAAAGTTTGAAGGATTGTTCTTTAGCATCAATTGGATGAAGAACGAGACCCTTCCCAGAAGGTAGGACTCGATAGGATTTCTTAGCGTCAACTATGGAGATGACATCCATCAAACCAACAAGAAAACGCTCATCACGTCTGACTTTGCCGTCAACCATTATCTTCTCGTTAGAAATTATGTTCTTGGCTTCCTTAGCCGTTTTTGCGAATCCAAGCATGTCTCGGACAATAAGGACAAGCGGTAAAGAACGTGAAATGAGATGAGGGCCAGGTTTGGGCATAACTGTCCAAACAGCCTCCTTTCGATGAATAGGCCACATCTTCGGTGCAGGTTTCCTCTTCAAACATCCACGTTCGCCTTTTCTTCCCAACTCATTTTCCTCCAGATTTTTTTGTTTTCTTAGTTGTTTTTCTCTTCTTTTTCTTCTCTTTCTTCGGAGGCTCCTCTTCGGCGATTTCAGATTTCTCAGCTGCACCTTTTCTTTCCAGAATCTTTTTGCGCCATTTGTCATCAAGATTTAGGCGTGTTATCATTACCTTTGAAGGATGAATAGGAACAGAGATAGAGGTCCCATCCACCTTCTCACGATTTGCCCCCTCAACAAATATTCTGTAGTTTTTCCGGTTAATCTGAGTGACCTTTCCTTCGAAGCCCTTACGGTCTCCCCTCATAATCATAACGGTGTCGCCTTTTCTCACTGGAACCGAGCTGGTGCCATGAGATTCTTTCAATTTAGATGCGAGGGGTGCAGAGAATCTTCTGTATCGTTCGGTAACAGGAGCTTGATACAGCCTTTTTCTCTGTTTAGTAGGTTTTGTTGTTTTCATCTTTAAGTCTCCTATACGATGATGCTGGCAGCGCTGGCGATTCTAGGCCATTTCTCCGCCGCCTCCTTCGCAATGGGTCCCCGAATCTCTGAGCCCCGCATTTCCCCCTCCGGAGTCATTATGACAGCTGCGTTGTCCTCGAATTGAACCCAGATTCCGTCAACACGGCGAAACGGTTTTCTCTGCCGAACAACAACAGCGTGAAATATCTTCTTTCTCATGTCGGGTGTCCCTTTTCTAACTGAGACGGTGACTAGGTCCCCCACAGAAGCTGATGGAACCCGACATAAGCGGCCCTTGTATCCTACAACTTGAATCAGACGAACTGCTTGGGCACCCGAATTGTCGGCGCACTTCAAGATGGAGCCGTTTGGTAGTCCTCGGGAAATCTTTGGTTTCTGACCGACAACGCCCTTTGCCATGAAAGCCCGAGACTTAGCTCTTGCCGCCACTAGGTCCTTCCTCCAATTTCTCGATAACAACGAACGAGACGGTTTTGCTTATTGGACGGCACTCTACCAATTTCACCTTGTCTCCTTCTTTGATTTCTAGACAGGGTGGATTGTGTGCGGGTATGTTTCTACGTCTTCGTTCGTACCTTCTATATTTTGGTACATATTGCAAATAGTCGCGGCGGACGATAACAGTTTTTTCCATCTCATCGCTGACCACTATTCCTTCCAGTGAACGCCGCCTCAGGGCAAGGGATCCATGAAATGGACAATTGACATCGTCACATGTTTTCTTTGGTTTTTTTGCGGTAAGTGCTGACATCTACCATAACCTCCTTGGTCTTTTCTTAATTCGATCTTCAGGTCGTCCCATTATAACTTTGCCGTCAATCTCCACAGCTGTCCCGTCTGGTAGCACAAACTCAAAAACAGCGGTATCCTTGACAATTACTTTTCTTTCGCCACTACACAAGATTGCGAGTGTGTTGCGGGTTTCATCAACCACCTTACCCGCGATTCCAACTACGTCGGGGTTTGAACTTTTAACCACCTTGGCTTCAAGGCCGATGAATTCATGTTGAACTATGCTGGGTGTGACAGTCATTTCTGTTCATCTCCTCGTTTTTCTTCGGCTTCGATTGTGAGTATTCGGGCAATGGTTTTGCGTAGTTCGCGTATTTGGGTGGGGTTGTCTATGGAGCCGCCTGCCTCAACCATTGTCTTTAATCGGGCTAGTTCTGTCCTAAATTCGGTTATCTTTTCTTTTCGTTTCTCAGAAGACATATCTCGAATGTCGTTTAACCGTAATATTGCCATTCTATTCTTCAGCCTCCTTCTTCTCTTTAGCCGAAGCTTTTACTTTGGCTACTTTCTTTTTGGATGCTTTCTTCGTTTTTTTGGCAGAAGTAGCCTTAGCTTTAGTTTTCTTCTTTTTCGTTGCAACTTTTTTAGCTGAAGAAACCTTCTTTTTTGCTACTTTCTTCTTTTTAGCAGGAGCTGTGGATTTAGTCGCTTTTTCTTCTGCTTTCTTATTTGCAGCCTTCTTTTTCTTTACAGGCTTAGCTTTTGTTTTAACAGCTTTCTTCTTGGATATCTTTTTCTCTTTTTTCGGAGCAGTAACCTTGGGTTCAGCTGCTTTTTCTTTGGCAGGAGCTTTCGGTTTAGCTACTTTCTTTTTGGAAACCTTCTTCTTTTCTTTAGCAGGAGTAACCTTTGGTTTAACCACTTTTTCTTCTGCTTTCTTTTCAGCAGCAGGAGCTTTTGCAGCCTTCTTTTTAGTTACCTTCTTATCTTTGGTAGGAGGAACTTTTTCGGCTACTTTCTTCTCTGGTTCTGCCTTTTCCTTAGCAGGAGGAACCGCAGGTTCAGACACAGCCTCTTCAGTTGCCTCTTTTTCTTCAGCTGGGGATGCGGCTGGTTCAGCCGTTTTTTCTTCTGCTACTGTTGCCTTTTCTTCGATTTCTCCTTCTGGTTCTTTCTCTAAGTCTTCATCAAGTATTTGTACTTGTACCTGATCGGGAAACTCTGCATCAGGTGGAATCAGCCGAACTTTTACGCCCAAAATTCCAGGTTTCAATTGAACATGCAACTCCGCTTTTCGCATGTGTTTCCTGGGAGGCTCCCCGCTTTTAGGCAAATATCCTGACCTAAACTTTTCGTATCGAGCACGGTCAGTCCGTAATTTGCCGCTGATAATAATCTCTGCGCCTTGTGCCCCTGCGTCCATGATCTGGTTAAGTCCCCAAAAACCGGCTCTTCGATAGTGGACGCCTCGCTTTAATGCTGAGGCAATTCGTGACGCCACAACGTAGGCGTTTAGTTCTGGGATTTCGATTTCAGCTACTGAAATTTGGGGGCTGGGAAGCTGGAAGTTTTCTTCGAGGACGGTTGCGAGTGCTCTTATGGTTTCTCCGCCTCTTCCGATGACTATGCCTGGGCGCATGGTGTATATTACGAGATGGGTTCCCAGAGGGGTTTTGGTGATGCTTACGCCACCGTATCCTGCCCGCTCGAATTCGTTTTGCAGAAATTCGTCAATCTCTGCTTTCTTTATTGAATCTTCTATGAAGTGTTTAACCACCGACATTAGCTTGCCTCCATCTCTTCTAGAACAAGTTCTACGTGAGAAAGGGTGTTGAATCTTGGTGATGATCTGCCGAAGGCTCGGGGAATAAACCGTTTTATCTTCATTGCCTGGGAGGCTGAAGCGTGAATTATTCGAAGCCGCTCCATGTCAAGACCTTTATATTCTGCATTTGCTTCAGCGCCTTCAAGCACCTTCAAAATTTGTTGTGCAGCCTTAACAGGGTATCTACCGGAGAAGGCTTTTTCCAAACCGTGACGATGGGGCACATGTTTGTTAAATCTGCGGAAGGGAACAGGTTTCTTCTTAAGAATAACCTGATTAAGGAAATCTTTAGCTTGATCGAGATTCATTCCCTTTATTGTCCTGCACACTTCTCTTGCGTGTTTATGAGATATCCTAAGCTCGCGTCCACTAGCTTTAGCTGTCTTTTCCACATCTATGTCGGTTATTGAGTAGCCCCATTTTGGCATATCTATCGTCAAGTCAGTAACAAGCAGGATATTTAAGGCTTTATGGGGAAAAATAAAAACGGGTCACTTCAATACGGTTATAAAATGAATGGCGAATAAAAAAATTAGAGTTGGGAGTTTGAAGTTTTGGCTGAAGCCGAAAGATTGCTGAAGACTACAAGATTAGACGAAAACTATCTGTTTCGATGACAAAAACAATATTGAAGCCGACCTTAATAGAATATGAAAGTTTGAATGAAATAGGTTGGGAGAATACGTGACTGACCAGAGGCAGGTTGTAGAAGCGCTGATGAAGCCTGAAGCTTATGACGAAGAAGTGGAGCAAATTGAACTGAAACAGACGCACATATCATTTGTTTTCTTGACTAGAAATTTCGTTTACAAAGTGAAAAAGGCTGTAGACTTCGGGTTCCTAGATTTTTCAACCCTTGAGAAGAGACGGCTCTTCTGCGAAAAAGAGTTGGAGCTCAACAAGCGGTTATGTGGAGACATGTATCTGGAGGTCGTTCCCGTCAACAAATCAGAAACTATCAAAATAGGCGGTGAAGGAGAAACCGTTGAATACGCCGTGAAAATGAAGAGAATACCCGAAGAAAAGATTATGACTCGACTTCTTGAAGAGGGAAAAGTGGACAGACCGCTCGTTGATAGAATGGCAAAAATCATAGCCGAATTCCACTCGAAAGCAAAAACAGGTAAGAGAATAGGCGAGTTTGGGTCCTTGCCGATGATAGAAACTAATTGGAGAGAGAATTTTGAGCAAAGCGAGGAGTTCATTGGCAAAACTATACCCGCGGAAAGTTACAGATTAATCCGTGAAAGAACAGAGGAATTCATGGAGGAAAACGCGGCGTTTTTTGCGAAGAGAGTGGTTGAGAACAGAATCAGAGAGTGCCATGGAGACATCCATTCGGGCAACATCTTTGTTGCGGACAGGATTTACATTTTCGACGCGATAGAGTTCAATGAAAGATTCAGGTTCTGTGATGTTGCCTCTGACGTTGCCTTCTTAGCTATGGACTTGGAGTTTAAAGACCGAAGTGACTTGTCAAAATTTTTTGTTGAGAGATACGTCAACTATTCGGGAGACAGAGAAGTGGAGAAACTTCTTGATTTCTACAAATGCTACCGAGCTTACGTGCGAGGAAAAGTCACCAGCTTTAGACTAAACGACCCCAGCGTGGACGAAAAGGAAAAGGCTGCAGCAAAGAAAGAGGCAAAAGCATACTTTGAGTTAGCTACAAGTTATGCGCGAAAGTTATGATTAGAAAGGCGTTCTACCTGAATTGTTGAGCCACAAAATCTGGGACTTGGACTGTTCCCATGATGATGGGGTTCTGGTGGCAGTCGCTTCCTCCGGTCATGATTAGTCCATGTTTTTTTGCAAAGTTTACGTAATGGCTAGTTGTTTCGGCGTCTAGTCTGGAGTGCCAGCACTCTATTCCATCAAGGTAGTTTAGCATCGAATCTTCGATTATAGCTGTCTGTTCCTGCAGTGATTTAGTCAATTTTATGAGTGAGGTTCCGTGAGGGTCGTTGGGGTGGGCTAGCACTGCTATGCCGCCAGCGTTTCTCAGCAGGCTTGAAGCATCCTTGAGGTAGAGGGGATATTTGGAAACGTTGCATTTGACGAGGTATTTGTCGAAGGCTTCTTGCCTGTTTCTGACAACTTTTTTTCTCACCAGATAATCTGCTATGTGGGGTCTCCCTAGCACGCCGTCAGCGGAGTTTTGAATCTCGGTTAAATCTTTTTTTGTTAATTTGTTGAGTCCTTCTTTTTTGAATTCTGTGTCGAGTTTTTCTAGGATTTTTGCGGCGCGTTCTTCGCGGTATTTTGCGATTTGCTGAAGTTTGCTGGTTAAGGCTCTGTTGTTTACGTCGAATTGGTAGCCCAAAAGGTCTAAGGAGACGGGTTTGCCTTTGCGGAATTTGGGGTGCGAAAAGGTTATGTTCAGTTCAACGCCGCTGATGTAGTGGATTCCGTTTTTTTGTGCTAAGGTTTTGGCTTGGTTTTGGCAGCCGATTGCGTCGTGGTCGGTGATTGACATTAACTCGATGTTTCTGGCTTTGGCTTCTTCAATGATTTCTTTGACAGACAGGTTTCCGTCGGAGCAGGTTTTTGAGTGGATATGCAAATCGATTATCATAAAGCTGAGTCCAGTTACCTGGCTTCTTTTCCGATTATGTACCAGTCTTCTGGGTTGTCGTATTCGGTGTCAACTGTCAAGTGGATTATCTCAAGATTTGGATGCCTATGCTTCAGGTCCTCCAAGTCGACAGGCTCAAACCTTTTCTTGTTGTTAAGGTAGGCTTGCTTGGTCAAAGCATTCGACTCGTAATTCTGTTTAGTCCTCCGCAAAATCCTCTTAATAGACGCGTCTTCAGAGCAGCTGGTCTGAAGTATAACGAAGGGAATTTTGGTTTTTGCGGCTATTTCAGCGGCGCGTCTCCGCAGTTTCTGGGTTACAAAAGTGGCATCTAAGATTACGCCTTTGCCTTTCTGGGCAAGATTTTCTGCTCGCCTGAACATTTCATCATAGACAAGCTCTCGTTTGCTCATGTTCCCTGCAACTTTTTCGTCAAAGATGTCTTCATTTTTGAGAACTTCCAAGCGAATCAGGTCGGTTCTGAGAATTGGGTATCCCTTGATTTTTGAGATTTCCTGGGATGTCTCTGTTTTCCAAGTTCCTGGAAGTCCACAGGTGATTAATAGAATGTCGGGGTTTAGCTCGGCTTTAACAAACTCGGCAAAAGGTTCTCTCAATTGGTTGCACCCTTGCTTAAGGTGAAGCGCTGAAAAAATAAACCTTTGCATGGTTTTTGGGAACCACTGTTTTTATAAAGGAATTCCAAGATTTCACTTTGAAGAAATATGAAAGAAAGTATCGCTAAAAAATTAGGTTTAGTTTTAATTCTGGTAGGTTTGCTGATTGTTATACATCACCTCCTAGTTAGTGGAAGAATTTTTGACCTAGGGGATATCCTTCATCACGAATTCTTCGAAGCGGTTTTTTTCACGGCAGGGCTAGTTCTATTGTTAACGAGTATAAACAGAAACTGACCGCTCAGCCGAAAAGAGACAGCAACTTGATTTTGCTGTTGCCTAGTTTTCCTGAAAGAAGCTGGTTTCCAACAACGTTTTAGCATGTTTGTGTGAACGGTTTGCGGCGTTTTGGGGCTGTGCTTCTGATTTCCAGAAAAAAGACTGTTTTCAATATAGAACTGCTATTAGGAGCCTAATAGACACCATCCGCGTGACTAGCCATTCGCTGGAGTTCACACTTTCTTGTATGCCCAGAAGCTGTTTTTCAACAATGAGCCTCTGTTAGACTTCAAATATGGTTGTTTGGGGCAGTTTTGGCAACTTGGAAGCTTGGATATATCGAGTTTCGGAATATGCTTGTTATAGTAGAATAGTATTTATCCGCAATATGAATACTCACTTCATTGGATTTGGGTAGGGATTATGACATGGCGTATGCGATTGAAATAGAGCTTCCCCGTTCTGGTGCTTGGTTCAAGTATTTCACCAACGTAGATTCGCTAGAAGAAGCCGAGAGCATCAAACAGGCGGCAGAGGGAACAGTCAAAGCAAGAATACTGAAGAACTGAAGCAGAGTATTTTTCTGCCTCTCGCTTCAAGACCATCATTTTTGTAATCCATGAAAAGGCAGCGACACAAGGCATAATTTTTGTTAAAAAACGAAACATGTTTAAAGTTGGGCGCTTCAAACAGTTTTCCTGAGGCTAGTGGCTACGGAAAGAGCGCCAATGAAAATTCAGCTGAACGAAAAACTGAAAGAGCGTGTGCTGGAGCTATGCAGGGATATTGCTGACTCTCGCCAAATCGCCGCCGCTTGCCTTTACGGTCCATGGGTCTGCGGATACGCCGACGAAAAGACTGACCTAAACGTTTTGCTGGTTCTTGAAAGCTTCACTTTACGGGTAAACACCTATTCCGAGACTGTGGATGGAGTTAACGTCTCCATTTTGACAGTTAACAGGTTGGACTTTGAAAGAGACGTGAAAAGCGGATTGCTAGGAGAGTTCTTCTCTGAAAAGGTCACTGGACCCTACGAGCCCTTAAAGAATGGAGAATATCTGCGGCTTAACGAGGTGAAAACAAAAAAGAGAACAATATTGGAGCTTCTCGAAAACCTAATCTTAGAATTTCCAGAGTCATCTCACGAGTTTCTGATAAAAAAGGAATACTTCATGTACGAAATTATTATGAGAAGGGCTAAAATGTTTCCCTCCCTAACCTACAGTTTTCTCAACATGTCCCGGAGAAATATCAGAAGAAAAAATATGGAAGCCATTATGGACGGATACTTGGAAGCCCTCAACGAACTGGTGAAAGAAAAAACAGTTTTCCACTCAAACGGCTACATCAAAATCACGCAAAGCCATATTGCCTCTGTCAAGAGACGGAAATCGAGGCTGCCTCTCTTTCTCAAATCCATTCAGCGAATAGCACTTCCACACATTCTCAGCGTCTACTCAAAAACTGTCAGTTCCCTTATTCAGGACCAAAGAATCTTCATGGACAACCACCGAAAGGTTAACGCTGAAGGCTTGGTCGCCAGACTGGAAGACCCCAAAAAACATGTTTTGCTCCCCACGCCTCTGGGACCTGTTTCCCTTTCAGACAAATCGGACATCGAAGATGTGGCTAGGAAGATTATTCCAGACGGTGAGTTGTCGAAGATACGGCTTAAGAATATTGGGGGCGTTTTGAATGACGTCTACTTTCTCACTTTAACAAAGAATGGCGAAGAACAAAATTTTGTTGTCAAACGATTCAGAGATTGGTCAAATCTCAAATGGTTGTCTCTAACCTTGTGGTCTTTCGGAACCACATCCTTCTCTGTGCTGGGGCAGTCCAGACTGGAGAAAGAATACGCCATAAACAAGTTTCTGCACAGCAAAGGCTTTGCGGTTCCCAAAATCTTCTATATCAGCCCCCAAAAACGCTTGATATTCGAGGAGTTCATTGAGGGAGAAAAACTGGCAGAAACGATAAAGCGGATATTCTCAGCTAACAAAACTGCGGAAGATGTTGCCTTGGTTAAGGAGGCGGGGCGAAGGATAGCGGAGGCGCATAGTTTGGGTGTCAGCCTGGGCGACTGCAAACCCGAGAACTTCATTGTTTCAAAAGATGAGATTGTTCTACTGGACCTTGAGCAGGCAGCAAGAAATGGAAACCAAGCTTGGGACATCGCCGAATTTCTTTACTATTCGGGACATTACAGTCCGCCCATGTCTTCCACCAACGCTGTAGGCATCATAACCCGAAACTTCATTGAAGGATATCTGGAGGCAGGAGGAAAAAAGGAAAACGTGAAAAAGGCTGCGTCAGCGCGGTACACCAAAGTTTTCAGCGTATTCACGCCACCACATGTCCTCCTCGCTATTTCTAGCATCTGCCAAAAAATGGGAAGCGAACAGACCGAAAATAAAGCTTAAAATGCAAAAGTTTTGTTTTTGTGGGTTTATTCTATGAGTTCCTTGTTGAGTAGTTCCAGTTCGTTTTCTGATATCCAGCCCTCATCTTTTAACTCTGTTAATCCCTTTTTGACTTCTGCCTGTAACTCTTTTGTTCGTAAGATGTTAGCTTTGCTTCCCGCCTCTATTATCTCCGTCTCAAACACAGGATTCTCTTGAGTTAAATCCACAAGTCTGTCAACAAGGGTTGCGATAGCTGGTGAGCGGGATTGCAGAAACGATTTCATTTTACCTGCGCCGAAGACACCCTTCAATCTTGTTTTGATTCCCATACTGCCCACATACGATGGAGGGTAGACAACATATCTTTTCCCAACCTCTGTTTCATAACAAATGAGATAGACTGGGAGGTAAACTAGCGCGTTTTTTCTTCTTCTTTCTTTGGCGCCAATACTGTCAATCTCGTCTAGGGCTGCCTCTTTTTCTTTAATCATCTCATCAATCTGCTTTATTATAAAAGAGGTCTTCTCCTCCAAATCTGCTAACTCCTGCTGTTCGAGTCTGGTTCTAGCCTCCTTTGCAGCTTCTATGTCCCGCAGAGACTTCATTGCCTCTTCAATACGATCATCCGGTTTTGTTCTTGCCCTAGCCACTTTGATTTTCTTTGCATCCTCAACATCATCTATCTCCTTGTCAATATCCTTGATTTCCTTATCCAAAGATGGAAGCTTCTTCTTAATTTCATCAAGCTGCTTCGCCAACTGAAACTCGCCAGCCTCATCTTTGTTTTCTCTGCAACCTTTTATGTCAGCTTCGATGCGCTCGATGTCGGTTGACAGACGTTCAAGTGTTTTTTCGGTTCTAACCTTTTTTTGGTGAAGTGTCCGGAGTTCCCGATCATATTTCTTGGAGATTCTGGTGACCTCTGCATCGCGGCGCTCTTGGATTTTCTTTATTTTATTCATTACTTTGGGTTTGAGCTTCTTAATTCGTTGATCAAACTCTTTTAGGGTCTCCTTCATTTCAGCGCGGAGGGCTTTCACCTGTTTTTTTGTCTCTTTACTGAGGAACTTCATGGTTCTGCTCAGAGTTTTTATTTCCTTTTCCAATGTGTTTCTTAATTCAGAAAGCTTGCTAATAGACGCTGAAACCTCAGACTCGTCTAAGAGCGGAGATAAAATTGCTTTTGTTGTTGCATCTCTTTTGGTTGACTCTTCGTCTTGGAGATAATCAATTAAATCTTGCGTGAAATTTGGGTTTGTGATAAGGCCTTCTATGGTTTTTCCCTCTTTTCCGGCGAAGTTCTGGAAGTAGCTGGCGTTCTGTGATAGGGCTGCAAAATAGGCTTCACGTGACTTGGAGCTTGCTTGGATGTCGTTTTCGAAGGCTTTCACGTCAGGAAGTACGTCGTAAGATATTGACGGATTCGTGAATTCTAGGCCATCGAAGATTAGGGTTTTTCCCCTCTTCCATGGAATCAGCCATATGGGATAACAGGTTTCAGCTATGAAAGCCAGTTCTTCCCCCGGTTTCTTCAATACGCGCCCTTCGCCCTTCTTTCTGTCTCTTTCTGCGAAGTAGAAGATGGCTGCCATCTCCATCTCCTGGGTGAAGGGCTTAAACCTGTCTTTGCCAGCAACCGCGAAAGGAAGAATAAGCTTTCTAATTCTCTTAACCAAGTTTCCCACCATGTTTTAGTTCACATAGACTTGAAATCTGTCTCTTTGAGTGTGCTTTGTAACTGTCACGATTTGAACCTCCCATCCCGCAACGAGACGAAATCGATTTTATTTTAATCAATAATTGTTATTTAGGTTTTGTTGCTTTCCGAGTAATTAGCAGAAAAACAGTAATCTCCTATCGAGGAAGCATGGAACTCGGACATGTATTGATGTGAGGAAATCGATTTTTGACAGCAGAGCATTTGAATGTGTATGCTGCCTGAGTGATTCCTACAATTACACCACAATTTTTGAGGTAAAAGTGACAAGAAGACAGCTAGGGGAGAGCACGAGAATGAGGTTATGTCTAGACGAAAAATGAACGAATAATGGAACTATGGTTTGCTGAGGCTACTACACGGGGTTAAGATGGGAATGAAAGAACCAATGAACAAACCTTTGCGACTGCTAGGTCAGTTTCATTTCATGTTTTAGCCTTTTCAGCCTCCATTTTCTTTCACTGTTGTACTCCACAAAAAAAGGGAGGGAAAATTTGGTTTATTTTGCGGTTTCTATTTGTTAGACTTCAGCAGCGAGTAAATGGCGAGTGCCAGCGCTATGACGACAAGCACTAGTATTACAAGAATGTATGTCGTCAAATTGGATACACTAGATTCTAAGCTCTCAACAGAATCTTCAAGCTCACTGACAGCACTTTCCAGAGCCCCTACATCGGTTTCTGCTGCTGAACCCACTGCTACGGCGGTTTGCGCAGATGAGCCATAGTAGCCTTCGGAGCCAATGAAAGTGGCGACGATTGTGTATGTGCCTTCAGTTGGTGGTGTCCACAGGTAGCTGAATTGGCCGTTCATGTCGGTTGTTGTTCTGTCCAAGTCATGCCACTCACCGTCTTCATCAATCCAGTTAAACACCACTTCTACGCCTGTTGCGTCTTCTGGCATTTCGAATTGCTTGTATACGTATAGCATCCAGTCGCTCATGTCCTCGTCAGATATGGCTGGAATCCCTTCGGGGAACCTTAGTTGCAGATTGATGTCTTTTGTGCCTGGAGAAACATCCATCACTGTGCCCTTTATCATTATGCTGTTTCCGATTGGGATAACGTCGTTTTGGATTGAAATTGTTGTGGTGCTTGCTCCTTTACCTATAGCGTATACGCGCTGGTCGTATGTGTCCATGGTCGCTATGATGCTGTCGCCGATGATTGCCCGTCCACCCCAGCGGGTTTGACGGAACATACCGTTGGCTCTCCATATTACCGATCCGTCCGTAGCGTTGAGGCAAACGAATGGTCCACCGCGCGGTCTGGGGTCAATAGGAGAGTGCTCAAGTTGTCCCATGTAGATTTTTCCGTCAGTAACGAATGTTGGTTTAATCCACCAGTTATTTGAGAACATGAATTCAGAGTAGGGGTCTTCCACTTCGTACGTCCACAAGTGGTCTCCGGTTGTAACGTCGTAACAGTAGACTATTCCTCCCACGCTCGCTGAGTAGAGTTTGCCGTAAGCGATGGCTTTAGATTCGTGGTATGTGTCATCCAATGCGTCCAAGTAGTGCTGCCTCGGGGTTGGACCCCATATGTTATCTCCTGTTTCGATGCTGAAGCCGAAATGTTCTCTAGTTTCTTTTGCCCATAGAACAGCAACTTTGTCTTCGAAGCTGACACCTACCCAGTTGTCGCCGAACATGTCGGATACTGTTAGGTTCAGGTCTGCCCAGTAATCTGGTGCTTGCCAAGTGTTCTCGAATAGTTTCGTTCCTATGGCGCCCGCGGTAGAGTTTAGGTTTAAGCCCCACAAGGTAACCTCATCCATAGATACGGTTCCGCCGACTACTCGGTCGCCATATTCAGCGGCTATAACGCCTCCAAGTAGATTTGTTGGAATAGTCGCGTTCACAGTCCATGCTGCAGGATTTGTTCCGTTAAATGTTTGCATATGTGCATTGAGTCCCCAGCTGCCTGAACCAAAGAAACTGGGTGTAGTGAGACCGAGAGCAGTCATGTTCCACACATGGAGCTGGCCTGCAGTTGCGTTAATAGATAGTACGTATAGGTGATTGAGTTCATCAAACATCATTGTGCCTGAAGGTACATTCTCAACGGTGAACACCCATTCTCCACTGTAGGCATCGAAGACATAGTAGTCGCTACCACTGGCTACCCACAGGTACGCGAAGCAGCCGTGCATGTTGAATCCGTCCCAGTACATTAGTTGACCGAAGTCTATTGTTCGGTTGTCTAGGAAGACTTTAGACCACAGCTCTTCTCCGGTATGCAGGTCTACACAGTGATATACAATGGGGTTTTCGTTGGTGCTCTCTTGGTAATAGAGATTTCCGGCGAGGATTATGGCAGTTGAATGCCAAGCATAGACACCGGATGCGCTCTCCCATTTGCCTTCGTATGCGTCTCCGATTTCGAATGAACGATCGCCCAAATTGCCTCCGACGAGACCTCCTGACGTTAGCGGCTTTGTCCACAGTACGTGGGCAGTCTCTGGCGCATCTTCATTGTAGGGAGCGTACAGATTTCTAGGAATGGTCGGCCAACTTCCTGAGATCCTTGACCAAGATCTAAGCTGTGCGTCTATTGGTCGAGTCCAGTAGTTGCTTGGAAGCGGTTCATCTGGATAGAATGGTATATCCTCAGGTAGTACTTGAAGTTCGACTGGTGGGCTGTCGCTGGCTAAATAAGTTAGGTCGTAAGGATCTCCCCCAAATACGGGAGTGAGTGTTAGTGTTTGTGTCGGAAAGTGAGCCGTCAGGGTGTAGTTGCCGACTTTGTTTGGTGTGAACAGCCATCCTGTTCCGCCTGTTGAATCGGTTCTGATTGGTCCTAAAGTGCTTTCGACTCCATCAGGGTCTATGACTGTTACTGTTAAATCTTCAAAGCCCATCTCTACGCTTGTCAGAGGGTCTGTAATCCCAACGTGGAGCAACACATCTTGGTTGACTCCTACGGGGTTAGGTCTAACACCAAGATAACAAACAGTGGCCTTTGTTTGAGCCTGTGCAGTAGCAATTGGCAAAGTAACTAATGTAGCGGATATAGCTAAAACCAGAATTAAAGAGATAGTAGAACGTTTTGTTTTACAATATGCTTTTTTCATATTTTCATCTTTCCATTTTCTTATTGGGTTGTGGTTGCCTTAAACAGCTGATTTCTCAGAAAATGCTAGTCTACACTATCAGCGTTAAATGTGCTTCTTCTCCCCTGTGTGTTGCCTTGCAATAACCACTAGTTGCCAAGGCTGTCCCCCAACTCAATACAGCTACTGTTTCTTTTTTTGTTCTTAAAAGCTTTTGCTACCCATTAAAAGAAACGTAACACGCTGTAACGTTTTGACGGTAGAAACGTAACGGTTTTTTAGTCACGTGTATCATTATTTCTTTAAGAAATGTTAAATCTTTGCAGTTAACGAGTTGATAGCTTTGAATTATTGGAAAGACATCCCCGTGGGGGAGAAGCCGCCAAAATTGTTGAATGCTGTTATCGAGGTTGTGAGTGGTTCAAGAGACAAATATGAGTATAAGTCGGATTGGGAAGCCTTTGTTTTGGATCGGATGATTCCGTCTTCTGTTGTTTTCCCGGTTGAGTACGGTTTTGTGCCTCAAACATGGTACGACGATAACGACCCGCTTGACATTATGGTGTGGAGCTATGAACCTTTAGAGGTAGGATGCATAGTCCGAGTTCGAGTTATAGGCGCGTTAATAATTGAGGATGAGAAAGGGCCAGACCCAAAAATTTTGTCAGTTCTTGCTGATGATGCACGATTCGAGGGAATCAAAGACATCGAGGATATTCATGAGCACAAACTCAGAGAGATACAGGAATTCTTTGAAACATACAAGCGGTTAGAGCCTCACAAGTGGGTGCGAATAAAGGAATGGCAAAACACAGAAGCCGCACAGGAAATCGTCAAGCACGCCACCGAACAATATGACGCAAACAAAGCATAAACGCCACACCCTTCCCCCTTCCAATTTTCTTTGCATTCGATTTGCTTTCCTAATGCCCGACCAAAAAGGATTTTTGTATTCCCCAATATTGGAGTTTGTGATAAAAAATGCCTTTGAAGGCTGTTCTCTTTGACTTGGGTCTCACCCTCATACACACTGCGTCTTTTCCTGAAATCTACAGAAGAATCCTTGCCCGTTTTGGGGTTATAATGGCACTTGACGATATTGCTCGGGCTCAGGAAGCAACCGAAAGCGAAACCGACACTTCAACATATGATGAGGACCGGAGAAAAAATTTCTGGATAAGCTATAATGCTTTGGTGCTCAAGAAGCTGGGCATAGAAGAAAAACGGCTTTTTTTGGCTGCACAGATTGACGAGCTTTGGTGGGAATGCTCTCAAGTACAGGTTTACCCGGATGTGGAGCATACGCTGTCCCAGTTAAGGGCTAAGAGCTTGAAGCTGGGGCTTGTCTCTAACGGCTTCAAAAAGGACCTTGACCACATTCTGGGGAAGTTTGGGCTGGAGAAATGGTTTGATGCGGTGGTGTGCATTGACTCCTGCAACTGCGCCAAGCCAGACAAAGAAATCTTTCTCTACGCTCTAAACGAACTTGGAGTAAAAGCGGGTGAGGCTCTTTTCGTCGGCGATTCTGTTGTGCACGATTATGCGGGCGCATTGAATGTTGGAATTAAACCTGTGCTCATAGACCGGGAAGGCAAGATTCAAGGCAGATATGACAAGATTGCGAGCCTAAACGAATTACTGACCCGAATATAACAGAAAAGAAGGGCTATTCTGGAAGGTCCTCGAATACCTGTTTCATGTTTTTTCTGTATTTCTGGAAGGCTCTTCGCCCCTCTTCTGTGAGTTTCAGGGTGGTGTGCGGCTTCTTGTCTATGAATTCCTTCTCAACCGCAACGTAACCTGCGTTTTCCAGTTTGCGCAGGTGTGATGAGATGTTGCCCCATGTTAGCCCGGTTTGGCGCTGCAGGAAAAGGTAGTCTGCGCTTTCGACGACGAAGAGGTGGGCCATCAGCAGCAGCCTTGCAGGTTCATGTATTATCTTGTCTATGTTCTGAATCGCGTTCAGTTCGTCGTCGCTTGTTTTGCTGGGGCTCATTGTTTATGCATCCGCTGTTTCAGTTGCTTTGGGATATTTTTGTACGAAACGGATCATCAATACTATGCCAATTGCTAGTATTATGGTTCCTAAGGCGAACAGGTAGTAGTATAGCGGGAAGCTAAGGAAGTATCCTATAGTGAACATGACAAAGGTCAGCAGAGCATATGCGTATATGCGGTTTGTTTTGAAAGCGTATCCTCCTAGTAGGAACAGACCTGCCATAGCAGTTCCGATGGTGAGCATATAATTGTCAATCAGGAGCATTAGCCAATCGGGTGTACCTTGAGATGTAGTTTGTAAAAACGCAACCAACCCCATGAGCGCGGATAGAGTGCCTAAAGCAACGGCTATTGTCGTCATTCTTTGGGCTCTTTGTTGCGGAAATTTGACGTAGCCGAGTCTGGGGACTGTAACGACTTTCTTGAAACCTGCGTAAAGTGAAACTGCTAGGATTCCTGCAACGCCGCCTATTCCGCCTAGCCAAGGCATGTCTCCGAGCATAATTATGCCGAATAAAATTACTACGACTGCTACTGCAATGTCTATCACCCCGTCTTGGTGATAAGTGGTGTATGCTTTCCTTTCGATCTTTTTCATGTTTATTTTTTGGTTCATCTGAATCTCCTGCTACTCTAAATATACTTTGTACTATATAATACTTTGCGTTACAAAGTACTTTGCATAATAAGAAGGTTGAAAAACAACATAAAAAAAGGAAAGGAAAATAGAAACCAACAAAAAACTGAATAAAAACTAACCTATCGGCGCATAGATTTCAATCAGCAACTCTTCCTCAGGAACCTCATGCGGGTCATTCAAATAGATTTCCCGAAATGGAGCAACAACCGTTTTATTGTTCTTCTCTAGCCAAGCAAAAAGCTTCTCGTACGTAGCTGTCTCCTCCTTGTATGGACCTTTGTGCACTATCTTCGCCATTTTCGCTCCCGGCAACTCGTAACACTTTATTTCTTCAGTTTCTTTTCCGCGTTGAGCTATTGGAACAGCCACCTCTACATCCGCATTATTTTCTTTGTCTGCTTTCTTTGCTTCTTCTGGGCTCATTTCGTGGCAAATGAACGTGGGTGGTCCAATCATTTGGATTCCGTTTTGTGCAGCAAACTGGCATATTTGGGGAATCATAACTCCGATGCTCGGGTATGTGCCTCTTTTTCTCATGCCTAAAACTAGTTGCGGCTTCACGTTTACGATGGAAACTTCACTCATAATATTTTTTCACCTTCTGCTTTCTGTGCTCTGGATTTGTATTTATGCTTTAATTCAGACCGTAACAGAATAGAGCTGTGAGGTAAGTGAAAATAAACAAGGAACAAATCCCTATTGAAGAGAGACAAACATTTAGTATAAATAGTGTGACTGCATCAAAACGTTAGACAGAGTTTATGTGATGGGATAAAAGTTTGACTGAAATAATCTCTGAAGGAGAAGACATACTTCTTTACTTGGACAGAAAGAGAACCTACCTTGTTAGAGTGGAGACAGAGAAGAGCTTTCACACCCACAAAGGCTACATCCAGCTAGGCGACCTGATAGGAAAAGAGTACGGAACCCGAATAGTCAGCAGCATGGACATAGAATTTGTTGCCCTGAAACCCACTCTTCGTGACTATATCTTCAAAACAAAACGAAGAACACAGATATCATATCCCAAGGACATATCCCTCATCGTTATGTTCAGCGGAATAGGTCCAGGAAGCCGCGTAGTGGAAGCGGGAACCGGAACAGGCGCCCTAACAACGGCTCTAGCCCACTACGTAAAACCCACAGGGCGCGTCTACACCTATGAAGTCCGACCGGAATTTAGGGAGAGAGCACTAAAAAATTTGGAGAGAGCCAAAGTCTCTGATTGTGTGGAATCAAAAAAAGGGGATGTAACTGAGGGCATTGACGAGAAAGATGTGGATGCAGTGATTTTGGATTTGGCGACGCCGTGGCTGGTTGTTCCTCATGCATACACTGCGTTGAAGGGAAGCGGGGTACTGGTGTCTTTCAGTCCCACCATTGACCAGATTGTGAAGACTGTGGAAGCCTTAACTGAGAACGGCTTCGTGGACGTCGAAACTGTTGAGACTCTTATGCGGTTTATGCAGGTGGCGAGGGGGAAGACACGCCCCCAAACCTTGATGACTGGACACACCGGATATCTCACCTTCGCTCGTAAAGCCATCAAACTAGAGCAGGACAGTTAGGAAAGCTCTACCGTGTTGATTTCCGCCAGAGTGTTTAGGTTGTTCATCTTCACTTTCATGCCAGATATTGTGTAGAGCACGTTGCCTATGTAGAGTGACCTCTGCACTGAGTAATATGAGCCGAAGTAGTAACCTCTTTTCAGCAGGTCAGCGTTGTCTTCCATGTGTGTGATTCTGCCTCTGAGTTTCAGTCCGTTTAGGGATATGTCGAAGACGTAGGCTCCCTGCCACACAAATTCTCCGTATGCCCATGAATAAATGATTTCTCCTTCGTTTTGGCTTGGGTCCATCTTTGTTTCCATGACGGGTAGCACCAGAAGGTTCTTCTCCTTGTCGAACAGCAGAGCTTTGTGGTCCCACAGAACTGGGGAATCGGTTCCTCTGTCTCCTATCTCGTACTTGGCAATTTCTACTGGATTAGAGACGTCGCTTACGTCGAAGAGAGATATCTTTACGCCCTGATACCATGAGAAGTCCTGTTCTGCGTCGTACTCGGTTTCTTTGCCTATTCCGATTATGTGATTTTCGTCGTAGGGGTGAAGGTAGCCTGAGTAACCTGTTACTTTAAGTTGTCCGAGAACCCTTGGTGCGGTGGGGCTTGATAGGTCTATAACGAAGAGTGGGTCAATGTTCCTGAAGGTCACTAGGTAGAGTCTGTTGCCCATGAATCTCGCAGAGTAAATCTGTTCTCCTGGAGCAAGGTCCTCCAGCTTTCCGACAACATTGAGGTTCATGTCGAGAACGTAAACATTGTTCTTGTCTTTCGCTTCTTCAACAGTTGCTTCGTCAGCAAATGTTCGCCAGACATAGTTGTAGACTGTTGTTGCAATCCTGAAGTAGCCGTTGTGTTCATCCATGGAGAACTGGTTGAGAACGTAGCCGGGGACTTCGCCTTGTGCTGCAAAGTTTATGGCTTGTTTGTTTATGCTGATTCTTTGGATTGATGTTTTCATGGTTTCGTTTTCTTTCCATGTGTGGTTGGGGAAGGTCAGGTAGATGTTGTTCTGTGAAACGTATATGGTGCTGGTGGCTCCCAGCAGTATTGTTTCGTGGGTTGGCGCTTGGGCGTCGTTCTTGATGTTCAGGGCAACGATTGTTGTGAAGCTGTAGGAGCTGTCTGTGAAATTGTAGTAGTATATGTCATCAGGAGCGATTGCCTCGGTTTCATTGTCTGAATGCACTCTGGGGAGAAAAACGTTCGTCTCTATAAAGACTGCATACTGGGTTGTAACAACGTAGACGTAGTCGCCGATCATCCTTGAGCTGAAATAGTTACCATCAACAGAAAAGTTTCTTGTCAACACAGGGTTCTGTTTGTTTGAGATGTCATACACTTTAATGGAGGTTGTAGGCGGCTCGTACACTATGGACTCAGGAACTCTGGATGGTTCCTCGGGTATGCTTTCGTTTCTTGGTTCAGGAACTTTGGACGGTTCTACTGGTGTGCTGTCGTTGCTGGGTTCAGGAATACCGGGTGAAGTTCTGTTTTCATCGTCGTCTGGTACGCTTCCGTTTGTTGGTGGAGGAGCAACGGCTGCTTCATCGTCTACTGCGGGTTCATTTACTTCTGCAGAATCGATGCCTACGTCGTATACTATTCCACCTTCGTAAAGTGGGTAGATACCATACTCAGTTTCGAAGACAGCTAACTTGTCTCCATTGACGAATATTCCAGATATGCCGCCGGTTAAGCTGATTTTTGAGACAACTCTGGCTTCTTCAGGTGGATACGCCTTCACGATGGTTAAGTTGCCGCCTGAGACAACGTAAAGGTATTCGCCATCGGTCTTCACGATGTCTGCTTCGTCTACTCCCTCAACTTGGATGTTCGTCTCCGAGAAATCGGCGGCTGCGGGTTCAGCGGCTTTGGGAGCAGCGGTTTGCGCATCAGCGCTTTCTGCCGTTAGTTCTCCACCTCTGACCCAATAATTGTTAGGTAATGAAGAGGCTGTTTCGAGGAAAGTTTGCAGTTCTTCGTAGGAGGAGAATTTGTTCAGCGTAACATTGTTTGAGGCTTCAGGGGTGCTTAGGTAGAGATATAATGGTACTGATGAGAAAATCAGAAGTGTTGCTAGGAAAGACGCGGTAAACATTTTTGTGTTGTTCATATTTTTCACCTTTATTTCACGTTTTTTCTTCAGGAACTATGGCTGTAGGGCACTTAATGCTACGTTTTAGAACATGCTGTACCAAAAATAGAACATTACATCCGTTTCCTGAGGTAAACAAAAACTCCCAAGGCAACAAGGAAACTTGGTATGGTCATAAATCCAATCGGGGACAAATCTGAAGCATTCTCATCTGTACCCGCGGTTACAAAGTATTCTGGAGGTGAAGAAGCAGAGGAATCAGTTGATGCGGATTGCTCGTCAGGTCTTGTCCAATTCTCAGCTGAAAATTCTCCGCCTTTTAGCGTTTGGTTATCTTCACATACTCGATTTTGGTTGTTCTGTTCCGCTGCCTCAGGAACCGTAAGTGTGTAATCGGGAATCTCATCTGGAGATGAGTCGCCAAGCAACGCTAGCGGAGCAAGCATTGTGACTGAGCCAAGCAATATGGCAATCACAGTGTAAACTAAGGCTTTATTCAATGGTTTCATCTATCCTTAGATTAGATTTGGCATGCTTTTAAGTCCACACATTAGAACAGCTTGCATAACAACCATTTTTGGTTAGTCTTCCCACCGGTAAACTTTTTCCTTGTTTTTCAGTTTTTCCAAACCGCAACTGAAGCATATTCCGTTATGACAACAGATTACGTCGCCACAATCAGGGCATTGCCACTTCGTCTTTTGGCGCTCCAAAAACTTGGCTAAACCCTGCTCCCTAATGAATTTGAGGTTATCAATCAAACTCATGTGATAAAGCGTTCGGTAGCGTTTGTCAATGTGTTCCAAGTTTTCACAGGGAAACTCTTCACATTCATAACAGAACTCCGCCTTATTGTTCATAAGCAACTCGCATCGCTTCTTGAGAAAAGCACACTTTTTGTCTCTAGGTCGGCAACCCTTACAATAGGCCATTTTCACGCCTTTTTCTCTAATTTCATACTTCAACGCAAGGTAGCCGCTACAAACATTGCAATCCATGCCACACGGAGCTATCAGTTCCTCCCTCATCAAACTCTCAACCATGACGAAAACCCACAAAACAGCTTAAAACGGCTTTTCTCTCCACAGCCTCACCGTCTCAAGCCACAACACAGCATTGGCGACAACACCGAAAAGAATGGCTGCAATGTTGTGAACCGAGCCTGTAGGCTGATACAAGATTACATTGTAGACAATCAGGTATATGGCGAACATTGTGGAGAGCCAAATAGCATAGAATAAGTGGCGGGGAACAAGGAACCTTCCCATCCTGCTGAAGAACTTGAGAAGCCCAACCTTAACTTCCTGATTCACAGAATATTCTCCCCGCACACTCTTATCCACCAAACCAAGCGACAACAGCTTGTCCAAGTGGTGAGCGGCTACGCTGGGACTGGAAAGCCCTAGAGACCGCTGAACCTCACGGACGCCCACGCTGGAACTTGGGTCCCTCAGCAGATACCAGTATATCTGAAGAGTTTTGCCCTTCAGCTTGGACTCGATTTCAGCCAACTCGGAAGAGGAAAAGTCAGACATTAACCTCGCCGAAACAAAATATAACCATCCAATATATAATATGATTCACCCAAAAACTCCAGAATGTCTCTCACTGTGAAGGTTTCTCTCAGCTTGTAGCTTGTCACTCTTCATCTCACCAGAAACATTCTAAGCCAAACCCTTTCAGCTAAAGTTTCAATCAGGTTTCCTGAAAAAAGACTGTTTTCAACAATATACCTCTATTAGGAGCCTAATATGGGTGGTGCGGGGGGTGGGATTCGAACCCACGAACCCCTACGGGACAGCCGCCTCAGGGCTGCGCCTTTGACCTGGCTTGGCAACCCCCGCGCTTGGCAGTTTCACGCTTGTTGTGGTTTGTCTACTGGAGTGGTTGCATGGCAGAATAATAGAATCAGGCGACATATTAAAATGCTTTACTTCGTGTCTCTGCGGCAAGCATCCAGTGTTGTGGGTTCGCTTTTGGCGGATAGTGGAAAAAGTTTTAAGCACTTTAACCGAGTAGAGAATGAATGTACCTAAAAGGGGGAAAAACCCGATGAAAAAAACAGGTATAGTTATGTTTTGTATGCTTTCGCTGTTAGTGCTAGCATTTGCAGGAAATGTAAGCGCTTACAACGTCGACTACACACACACCCTTTACCAGAGCGACGCCGTACCCGTGATTGATGGAACATACATCGTTGACTCTGACTGGATCGCCAGTGGAAAACAAGCGTTCGGAGATGGCGCTGCTTTCCATGACCAGTGGGTTATGGATCCAAATCTATTATGCCTTATCGTTGAAGTTACTGACAGCACAGACGACGCAGGAGATAAGTTGACAATATGCTTTGACGGAACCGCTGATGGTGGTGCAACCGAGCCTGATGGAGGCTCAAATCCTACAGAGTACGATAAAAAGTTGGAAGTTACAGGGCACGGTGGCTCTGCGACGGTTCAATGGTTCGTAGGAGATGGATCAGGATGGGTTGTATCTGATGTTGATAGTGCTGCATTCTTGGAGTTCGCTCAAGACTTGGTTTCGACTCCGACAATAGCGGCTGAACACTACGTATACGAAATGAACATCCTGAAGCTAGACACAAGCTTTGGAAGTCCTCTAGTGGGCTATACGTGGGCAGAGTTTGTCTCATACTATGACGAAGATACTGGCGAAACTCAACAATGGCCTCCAGCAGACGCAACTCCAGCAGGCAGCCCAGACGTTCCAGACAGTTGGGGATACATCATGTACGAATCGGCTGCGAATCCCGAGACAACCATTCCTGAAACCACAGGCTTCGTTGTTATGTTAGCGGTATCTTCTGTCGCCGCGGCTGGAGCAGTGCTTCTACACAAACGAAAGAAATAACTAATCTCAACTAAAAACTAGACAACCTCCCCTTCTTTTTTCTCAACTTTAAAAGTAAGCCATAAACTAAATCTTATCCAGCTAAAGATTAACCCGCGAAACCTTCACAAAACTTTTACTTACCTAACTCACATCTAATGTTTCAGGGCTGAAACGGATTGAAAGCAATAATTTTGGCGGGAGGCGTAGGAACCAGACTAAGGCCATTAAGCTGTACGCGACCGAAGCTTCTGTTTCCCGTCTTGAATAAGCCGCTGCTGGACTGGACACTGGAGCGTCTAGCCGAAACCGGAGTAGATGGGGTTACTTTGGCGGTGAAATACATGGCTGAAGCTTTCATGCAACGTTACGGCGAATCAAAGTATGGAATCAAAATTTCTTATTCGCTGGAAAAGAAGCCCATGCACACAGGTGGAGCTATCAAATACGCCGAAGAACTCATCGGCACCGAAGAGCCGTTTCTGGTCCTGAACGGCGACATATTCACCACAATCGATTACACGGCGCTCATTAACAAACACAAACAAAAGAACGCGGCTGCGACGATAGCGCTCTACCGTGTTGAAGACCCTAGCAGATATGGAACTGTGAAACTAACAAACCAAAACAGAATAACCCAATTCGTAGAGAAGGCTCCCCTCGAAAAAGCCCCCAGCAACCTCATCAACGCCGGAGTCTACGTGCTAGACCCCGAAATCTTCAACCATATTCCTGCTGGACATCCAGTCTCCATCGAACGTGAAGTATTCCCGAAACTGGCAGACGAAGGCAAACTTTTCGGTCATGAATTCAAAGAAATCTGGATTGACATCGGAAAACCCGTGGATTACCTGAGAGCAAACAGGGTTCTGCTTGACGCGGAACCAAAAAAGCGGCTGCTCGGAAAGGACACCAAAATAGATGAGGCAGTGAAGTTCAGCGACCCTGTTATGGTTGACGCGGGAGTCACCGTTGGACAGAAAACTAAACTGGGACCCTACGCAATCATCGGAAGAGACACAGTTTTGGGCAGAAACGTTATCCTAGAGAATTCTGTGGTTTTCCCAGAGGCTACTATCTCGGATAGTGCTTCGGTAAGGGGAGCAGTTATAGGGGAAGGAGCAACAATAGGCAAAGGCGCAACAATCAGCGACGGATGCGTAATCGGCGATTACGTAACCATAAACGACAATGTCACCCTATCCAGAGACGTCACCGTCTGCCACTCCAAAGAAGTTAAAGAGAACGTTCCAGCGTCCACGCGCATAATATAAACCGAATAGCTTAAAAGCAACCCGAAAATTTCACAGTTTTCTGTCAAATCTAACCGATAGATTTTTCTGCATATTTAATCTGCTTGCAACAAAAATGTTCGCCACGTATTAATAACACAGATAAATAATGAAGTGGAGGAGAAAAAATGTCTAGAGCCATGAAGCTTGCAGGCAAAGATCTGGAGTCGTCGGAGAAACGGCGAGAATACACTGTCTGTGTTGTAGGCTGCGGAAGAACGGGATTAATTACGGCTTGCCTTTTCATAGAAGCAGGCTTCAATGTTGTTGGCTTTGACTCTAGCAGCCACACAGTTCACCAGCTACAGAAAGGCAAATCTCCTTTCAC
>CBFCZR010000001.1:0-39150 GCA_965602795.1 Candidatus Bathyarchaeota archaeon | reverse complement strand
TCCAGAAAGACCCGGTCTATGAACAGAGGTTTTTGAGGCAAATCCCTGATTTTCCTGACAGCTCCTTCCATTAAAGAGAGCGGATCCTCTGTTTTAGCTACTTTATTTAAGAATTCGAAAGCTTCTTTGTCTAGTTGGTATCCAGATGATATTGTGAAGGAAACGGCTTTTTGTAGCCTTTCGCCTTCACTCATATTCTTTTTCCTCGTTTGATTCCCTCTGTTGAAACCGTAATATGTGCTTTGCATCCCTATTAATTCTGCTCTTTTATATTTGGCAAAAGCTCTTTTTCTGAAGTTTTACTTCAATTGAAAGCGTCTATACTTGTTAAGACAGTTTTCTATGATTCAGATACTTCTTGGTTAACTCTTAATAACACGTTCCGCTTTAAACTAATTCAATATTTGCTTGAGGATTCAGAGATGGACCTCCGAAAGATTCAAAGAACAAGTGGCGGAACCTTTTTCGTGTGCCTCCCTAAAAATTGGGCTGAACGAAACGGACTTGATCGTGGAACTGTTGTTTCCATCACCGAGACCGCTGATGGTTCCATTGTTGTTAACCCGAAATATAATGTAGAGCGAACCCCTCAGGTGGCGATGGTTACGCCCTCTCCCTTACTTGATCGTGTGATCATTGAGAAATATTTGTTAGGCTACGACATCATTCAGGTTAAAGCTAAAGATAGAATTAGCCCCGTGGACCGTGAGCGAGTAAAACAGGCGTCCACTCGTTTGGTTGGTCTAGAGATTGTTGAGGAGAACCACTCAAACATTGTTATGCAGTGTCTCTTAGAGCCTTCTACTTTTCCGCCTCAAAAAATTCTTCGGAGAGAATATTCGATAGTTTCGGGGGTGCATCGTGACGCCGTGACTGCTCTTCTTGAGGGCGATTTGGAATTAGCTAAAAATGTTGTTGCGCGGGACAACGAAGTTAACCGCTTGTATTTTCTGTTAGTGCGGGTTCTTCGGACTGTTATTCAAAATCCGGGGCTGAGCGAAAAGCTCGGTATTTTGCCGATTGATTGTTTGGATTATCGTTTGGCAGCGAGTTTGGTTGAATCCATAGGCGACCACTCTGCCTCTATCGGTGAGACTGTAATCAAGTTAGCTGGCGCCAACATTGAGGATAATCTTTCAGAGCTTGTTCTTCAGCTCCATAAGGTTGTCTACGAGTCTCATGAGACTGCCATAAAAGCTGTGTTTTATCATGACGTTTCTGTTGCAGAGTCGGTACGGTCTGAAAGAGAAAAGGTTGAATCCCTCTTTCACCAGATTGAAACAGCTATTCTCGATCTTCCCGCTGAGGTGGGGCGCCATATTCTTGCTGTTGCTTCTTCGATACACCGAATTTACGATAATAGCGTGGATATCGCTGATCTTGTCATGCCAAAGCTTCCATAATATGTTTAAATTGTGAGATGCCTCTAGACTTTTGGGATAAGTAGTGTGGCAGAATGGACGAAAAGAATCTAATTGAACAGATAAGGAAACTGAAAAAAGAGAAGAACGCTGTGATTCTGGCCCATATCTACCAGAGACCAGAAATCTATAAGGTAGCGGATTTTATTGGCGATTCCTATGGGTTAAGCAAAAAGGCAACAGAAACCGTTGCGGACATCATAGTTTTTTGTGGCGTTGACTTTATGGCTGAATCCGCTTATATTCTGAATCCTGAAAAAACAGTTTTGATTCCCACCAAGCTTGCGAAGTGTCCGATGGCTGCTATGGTTGATGTTCCTGGTTTACGAAAGTTGAAGGCGAAACATCCTAACGCCGCCGTTGTGAGCTATGTTAATACAACCGCTGATGTGAAGGCGGAATCGGATATTTGTTGCACCAGCTCAAACGCCGTAAAGGTGGTTGATTCTTTGGAGGAGGATGAAGTAATCTTTGTGCCCGATTCTAACTTAGCAAATTATGTTATGAGGCATACTGACAAGAAAATTATTCCTTGGAACGGCTGGTGTTATGTTCACAAAAAATTTTCTCCTGAAGGTATCATACGCACCAAAGCCACGCATGTAAATGCAAAGGTTCTGGTTCATCCCGAATGCCTCCCTGAGGTTGTGGATTTGGCTGACGAAGTTTTTAGCACAACTGGTATGGTCAACTACGTAAAAAATAGCAAGGATAAAACTTTCATCATAGCCACGGAGATTGGCGTTGTAGAACGGTTGAGGCTAATGTTTCCAGAAAAGGTGTTTTTGCAAGCCCCCCCCAGAAGAGTGTGTCTTCAAATGAAAGAAATCAATCTGGGGCTTGTTTTGGATGCTCTAGAAAAGGAGCAGTTTAAGGTCACGGTTCCAGAAGATATACGGGTCAGAGCGGAAAAGGCTCTGGACAGAATGTTAAATGTGGCTTGACGCCTTGGATAGACAAAAACTTGTTGAACTCGCTTACCAGAAAGGAACAGAATTAAACCTAAACAATAAAAATTATCCAAGTTGGATAAACGCTTTTTTTGACAAAGAATATGCTGACGATGTTGGAGCCGGTGACATAACCAGCGAAGCGGTTCTAGCCAAAAACAAACCCCGAAAAGCACTCTTGAAAGCCAAGCAATCAGGAGTCATCGGTGGAATAGAGGAGGTAAGCTGGTTTTTCCGGAAGCATCACCTCGACGTAAAGGCTTGTATTAAAGACGGCGAAGAGGCTCTTCAAGGAGAAACAATTCTGGAAATCCAAGGTGGACAAAAAGATATTCTGGCAACAGAACGGATTGGCTTGAATATCTTGCAGCGAATGTCTGGAATAGCCACAGAAACCAAACGTTTAGCTGATTTGCTGAAAGACTTCAATACCAGAATAGCTGCAACAAGAAAAACTCCTTTAAGATATCTTGACAAGAAAGCAGTTTTTTTGGGCGGCGGTTTAACTCATCGGTTTGGACTCTGGGATTCCATCCTAATCAAAGACAATCACCTTGAAACCCTGAAGAGCGAGGGAATACAAGATTACATTGAGACTGCAATAGCCAAGGCTTCAGCGTTTGCAGATAACGTTGGTTTCATAGAAATTGAGACAACATCCCACGAAGAGGCTGTTAGAGCAGCGAGAAAATTTAAAACTTTACGGCTAAAGAAACCCTGCATTATTATGCTTGACAATTTCCTGCCTAAAGCAATAGAGGAAACCCTTGAGACTCTTCGTGGAGAGGCCCTTTATGATCATGTGCTTTTGGAGGCTTCTGGTGAAATAACACCTGAAAATATAAGTGAATATGCTAGAACTGGAATTGATGTTGTGTCTTTGGGGTATCTAACGCATTCTGCGAGGGTCTTAGATATGAGCTTGGAGATGAAGCTTTGAAAACGGATTATTTGGTGGTTGGAAGCGGCATAGCTGGCTTGAATTTCGCCCTTAACGCCGCCAAATATGGGAACGTAACTGTTGTAACAAAAAAGGAAATAATCGAGTCAAACACGAACCTAGCCCAAGGCGGAATAGCCGCAGTAACCAGAAAAGATGATTCAGTTCAGTTACATCTCGGAGATACAGTGAAAGTTGGATGCGGATTATCCAACAAACGGGTAGTAGAAATCCTTGCTAAAAAAGGTCCAGAAGCAATTCAGAATCTGCTTTCTTTTGGAGTAAACTTCGACAAAGAGAACAATAAACTTCACTTGACTACAGAAGGCGGACATAGCATAGCCCGAGTACTGCATTCCGGAGATACAACCGGAAAAGAAATAGAGCAGGCAATGACCAAAAGTGTCCGCGAAAGCAAGAACACCACGGTTTTCGAGAACTGCTTCGCTATAGACCTCCTCCTAAACAACACAGAATGCATTGGCGCGAAGATACTGGACATAAAAAAGCAAGCGATAATTGATATCTTTGCGCGGGTCACCGTATTAGCTACCGGAGGCATCGGCTACATTTATCAGAACACCACAAACCCTGAAATTGCCACAGGCGACGGAATCGCCATGGCCCTCAGAGCAGGAGCTAAAATCGAAGATATGGAATTTGTGCAATTTCATCCTACAACCCTAAACAAGCCTAATGCTCCACACTTTTTGATATCGGAGGCTCTTCGTGGCGAAGGAGCAATCTTGGTGAATGAAAAGGGGGAACGATTCATGTTGGAGTATGACAGCATGGGCGGGCTTGCTCCCCGGGACATCATATCCAGAACAATATTCAATGAACTGAAGAAAAGTCCCGTCTACTTGGATATTCGCCATAAAGGAGAACATTTCATTTTAGATCGTTTTCCAATGATTCATCAAGAATGCCTGAAGTATGGCGTAGACATTACAGAGGACCTGATTCCGGTGTCTCCGGCTGCTCATTATATCTGCGGGGGGATTAAAACAAATGAGTATGGGGAGACTACTTTGGCTAATCTCTTAGCTTTTGGCGAATGCGCCTGCACTGAGGTGCACGGGGCTAACAGACTAGCAAGCAATTCGTTGCTGGAATCTGTTGTTTTCTCTTCTTTGGGGGCAAAAAAAGCAAAAAATTATCTGAGGAACAAAATTGGAGCACCGCAGCAACAAAAGGAAATTGCCTTCTTTAATATAGAACATCAAGAGTTGAACGATATTCAAGCAGAATTGAGAACGGCTATGTGGCATTATGTTGGAATAGTCCGAAACGAGGAAAATATGAGCCTCATGCTTAGGAAATTGGAACAGTTAAACCGAAGACTGGCTGTTCTTGGCGGGAACGGTGTGAACACGCGGTTTCTTGAATTAAAAAACATGCTAAATGTGTCTAGCCTCGTAACAACAGCCGCCTATACCAGAAAAGAAAGCAGAGGAACCCACTACAGAGAAGATTATCCAACTACCGACGACAAAAACTGGCTAAAACACATCTGCCTTGAGCAAAGAAAAGAAAAACTTCACACACACTTCTGTTAACCGCTCTCTCTATGTTGTTTGGGCGAAAGCGCTTTTAAGCGGCAACAAACTCTAAAACTTTGGTTGCCGGGGTGACAGAGCGGTAATGTGCCGGTCTCGAAATGACTCAAACACAAGTCAGAAGACAACCGGTGGTGCCATGCGCCACAAGGGTTCAAATCCCTTCCCCGGCGCCACTTCTAGTTTATAACCGCGTTTTTTTCTTAGGCTTCCTTTTAAGTTCTGTTCCGCAGACTTCGCAAACTTTGAATTTGTAATCTGGGGGATATTTACGATAGCATGCGGGGCAGTATAATATCCATTTGAAGCGAAACTTTATCCCGAAAGTCATCAACGACGTAAATTCGACATCGATTTTGTTAGCCACATTCTGTATCGAATAATCATCCGTAACAATTACCGGACTTGAACCCATATTTTTCAGCTCTAAAGCTAAAGCCAGAACTTGCAAATCCGCCTCAGAGAGATAACGCATATCCCCAACCTTCATGGAAGCTTCCTGAATCTCTTGAGAAACAGAACTTTTCGGACTCCTGATTGTCAACTTCCCGTTCTCTATTGCTGCGTTGAATCGCACCCAAGGCATTGACCCTGCAATTAGTTCATTTTTAACCTCTGTTACTGTGTATTGTTTGTCTGGCACTGCAAGAGGGTCAAATCCGGCGATGAAAGCCGAGGTATCCAGAACTATAACTCTTCTTTTCGTAATCTTTTACCTCCGAAAGGCAAAATAATAATTGTGAAATTAGCTATTTTTAAGTTGCTAGCTGTCCAATACTTATCCAAAGCGTATTTTAGGCGATAGGTTATTAACATAGAAATACGTGAAATTCTTCTGTTAGGAGAACTGTATAACATGAGCAAACCTATGGATGTTGGCGCCCTAAGAGTCGGCAGCTACATAATCATCGCCGGTGAACCCTGCAAAATAGTGAATTACACTAAATCGAAACCTGGGAAACACGGTTCTGCAAAGGCTCGTATCGTAGCCATAGGCGTTTTTGATGAATCCAAAAAAACAATAGTGAAGCCTGTAAGTGCACAGGTTGACGTTCCCCTCATAGAGAAAAACACCGGACAAGTCATCGCCTTGTTGCCCTCAGCTGTCCAATTAATGGATTTAGAAACTTACGGAATGCTTGAAGCACCATACCCAGAGGATGAAGAACTAAAATCAAAACTGGATTCCGGCGTTGAAGTTGAATACTGGCAAATTCTGGGCAGAACAAGAATAACACGAACAAAGGGGTAACCCCTCTTTTCTGACTGCACCTTTCCGTAACTACCTTTTTAAAACGCTAACAGCAAATCTTCCTAATAGAAGATTTTTAACTGTGGCTGGAAGATTTGAAACGCGTAAAACATATGCATCTGAAGGACGGCTTAACCGTAGACGACCTCGTTTCTGAAATGAACGAGTGCGGAGTGCTTGGCGCCGGAAAAATTGGTAAAGCCGCCGAGATTGTAACGGAGATGTTTGGTGACAGGGATTATACGGTTTTCTTGACTTTAGCTGGTCCTCTAGTTCCAGGGGGGATGCGGCAGATGATCAGAGATTTGATAGAGCAAGAGTATGTGAATGCAATTGTGACCACTGGCGCTAACATGGTTCATGACATGGTGGAATCCCTTGGTCACCGTCACTGGATAGGCACCTTTCTCGCCGAAGACAAAGAACTGAAGAACCAAGACATCGGGCGAATAGGCGACATCTACATCAAACAGGATGCCTTCAAAGACTTAGAAAAATGGATAAACAAAACCCTGGAAAGCATACCTGAAGAGAAGAGAGAACGCATATCCACCACCGAACTTCTTTTTGAGATCGGCAAAAGAATCTCCGATCCAGAATCCATCCTCGCCACCGCCGCAAAGAAAGGAGTTCCAATCATAAGCCCCGGATTAGTGGATTCTATAGCTGGCTTCCACATGTGGATGTTCGGGCAAGACAAAAAACTGAGGATAGACCCGCTCCTTGACACCCACAAACTCGTTGACATTGCTTACGAAGCCAAAAAAGTGGGCATAATAATCTTGGGAGGAGGCTGGCCTAAACACTTCGCCCTCTTTGCCAACACTTTCAGAGAAGGCGTCGACCTTGCAATCCAGATCACCATGGATAGGCCAGAACCCGGTGGACTAAGCGGAGCTACCTTGAAAGAGGCAATCAGCTGGGGAAAAGTGAAGCCTGAAGGAAAAGAGGCGACAGTCATCTGTGACGCAACAATAGCTTTCCCCTTGATTGTGGCTTCTGCCTTTGAACGTCTCGGAAAGACTGATTAGAAGAGTTAAAGAGAGCTTTAGTTGAAGCCGATGATGCGAGAAGAGCCGTCGGAATTGTGAAGACGCGAGCAAACTGAGGCTTCAAACAGTTATTCAATTTTGCTATTTCTTTTTTCTCGAGAATCGAACCTCTACTATGCCTCCTTTGTAGGCGATTTTCATTTTTTCCGCATCAAAAGCTACATGTATGCGACCTTGGCAACGTAAAGAAGAAAACTCTCCCTGCCTATGGTAGATACCTAAATCGGCGAACCGCACTTTTTTCCTCATTTTCGCTGTAATCTCAACAGTGTTTTCATCTACTGCCTCAACCTTCACGGTTTCAGTTTCGATATTTGGCATGTCAGCTGTGACTACAACTTCTCGGGAAGTCATGAAAACGTTGGAGAGAGCCTGAAGACAGCACGTTTCCGTATTCCAACTGGGGCCCTCAGAGAATGCGGATGCCATAAGTTCATCTACTAAATTTTCGAACTCTTCTACATATCCATTCATTTTATCGAAGATTGAGTGTTTTCTCTGTTTTTCAGACATCTAATTCCCTCCTAAACGTATAATGGGAGATCGTACTCCTGAGATTTTTTCATGCGCTTCATTTCCTGTTGAGTTCGCTTCATTATGTCCCTAGCTTTCAATCGGATTTCTTCCCCTTTTTCGCGAAGTTTGGAGACATCAACTTTAATCTCGAAGATGTTTGAGAACTCCTTCAATACCATCGCCGCCGCCTCTGGGTCAGGATAATTGTAGAACGATTGAGCTAAGATTGCCATGGCTGGAACTTTCTTACTGCTGCTGTATCTCATGCTAAGCGCTTGGGGACCAACAATGTACCCCTCATTAAGAATCTTCAGCCCCTTTTTGTTTAACATATCAAGCAGCTCTTGGTTGGAAGCGGCGCCAAAAACTTGGGGTTCCGTGATTGTCTGCCTGCTTTCTACCGGGATGCCTCCCATGGACACTATTCTTTTAACTTTCTTGGCTTCTCCCCAATCCACAATTTCCCGCATTACCGAATATATGGCTGGCACTGGAACCGCTAATTCAGAGATTACTGCAATCAGATTTTGATTTCCGTAGATTCGAAGAGGTGCATGAGGTAGCCCCTTGTGTAAAACGACAACGGGAGGAAGCAGGTCCGAGTCCATGTATGCTATCTCTTCCAACTTGAGCTCAGTTATCAGATAGGAGGTTGCTATGAGTCCTACGAGCCCCACATCAGGGAGTCCAATGAGCATCGTAGCCTCAGATGGTATAGGCTTCTTTTCCACAATTTCAACTGCTTTTGACAAAGATTATTTCCCCAAAATAACTACCTTTAACTAAGAGAAAAGAATTATGCCACAAGCTAAATACCTATAAAAGGCGAATTTACTTTTAGATGGGAGAAAAGATGGTTCTGGATCGCCTCGGCTCTTCACTAAATACTGCTCTTAAAAAGATTTTCAAAGCGCCAGTTATGGACGAGAAAACCGTTAAGGAGCTTGTCCGCGACATCCAGCGGGCGCTACTCCAAGCAGACGTTAACGTTAAACTAGTTCTCGAAGTTTCGAAGAGAATAGAAGAACGGGCACTGAAAGAGAAGGTTCCGCCCGGAGTTTCCAGAAGAGAACACATCGTAAAAGTGGTTTACGAAGAGTTAACACGTTTTCTGGGCGAAAAAGCTGCCTCACTGAAGATAGAACCTGGGAAAAGAATGGTTCTCATGCTTGTGGGAATCCAGGGTTCAGGAAAGACTACTGCCTCAGGAAAACTGGCGAAATACTTCCAAAAAAGAGGATTAAAAACAGCCCTAGTTTGCACCGATACTTATAGACCTGGAGCCTACGACCAGTTGAAGCAGCTGGCAGGCAGAGCAAACATTCCTGTGTATGGGGAACCGAAAGAAAAGAAGTCTGAAAAGATCGCTCTGAGAGGCTTGAAGCAGTTCAAAGATTATGATGTCGTTATTGTTGACACTGCTGGTCGCCACAAAGAAGAGAAGGGCTTAATTAACGAGATGAAACGGCTAGAGAAGACTATAAAGCCCGACGAAGCGATTTTGGTCATTGACGGAACCATCGGCCAACAGGCAGCTGTGCAGGCTAGAGCACTCCACGAAGCCACGCCAATCGGCTCTATTCTGGTGTCGAAACTTGATGGCTCTGCTAGAGGAGGCGGCGCCCTCTCAGCGGTGGCTGCCATCGGAGCGCCTATAAAATTCATCAGTGCAGGTGAAAAGCTTGGCGACATTGAACCTTTTGTTCCATCCAGATTTGTAGGACGACTGTTGGGCATGGGGGACCTTCAGAGCCTCGTGGATAAAGTGCGTGATGCAGAGGTGAAGGTGCCTGAGAAAAAGGTTCGCGCCTTTTTGAGCGGAAAGTTCACTCTCACGGACATGTATGAACAATTTGAGTCTATGAAGAAAATGGGGCCCTTAAAGGGTCTCTTGAAGATGATTCCTGGAATGAGCTATAACATCCCTGATGAGCAGATGAACATGGCTGAAGATGCTCTCAAAAGATGGCGTGTGATAATTCAGTCTATGACTCCCAAAGAAAGGGAGAAACCCAAAATTCTCTCCTCGTCCAGAATTCGCAGAGTTGCCCGAGGATCAGGCACTACAGAAAAAGAAGTAAAGGAACTAATAAAACAGTATAATAACATGAGAAAAATGATGAAAACCTTTAGACGAAAGAAACTTCCCTTTTTCGGAAAAGGTTTTCCAGGAACCTAAGGAAACAATATTTGAAAACTTGTAGATGATTTATTGCCACAACCGAGGAAAATTCAATGGAGATACTCAAAAAGGCACAAAAAATGCTTGAAGTGCACCCCCTCTGTGACCAATGTTTAGGTAGACAATTCGCTCTCCTTGGATATGGACTGAGTGACCAAAAACGAGGCGAAACCCTGAAACTCCTATTAACAATGAAGAATCATCAGTTGGCGCTTTCCGGCAAGAAAGCAGGATTCTCTAATCTCAGAATCTTAGCGTCGAATGGGGCTTTTGACATGGCTGCTGAGATACTCCATAATATGAGAAAGAGAGCTAGAAAAAAGAAGGAATGTTACCTCTGCCAAGGATTATTCAAAAGCGTGGATACACTGGTGGAAAACGCCTTGGAGACACTTGAAGACTACGAATACACTACTTTCCTTGTTGGTATAGAACTGCCAACAACAGTCGAGGAGAGAGAAGACGAGTTTAAAGCCCGCTTTGAGGTGGGATATGGAGAGAGCATGCGTAACGAATTCAGCCGAGATATCGGGAAAAAAATCGCCGCGGCTACAAAGAAACCGGCTGAATACAAAAAGCCTGATGTGGTGGTTCTAGTCAGACCCTTCACTGGCGAAGTTATTCTCCAATCTAACCCTCTCTATGTCCGGGGAGCATACAAGAAACTTGTTCGTAACATCCCACAATCAAAGTGGCTGTGCAGAAATTGTAGGGGCGAGGGATGCCCGAAATGCAATGGGACCGGAAAGATGTATCAAGAATCGGTTGAAGAGATTATTGCAGGACCCCTTTTGGAAAAAACTGGGGGAGAAGATGTGGCTTTCCATGCGGCTGGACGAGAAGATGTGGATGCCCAGATGCTGGGAACGGGAAGACCATTCATTATGGAAGTCAAAAAGCCTCGGAGACGGTTCATAGACCTTCAGACTATCACGAAACTCGTTAATAAGCAAGCCCGAGGCAAAGTCGAGGTTTTGAATCTTCGTTTCGCCAGCAAAGATGATATTAGGCGATTAAAGAAGGCTGAAGCATCCAAGAAAATCTATAAAGTTCTCGTTGATTTTGACAGGGACGTTTCGGATGAAGAATTGGAGACTATAAAGAAAACATTGACAAAGGCTAGCATTCGTCAACAAACACCGTTACGTGTTTTGCATAGAAGAGCGGACCTAGTTCGAGAAAAGTACATATATGAGACGCAGATAAAGAGGTTGGCACCTAATCGTGCAGAAATGAAGATACGTTGTCAAGGAGGGCTTTATATTAAAGAGTTGGTAAGCGGCGATGAAGGGCGAACAGTACCTAGCGTAGCCTCTATTATCAACGCTGAAGCAAAGCCTCTTGAGTTAGATGTTTTAAAGATTATTATGGAGGAATCTTAAGTTGGGAAGAAAAGCGAAAGGTTACCGTAGAAAAACCCGTTACCTCTTGAAGCGGAAGTCTAGAGAACGGGGAAAAACAGGATTAAGCAGGGTATTGCGTGAGTATGAACCTGATGAAAAGGTTGTGATTAAATTAGACCCCAGCGTTCACAAGGGCATGCCTCACCGAAGATTCCACGGCAAAATCGGCGTTATCGCTGAGAAACGAGGGAGAAGTTATGTCGTTAATGTGTCCCAAGGGAAGGCAACTAAGGAAATAATCGTTCGCCCAGAACACATAACCCCTCATAAGGAGGTCTAAAAATGGCGCGAAAGGCTCTAAAAGAACGTATTATCACTGTTCCACAAGTAAAGGAAGCATTAGAAGCTATTGGCGAGGAACGACTGGACCAATTCCAGAGAAGGTCCCTCGACTACGCAACAAAATTCACCAAAGTTGACCCTGACAAAGTAGACACTATCCTGAAGGACTTCATGGAAAAATTCGAAGTGGAAGAAGAAGAGGCTGTGCAAATAATAAATGCTATGCCTGCAAGCATCCAAGAAATCAGAGTGTTTTTGTCTGGTGGTCGTAGGATAATTGAAAGCTCCAAACTAGAAAAAATACTGGTTTTTTTGAACACGTATAGAAAAAAGGAATAAAGGACTTTCTCAATTATATATCCTCTAAACTAGTTGTTACCATTTCGGGGGCAGGGAAAGAGTGGAAAGGAGCGAGAAGAGATACGAAGAGTATGCTTATGTTCTGGATTATCTTCCTCATGGAAGACCGGGAGCTAGACCAGGATATAGAGCGGGGGCGCTGGTTCAGGTAGTGGGAGAAGAATACTTCACCTTTCTTGAGGCAATCGCTAGAGATGGCATTGTTCTTAAGACTGCTGACAGAGTCTATGTTGGAAAAGATTCTCGGAGAAAAATAACATACATTATTGGGCGAATAAACTATGAAGACTTAACCTCTAACGCTAAGATGGAACTTTCTGGAACAATAGAAAAGATAGTCATTAATCGAGAAAAGTGGTTCATTAACTTCTTCAACACAGCACAGGCAATAACGCCTAGAATGCATGCCCTAGAATTGATTCCAGGCATAGGGAAGAAATACATGTGGCAAATTATCGATGAAAGAGAGCGAAAACCCTTCCAGAACCTAGAGGATTTACAGAATCGCGCCAACATGCCTAACCCCTCCAAACTCATTACAAGAAGAATTTTGGAGGAGCTGTCTGGCGAAAGCAAATATCGACTGTTCACGAGAGCGCCCTAGTGGAAAGAATGAATCTTCTTAAAAGGGCGAAGCATCTTCTTCGCCTTTACGGCTTTTCCCCAAAAAAACGTTTGGGGCAACACTTCACAGTGAATTCAGATATTTTGCAGCGATTAGTGTCCCATGCTTCTCTAACTGAAGATGATGTTGTCTTAGAAGTTGGGGCCGGTCTCGGTTTTCTTACAAAGCTTCTTTCTAACAACTGCAAAAAAGTGGTTGCAGTCGAACTTGACCCCAACATTGTGAGAATCTTGAGAAAGCAAATTGATGGTCTGCAGAATGTAGATTTGATAGAAGGCGACATCCTCAAGGTTTCTCTTCCTCACTTCGACAAGGTTGTTTCTGCTCCTCCCTACTCCATTTCATCCCCGCTTCTCTTTCGCCTTCTAGAAAGAAAATTTGACTGGGCAGTTCTTATTCTCCAGAAGGAGTTTGCTGAGCGATTAGCGGCTTCGGTGGGAGGCAAAGATTACGGAAGGCTAACCGTTACTATCTACTACCGAGCTGATGTGGAGCTTCTGGATTATGTTCCTAGAACGGTGTTTTATCCCCCGCCAGACGTGGATTCCATGATGGTACGCCTGAAACCTCGGTCTCCCCCTTTCCAGGTGGAAGATGAAGAAACATTTTTTGAGCTTGTTCGAACACTTTTCACTCAGCGAAACAAGAAAGTAAGAAACGGTTTGGTTCCCTTCTTACGCAAACGTGGAATAACTGGAAAAGAAGCGCTGAAATTGGCTGATTCTATGGTTTATAGCGAGAAAAGGGTGCGGGAATTGGCGCCAGAAGACTTTGGAATTTTGGCGAATGAACTTCTCCGAAAGAAATTTTGATTGACCGGTCGAAAAATACAAATTCAATATTCGCTTCAACTCGTACTCTCAACTGAAAAAGTATTTTCTGACAATAGAAAACCCGTGGAAAACGCCCCTTTTCATTGTTTTTTACAAACCATTATATCGAATATAGAATAGTTTTTATAATATCTATTTAACTATGATGAACAGAGCAGGTGAGGAATAGACAATGAAAGCTCATAACTATCGGGAGGTAAAGGGTCAAGCCTATACAAGAAAAAAGTACATCCGAGGCTCCCCCTCCTCAAAAATAGTGAAATTCACTATGGGCGATACATCCGGTAGCTATAAGTATCAAGCCCGCCTTCTCGCCGAGAAGGAAGTTCAGATTAGACACAACGCTCTGGAAGCTGCGCGCATAGCAACTAACAGAGTTCTCGCAGAAAACTTGGGGAATAGTTACCTTTTGAGGATTTTACCTTATCCTCATGTTGTGCTCCGAGAAAACAAGATGATTTTTGGAGCTCATGCGGATCGTCTTCAAGACGGGATGAGAAATGCTTTTGGCAAAGCCGTGGGATTAGCAGCCCGTGTGAAATCGGGTCAGCCAGTTATAATGATTAACGTAAACAAGGATGGTCTTGAAGCTGCCGCGCAGGCGCTGAAACGGGGAGGCGCCAAGTTACCTACACCCTGTCGTGTAGTTATCGAGAAACTTGAGGATTGATTGAGGGAGTGGCTTTGCAGGGGTCTAGCCATGAAGGCGGGACTTGCAATAACAACAGGCTCCTTACCTTGTTTTATGTTCATAAATCAATAAACAGTATGGGGTATGAACTTGGGGTCTGAGAATTTAATCGTTAACATCGAGGAAAAAATTGCAACTGATGGAAAATTTACTGGCGGAAAGGGCGCTAATTTAGCTAAACTCTTCCATATCCTAGGAAAGGACAACGTTCCATATGCTGTGATGGTTACCACAGAATTCGCTAAGATGCTGCTCAACGATCCGCATATTGTAGATTTAGTAAAAGAATTGGATGCTGTATTGGCTAAAGACGATGAGCGTGAAGCTAAAAAGCTTGCGAAGAAAATAATAAAAGTTATCGAAAACATAAAGACGCAACCCAAACTCATTGACTTGTTAGAGAAAAAAATTGAAATACTGAAGCTACGAGTTGGACGAGACAGGGTTGCCGTCAGAAGTTCCGGAATTACTGAGGACATGGCTACTGCCGCTTTTGCTGGGCAATTTGAAACCTACCTCAACGTTCCTTTGGACTCTTCTAACGTTATTAAGTATGTTTTGAAGTGTATTGCCTCTGCCTTCGGCTGGAGGGTTATAGACTACCGGCAGGATTTGCGTAAGAAAAAGATTCTTGACATGTCAGAGGCTGAACTGCTTAAACAAGGCTTAATCTCCGTTGTCATCCAAACAATGGTTGACTCAGAAAAGGCTGGTGTGGCTTTCTCCATAGACCCTAACACTGGCAACCGAAATGTAGGCGTAATCCAGGCAGTTTATGGCTTAGGAGAAATGATAGTACAAGGAAAAGAGAGTGCTTCCTGGACCGCTTTCATCAAAGAACCCGAAGTAAAAATTCTCGGAACCCTTCCACCTAAAGACCCTCAAAAAGAAATGATGGTTTACGACGAAGAAACCAAGTCGAACCGTGATGTTCCTGTTGGTGAGCATGATCCTAAGGTTCTTACTTTTGATGAAGCAAATCAGGTTGCCCATCACGTTACAGCTATAGAAAAACATTACAAAAAGCCAATGGATATAGAATATGCTGTCGAAAATGGTGAAGTTTTCATAACACAGGCGAGACCAGAAACTGTCCACGCCACCCGAACTGTATTGACGCTATTCAAGCTGAAAAAGGAACCGAAAGCGGCTCCACTTTTTATTGGCATACCAGTTGGAACAAAGATTGCTTCCGGGATTGTCGCTAAGGCAGAGACTCCTGAGGAAGCTGTGAAGGAGATTGTGGAATTCAACAAGAAGGGCATGAAGCCGATGCTTGTCACCTCAATGACGACGCCCGATTGGGAAGTTGTTATGAGCCTCGAAAAAGTTTCTGCGTTAATTTGTGAGAGAGGTAACCGGACATCTCATGCTGCTATAGTTTCCAGAGAAAGAGGGATTCCGTGTGCTGTTGGTGTTGTTGGCGCCCTTAACCTAGAAGATGGAGATGAGATTACTCTCGACTGTTCAACTGGTGAAGCGAGAATATTCGCGGGCGAGATACCTTTTGAGGTGCAAGAGTTCGAGCTAAAGAAAATTCCAAAAACCATCACAAAGATTATGGTGAACATCGGCAGTCCTGATGAGGCTTTACACATTAGTCAACTTCCGTCTAAGGGCAGTTCTCTTGTTCGCATCGAATTCGTTGTAACAAGCACAGAATTACATCCTGTGTTTGCTTTGAGGGCTGACAAGCTTGGTTCTGAAAGATGGGCTGACGATGTTAAGAAAAAGTATCCCATGGTTACATCTCTGACTGATGAATATGTCAAGAGGCTAAAGACTGGTGTAGCAATAATCGCTGGAGCATTCAAACCACGTAAGATCATAGTCCGATTCTCAGATTTCAAAACAAACGAATATGCCTCTCTTCCAGGCGCAGTCTACTATGAAATCAACTGCAAGTGTGGCAAAAGCATATCTCTACAGCCGCAGGAAAAATGTCCTATCTGCGATTCAACAGACATAGAAGTCAACAAAATCGAGCTTGAATTCCAAGAAAACAATCCCATGATTGGCTTCAGAGGCGCTTCAAGATATATCGACGACTTCTTCTCCGAGGCATATACGCTAGAACTTGAAGCTTTTACGCAAGTACATGAGCTAGGCTTGACAAACGCAGTTCCGATGATCCCATTCATCCGGACAACTACTGAAGCAGAAAAGGTAACTGAACTAATCAAAAATGCTTTCAAGAAAAAAAGCTTGAAGATACCTGACATAATTTTCATGGCTGAGGTTCCTAGTATCTGTATAATTCCAAAAGTATTCTCTAAATACTGTGACGGCTTCAGCATAGGAAGCAACGACCTCACCCAGTTAACTCTAGGGATAGATCGTGACAGCGAAAAAATTGCTTGGCAGTTCGATGAATCTGATCCTGCAGTGATTAAAGCAATTGAAATGCTGTGCGAAGGGGCCCATTCGATGAATCCTGAAAGAACTGTGGGGATATGTGGTCAGGCACCAAGTGATTTGGGAAGAGATTTCCTCAAGTTCTTAACTATGCATCTGGATTCTATTGGCGTCAATCCAGACAAAGTTGTTGAAACCTTGCTTTCGGTAGAAGAGATAGAGAAGGAATTAATCAAAGTTATTAAGAGAAACAAGAAAGATCACCGCAAAATAGCTAAAGAACTAGGAATAACGAGGCGTAATGCCAAGTACTTGGTCAAGAAATTTGCTTCAGCGGTCTGAATGTTAAACAATCCTGATTAACGCTTTTCGATGACAGGTCGTGAAAGGCTCTGCTTGCTGGAGCCACCTTTAATTCCTGATCCTTTATAGTAAACTGTAGATGAGAACAATGTCCTTCGATCTTGAAGAAAAGAGACTGAAGAAAGAAATAAAGAAACTTAAGCCTAAAATCGTGTTCTTGCAGCTTCCGGAAGGCCTAAAACCCGAGGCTCCTCACCTAGCTTCTATCATCGAGGAAGCCGGAGCTACTCCAATCGTCTCAACAGATCCATGTTATGGCGCCTGCGATCTAGCTGTCTCTGAAGCAAAAATTCTGGGCGCAGACCTTATAGTTCATTACGGGCACACACCCATGACCGCGCGTACTGAAGTGCCTGTTGTTTATGTTGAGGCAAGGGCGAAAATCGGCATCAAAGAAGCCCTAGCAGAAGCCTTGGCTCACCTTGAATCTTGGAGCAAAATTGGTTTGGTTACAACGGTTCAGCATGTCCACCAACTTAAAGAAGCAAAAAGCCTGCTTGAGGCTGCTGGAAAAACCGTTTTTGTGGGGGATGCTGACCCAGTTAAGTATCCTGGGCAGGTGATCGGATGTGATTTTGGTAATGCCCGATCTGTTTCGGAGAAGGTTGAGGCGTATGTTTTTGTTGGCGGTGGCAGATTTCATGCGATGGGTGTAGCTTTAGCCACGGGAAAGCCAACGATAATTGCTGATCCTTACGAAAAGAGGGCATATTCTGTCCAAGATGAAGTTAATCGGCTTATCAAGCAGCGTTGGGCTAATATAGTTGAGGCGAAGAAAGCAAAGAGCTTCGGCGTGTTGATAAGCCTGAAAAGTGGGCAGATGAGGCTGGGGGACGCGGTGAAAATCAAAGATAAACTTGAACAAAATGGGCTAAAGGCTACCTTGCTTGCCCTCAGAGAGGTTGCATCCAGTGCCCTGATACAGTTTCCAAGTTTAGATGCGTTTGTAAACACTGCCTGCCCTCGCCTTTCATTAGATGATGCACAGAGTTTCCGTAAACCTCTTTTGTCTCTTAACGAAGCACTTGTATTGCTGGGGGAAATGGAATGGGAGAAACTGCTCACAAGAGGCTGGTTCGGAAACGCGACCTAGAGCGGGCGCTGTCACAGATTGAAGCCCACCCTTCGCCCAACGCTTACCTTGAGCAGTATACCACTCCCTCAAATGTGGCGGCAGAGATGCTCTACCTAGCAGCATACGTTTACGATGACATCGTCGACAAAACTGTGGTGGAGTTAGGTTGTGGCACAGGGAGACTAGCCATAGGTGCCTCTCTATTAGGTGCAAAGAAAGTTTTCGGCGTTGATGTGGATGGTGTTGCGGTGAGATTAGCGCAAAAAAATGCGGAAATAATGGGTGTGAAAGAAAATACCCATTGGATTATAGCGGACATAGATGTTGTCAAAGGCGGTTTCGATACCGTCCTGCAGAATCCTCCCTTCGGGGTTCAACGAAGAAGAGCGGATAGAAGGTTTATGTCTAAATCGTTAGAGTTAAGTAGCACAATTTACTCGTTTCATAAAAGTGGAGGACGTAATCGAGAGTTTATCAAAAGGTTTATTGAGGGGCACGGAGGAAGAGTAACTAACATATTTCCCCTGAAAATGGAAATTCCGAGAATGTTTAAGTTTCACACAAAGAAAAAAAAGATTACCCAAGTTGATCTGTATAGAATAGAAGGAAAAATTCATGACAGAATCTGAAAGAAAGAGCGGATTATTCGTTGTTCCCGGAGACCGTTTGGGCGTCATAGAAGAGTTTACGTCTGGACCTGGAACCTATGTGGAAAGCGGAACTATTCACTCAAAAGTGACGGGACGCACTCTGTTAGACATGTTAAACAGGCAGGTCTCAGTATATCCCGTTGTTCAAACAGTAAGCACCCCGCAGGTTGGAGACATAATAACTGGATTGGTTTTAGACGTAAAAAGCAAGAACGCAACTTTACGCATTTTCCAGATTGGAGACAAGATGCTTTCTGGCTTTTTCAAGGGTGCTTTGCATATCTCTGGCGTGAGCCACGGCTACGTAGATAATATGTTTAATGTCTGTAAAGCAGGCGACGTTATGACAGCGAAGGTGATTAGCACCGAAAACAGGTCTGTCTTTTTGTCAACAGCGGATAAAGGTTTAGGGGTAGTTTATGCCCTCTGTTCAAGATGTGGACATGTTTTGCAGCCAGAAAATCGTGGGATGAAATGCCTCAAATGCGGAAACTTTGAGAGACGAAAAATGTCTCCTGACTACGGAAAAGAAGTAACTCGCGAGGTGGAGCAAAATGAAAGTTAAGGTTTTGAAAAGTTCAGACAATGAACTGAAAATCGAGGTGGAGGGCGCAGGGCATTCCCTTCTGAATGTGCTACAAAAGACCCTTCTGGAAGATGACACCATCGAGATGGCTGGCTATCACGTGCCCCATCCTCTATTTGACAGTGGGATACTGTATATTCGCACAAAAGAGAAGCAAAATCCGGAAGCGGTAATCAAAGAGGCAACCAAAAAAGTTCATGACCTCGGCAAGAACTTCAGTAAGTCTTTCAAGAAAGCATCTAAGGCATATAAACAAAAATAGACAGTTGTCTTTCTCTGTTCGTTTTAGAATTCTACCTTCTTCTTTGCAGTGAGAAGAAGTAAGCTGAGCACTTCAGCTTCGTCTCCGTTCTGTTCTAGGATTTCCAGTCCCTCTTCCATCGTCATCGAACCCCGTATCCAAGCGTACACAATCAAAGCTTCAGCAGCATCCGCCATTTTGTGTCGGTCGATTCTTGAAGGCAGAAATTTTCTCAACTCCGCCCTTTTGAAGGCATCTGCAAGCAAACGCCCCTTAACTTTGATTCCAGTTGCTTCTCCCTTCTTTTTGGATAATGCCAGAGAATAAAGGAAATTTACGTAGGCGTCTCCCAAGGAGGCTAGTTTCTGGTCCATTAAAACTTCGTTGAGGCTCTCGTATTGTGGTACGAATGTAAACATGTGGCTCCCTTCTATCCTTCTGTCTAACTTAGTAGGGGTGAATAAAATTTAAAGGCTAAGTAAACCGAATTTGGAGATGATAGTTTTGCCTCCTAAAAAGTTTCGTTCCATAAAACCTGAGATTCGAGTGTTGGGTATTGACGATGGCGCGTTTGTTCTCCGCACTAAGGGAACCGTAACAGTTGTTGGAGTCGTCTATCGGGGAGGCTGCTGGTTTGAAGGAGTTATGCGAACAGAGATAACCATTGACGGGTTGGATGCCACAGAAAAAATAGCTGCAATGATCGAAAGCTCTCCTTTCTATGGGGAAATTCGGGTTGTAGTTCTAGATGGCGTCACCTTCGCTGGCTTCAATGTGGTAGACATCAGTGAGCTCTCCCGCAGGGTAGACTTGCCCGTTATATCGGTGGTGCGAGAAAAACCTGATTTGGAGAAAATAAGAAGCGCCCTTAAGAATCTTCCAGATTTTGAGATTAGATGGCGAGCTATGGAGAATGCTGGGGAAATATTTGAGGTTGAGTCTCGAAAGGGGGAGAACCCTGTTTACATGCATATAGCAGGAGTTTTGCGGGAGGACGCCGAAAAGATTGTGAAAAGAACATCCACACGAAGTTTTATTCCTGAGGCTTTGCGAGTAGCGCACATTATAGCTTCTGGGTTAACTCGTTTAAGAGAAAAGATTTAAAAGAGTAAGTTGCAATCGAGTTTGCGCAGAAAAGGTGGTGAGTGATATGGAATTCTGTCCAAAGTGTGGAACGCGGCTGGTTTCAAAGCACGAAAAACAGGCAGAAAAAGATGTTTTCCATCTTGCATGCCCAAAATGTGGTTATAAGAAAAGGACTGAAGATAAGCCACCTGTTGCCCCCAAACCCATAAAACCTTCTCCTCAAGAATCCATAGCTATCATCGGAAAAAAGGAACAAAAACTGCGTACTTTACCTACAGTCAGGATAGAGTGCCCCAAATGTGGCAACAATACTGCTTACGCTTGGCAGGTGCAAACCCGCGGCACAGATGAGTCGTCAACACAGTTTTTCAGATGCACAAAATGCAACTATACCTTCCGTGAATACAGCTGAAATACCGTAATCGGCTAAAAACTGGCTCACTTCACTTGGTTGCCTGAGAAATCAAACACCTTAAATGAGAGGTAGCTTAAACATAAATGATAACGGAGGTTTATTGATGTTCAAGGCTAAAATGGCTGATGCAAAAGTTTTGAAAGATATGATGGGCGCTATTTCCATACTCGTAGACGAAGCCACCTTCGACTTAACCACCGAAGGAATCAAACTTCGCGCCATGGACCCCTCACGAGTCGCCATGGTTGATTTTGAGTGGCCAAAAACAGTGTTCGATGAGTATGCATGCGGTGAAACAATTAAGATGTGCATCAACATAAGCGAAATGCTGAAGTTGCTGAGGCGAACAGGAAAAGATGAATCTGTTGAGTTGTCTCTGGATGAAAAGACTGGGAAACTGAAAATTGCGATTAGGGGAAATTATTCTCGCACTTTCAATATGCCTACTTTGGAGGCTATGGAGGAAGAGGTTCCCACGCCTAAAGTTAATTTCAACGTGAAAGCAAAGAGTACCACGCAGGGATTACGGGAGGCTATAGAGGACGCCTCTTTGGTGAGCGACCACGTTCGAATCGAGGCTGATAAAGAAAAGATGGTTATGAACGCCGCAGGCGACATTATGGGGGCTACGATCGAATTTAAGGTGGGAGACGATGTGCTCTTGGAGATGTCGGCGAAGGAGACTTCTAAAGCCACTTTTAGCTTAAGTTACCTCTCAGAGATAGTGAAGGCGGCTGTGCCTACATCAGAGATCGTTGTTATAGAGTTTTCGACGGATATGCCTATTAAACTGGATTTCCAGCAGGAAAAAGAAGGAAAACTGAAATTTTTCTTGGCTCCTCGTATAGAAGTAGAGTAACAACTAACAGGGGAGGTTAAGCAGGTACTTACTGCTTACGACCGAGCAAAATATCCTTTCATGAAAGAGGCTGCTGAGCACGTAAGAGAAATGGGTCTAGACATCAACGAGCTGGAAAGCGACTTTTTTGTTCCCTTCTTGGACCGTGCAGAGAAGCGGGTTAGAAATGCCTTACTTGACGTGTCTGCTTACGCGAGTACTCAGCCACGGGATGAGCCGCGGGAGAACGAAATTGAGATATTCTCTTTTCCAATAGCGGTTATGTTGGTTGCCGCCACAGAGGACTCTCTCATCAAAAGCAGATATTCGTTAGCTGAAGCGAAGCGGGCTTCTGAGTTGCTGAAAGCGGAGGATGAAGAGAAACTGTCTGAAGTTGCCAACAACTTCAACTGGAACATAAGATTGGTGAATGACGTTAAGCTGCCGCATTATGTTTTTGCTGTTCGTTTTCCAGTTTTTTTGAGGAACGCAACGGGCTTTCACGACAAGAATTGGAAGCTAGTTAATCACCTTTTGATTAACGGGGATGTTTACCTTACAAGAAGGGAAGTAAGCCGTTTGCTAGAAGAGGAGGTGCGGAAATATATTGAAGAGAAAGTTGACATCAGGATAAAATCTCTTCCTTCCGGCATAATGGCTCGAGTAAATCAGTTAAGGCAACTTGCTGCGGAGAAACGGGAACAGATTCAGCTGGAAGAGATGCCTAAGCGTGTGGTGATGGAAGCCTTTCCTCCCTGTATTAAGAGCGTATATGACCGGGTTGCGGCTGGTCGCCCTGCTTCCCACATAGGCCGATTTGCGTTAACTTCCTTTCTGTTAAACATCGGGATGAGTGAGGAGGATGTTTTCAAGTTTTTTCGATCCGTCTCTGACTTCAACGAACGAATGACCCGCTATCAGGTGGAACACATCGCTGGAACCAGAGGGTCAGGGACAAAATACACCCCTCCAAACTGTGCTACGTTACGCACCCACGGCATCTGTGTCTCACCGGAACCCGAATGCAGAGGAGCAGTGAATCCTCTGGTTTGCTACAAACGGAAAATACACAATTTGCCTGAGGAGGAGCCAGCTGACGAGACCTGAGCCTCTTGTATAGTGCATGTTAGCTTTTGATAATTTTTTTCTAGCATCTGACAGAGCTATTGAGTAGCATGGTAGCTTAGTCTTCTTCGTATTCGCTTTTTGCTAGTTCTACTGATTGGGTGTCTTTATGTTCTCTTCTTTTTAGCCCCAGCTTCTTTTTCTTTCTTTCTCTTCCCAGCATGAAACTGTATTCGGCTTCCGTTATCTCGTCGTTCTCCAGCATCTCTTCCAGCTGTTTCTCGTCATAAACGTCCATTGTGTCCGTTTCTTCCTCTTTTTCTTCGCGAACACGTTTTCTCTTTTCTTTTCTCATCTTTCTCTCAAAATTACTAGGTTTCATGTCTCATATAAAAGCATCCAATACGCAATAATCTGGCTTTGCCTCGTAAAAACCAAACGAGGAAACCGCTGAAGAACCCCCCTTTCCAAGTTCAAGGCGACATTAATCGGTTTAAATATTGTTTTTGCTCTAATATATCTAAAGAACATAAAAACGATTGGCGGAATATTACATGTCCTCTTTGTCACAGAGTTTCATCCGAGACAAATTCGCTGACTACTATAAACAGCACTCCGCGTCTATTCTTGCTCCTTCCTCTCTCGAAAGGCGGGAGTTTGGTTTTCTACTCCTTGAAAAGAGAGTTATGCTGAGGCACAAGGGCTTCATGGACGTTGAACGCCTCAGGTCCTCATTGGCTACTGTTGTGCCTTCAGACGTTTACTACTCAAGCGCCTACTATGAGCGTCCCGAGGAAGAGATGAGGGCAAAAGGTTGGCTGGGGGCGGACCTAGTTTTTGACATAGACGCGGATCACATACCGACCCCATGTTCCACGGTTCATAACTTCTGGGTCTGCACGGGTTGTGGTGCTTCTGGCAGAGGAGTGTCTCCCCAGAAATGTCCAAGTTGTGGTGGAATAAAATTCAAGGAAAAGAGTTGGTTTTGCGAAGTTTGTTTAGAGGCTTCTAAGGTTGAGGCGATTAAGCTTGTGGATGTTTTGATTGAGGAGTTCGGTTTTTCATCAAAGGTGTTAACTGTTGCCTTTTCGGGGCATAGAGGCTATCATGTTCATGTGGAGAGTGAAGCGGTTCGGGGGTTGGATTCGTTGGCTCGTAAAGAGATTGTTGATTATGTCATGGGGATAGGGTTAGAGGCTGAATTTCATGGTTTGGGGAAAAGCGCTACACCCGATAGAAGGGTTTCTGGTCCAGACTTGAATGACCGCGGATGGAGGGGGCGAGTGGCTAAGGGAACATACGACTTCTTGCTGACAGCTTCTAAAGAAGATTTAGCGAAGATCGGCTTAAAGACTCAACAAATAAATCCGATAATTAAACATAGAGAAAAGCTTCTGAAGAGCTGGAATGAAAAGGGTCCTTGGGGGGTCGTTAAGGGCATAAGCCCAGAAACTTGGAGAAAGATAGCTCAGTATGGAGTGGAAAAGCAGTCTGTGAAAATCGACAGTGTGGTCACCCCTGATATCAACCGTTTGATAAGGTTGCCTAATTCGTTGCATGGAAAAACTGGCTTGAAAAAAGTGGAATTCCCTATCACAGGCATCGAAGATTTTGATCCTCTTAAGAGCGCAGTAGCCTTTAAGGAGGGGGAAGTAACGGTTCTTGTTTCAGAGGCTCCCCAATTCAGGGTGGAGGACGAAACATATGGTCCGTTTGAAAGGCAGAAAATTGAACTTCCCACTGCGGCGGCGTTGATGCTGTTGTGTAAGGGAGTGGCAAAGGTGGTGCAGTGAAATTGTATGATGAACTCTATGAAGTGTGGAACAAAGAAAAAGAAACTAGGGATGTTCAGAGGCTCCCCAAGAACTTCTATTCCAAAATTGCTTCGTACATTCAAAAAATGAAAGAAGAAAATCGGATGTTAGACAAAAAAACAACAAAAGCCAAGCTGCTGGACAGGGAATTTAGATACGTGAAGATTATGCTTGGCGAACTTCTTCAACATCGCTACAAGAAATTCTTGGAAAAAACTTTGAACAAAGAAACCATAAACAAAGAATGCTTAACTGACGAAGAAAAAAAGCTATACGGCGAAGTTTTGCCACTACCCGAAGCTTACAAAGCCTTCTCTAAAAACATTCTCCGCGGACATTTATCAAACATCGGAAAGGTTGCAGAACAAACGATGATTGTTCTACGTTTCGTTAAGGAAATTCCAGCCTTGGTTGGGGCTGATATGAAAACTTACGGTCCGTTTGCGCCAGAGGATATCGCGACTCTGCCTCCCGAAAACGCTCGAATCCTCATCAAAAAAGGGGTAGCCTTAGAAGTGGATTCAACCTAACCGACAGAGGGGTTAACGTTATACAATCAGCGATGCAATCTTATGAATAGTCTAGCCGCGATTTTTGCACTTTCTATTCAAAGAGCCTATCCGCGCTCATGGTTTGTCTGTCGTTCCATGGAGCTCAGGTACAAAAATCGGCAGAAATGTATCGAAACAAACACCAAACTACCGCTCCCTTTTAAAGAAGCGGGTGAAGAATGCATCAAACTTTTAAAGGACTTGTCACAAAATACTATATTATGAAAACTCAAAAGTTACTTAGACTAGTAAGTGAGATGCTGAAAAATTCTAAGAAAAGCGACAGAGAATTGGCCGGCATCTTAGGCGTCTCGCAACCCACTGTATCCAGAACGCGAGCTAGAATCGAAAAAGAATACATAAAAACCTACACCATAATTCCAGACTTTGAGAAGCTTGGTTACCAGATAATGGCATTTACCTTCGCAAAAACGAAATCTCAACCAGACGTAGCTGCAGAAATATCAAAAAAGTCCAAGGATTGGTTAGCCAAACGCCCTAACGTCATCTTCGGCGCTGGTGGCGAAGGTCTTGGAAAAGACTTGGTTTTGCTGTCATTTCACAAGAACTATTCAGCGTACGCTGAGTTCATGCGGTCCTTCGCCATGGATTGGGGGAATTGTTTGGATGACTTTGAATCGTTCCTCGTCAGCATAGGTGCAGGATATAAACTAAGAGATTTCGATCTGAAATATCTGGCAGATGACATATAACCATCTGCGCGGTCGCCTATCTCTGCGTGACTTTCATAGCATGATTTTCATAGCAGAGCATTTAATTTTTTTAACATAAAGAAGGCGTCCTTGACCGTTTTATTGTGGTCAAAGGCGATCTTCAGATTTTCTGTTTCTTCCTCAGAGAAGCTGTTGACTGCATCAACTTTGGCTCCTGGTTTTGCTTCCCCATCTACAATCTTGCACAAAAACGCGATGCTTATGACGTGTTGCCGGGGGTCCCTCTCTGGGTCGTCATAGATTCCAACAAGGCTTTCCTTTAGGGATGGGTAGAACAGTTTGATTTTCAGATTGGTTTTTGTAAGGGCTACTCTCTTCAGGGTTGCTTCTAACGTTTCCTTATATTGCACTCTTCCTCCGGGCAGGTGCCATTTTCCTCCTCCCACAATATACTGTATTCTTTTGGCGAGAACTATTTTGCCGTCTGTGGTCACTATAACTGGATTAACGTCTATGTACGCGTTCTTCTGTGTGTTCACTTTAATCAGAAATAGAGTAGGCTGTGTTTGTAGTTAAAATATTCTGTTTCACATGGAGCTTAAACGTCTATAGCCTGTTTCTGTTATGATGTTGAAGATGCGCTACTTTTTTTAGGGTGGATTTCGGTTCTGTTTCCAGAAACGTATAAATAGTAATTAAGGGGGCTGTTTTATACTTAACCAGTCAGTGATCGTATGAACGTGCCAAAAGAAATTACCACATACTGTCCCAAGTGTAAGTCTCATCAGGTTCACACTGTTTCCTTGTATAAGGCTGGGAAGAGGAGAGCCTTAGCTAAGGGAGAGAGGCATCATGCACTGCGGGAAAAGAAGGGGTATGGTGGACAGAAGTTTCCTCGCCAAAGAAAGTTTGCCAAAACAACCAAAAAGCAGACTCTGAGGCTAAAGTGTAAGAAGTGCGGCTATATGCGGCATAAGGACGGAATTCGTCTTAAAAAGGTGACTATAACCTAAAGTGGAGTGAAAAAGAATTGAGTGAATGGGATAAAGTTATACCGAAACCTAAAAGCAGGTTCTATAGAATAAAGTGTCCTGACTGCGGAAATGAACAGTTTGTCTTCAGTCACGCTACCACCTTTGTTCACTGCAACGTGTGTGGAGCGATTTTAGCAGAGCCTTCCAGCGGCAAAACGAATGTCAAGGGAGAAATAACTGCCGTCCTAGAATAAACGGGCGGAGGAGAAAAGAAAATGAGTTTGAGGAGACCTGAATGGCCTGAACGAGGCGATTTTGTTATAGCTACTGTTTTAAGGATAACCGATTATGGCGCCTACGTTAGATTAGATGAATACGACAAGGAGGGTCTCCTGCACGTTTCTGAGGTTGCTTCTCGGTGGGTAAGAAATATCCGCGATTATGTTCGTGAAGGACAGAAAGTTGTGCTTAAGGTTCTGCGTGTTCACCCGGAAAAGGGTCATGTTGACTTGTCACGTAGAAGGGTGACGAAACGGAATAAAAAAGAGAAGCTTCAGTCTTGGAAGAAGGACCGGAAAGCGGAGAGTCTGCTGCGGACAGCCGCTGAAAAATTGAACATTTCTTTCGAGGAAGCTTACGAAAAGGCGGGGGCGTTGATAGAGAAGACTTTTGGGGAGCTTTATTATGGGCTGGAGAAAACCGCGAAAGATGGTGTGGATGTTCTGCTGGAGCTGGGGGTAGACAAGGAGCTTGCAGTTACCTTGGAGGAGATTGCGAAGGAAAAGATTCAGATATCGTTGGTGAATGTGAAGGGACTTTTGGAGCTTCAGAACCCGAAGCCTAAGGGGGTGCTCATCATCAAGGATACCTTGAAGCACGCTAAAGAAGTTGGTGAAGCAGAGGATGCGGATGTGGATGTTTATCTGGTTTCGCCTCCCAAATATCGCATCGTGGTTTCGGCTGAGGACTACAAAAGCGCAGAGAACATCATGGAGAAAACCACCGAGTCTGCAATAAAATTTATCGAAAAGAACGGCGGAACCGGCTCCTTCAAACGAGAGAAATAGCCTGCTACTAAACAGCGCATCTTTATCCCTCTTGGTTTTTAGGAAAAAACACTGTTTTCAACAATGTACCTCTATTAGTCTCCAAATATGTCAAGTAACTTGGGAGACAGCGGGTTTACTTCCTTGCGGTTTTGGGGAAACTTTGATATAATCTTTCTTTCATCCAAGAACTGTCAATAGGGCGCCCCTTGCTTGTTGGAAACGTAAATAGGTATGGGTGTCTAATGCGATATAGAAAGCTGGTGGGAATGATGGTTTGGCTGCTTAGAAAATGTGTCAAATGCGGGGAGTATACGCTGAGTCAGGAAAGTTGTCCTGTTTGTGGTGGAGAAGTGCGTATTCCGCATCCTGCTAAATTCTCGCCTGAAGACAAATACGCAAAATATAGACGAGCAATGAGAGGTTATGGTCAGAATGAAAAAGACAGTGATTAAGGAATTAACTAATGTTGAGTTGAAGAATCCGATTTTGATTGAAGGATTTCCTGGGTTAGGTATGGTGGGCAGCATAGCCACCAACTATCTTGCAAAGCAATTAAAAGCAAAAAAGTATGCAACCCTGCATTCTCCCCACTTTCCCTACCATGTTCTCGTCGACAAAAATGGAGGCGTTAGGCTTCTGCGTGGGGACTTTTATTTCTGGAAAAACGAGACCGGAGAAAACGACTTAATCTTCTTAACTGGAGACAGCCAACCCCAAACAATTGAGGGGCAGTTTGAGGTAGCCAACAGCATCCTTGATTTTGCTGAACAGAAGAAAGTTGAAAAAATCATAACCATTGGCGGATACAGAAACGAAGTTGAAGGCGCCCCGAATGTAGTTGCAGTATCCACAAACCCTGCTCTCTTTGAGAGCGCTCTGAAAGCCAAGGCTGTATCCAGCGAAGCGGGAACCCCAATCGTTGGCACAGCAGGTTTGCTTTTAGGCTTAGCGAAATTCAGGAAGAAGCTAGATGCTGTTTGTCTTTTGGGTGAGACTCGCGGCTATTTGCCTGATCCGAAGACGGCTAAGAGCGTTATCGAGATTCTGCAGAGAATCATTAATGTTACTGTTGATTTGAAGGGATTGAATGAGGAGATAGAGCGTTCTAAAGAGATTCTGGGTAGAATGCGTGACATCGAGAAACGGCGCGTTAAGTATGTGCAGAAGATGCGAAGAGTAGAAGAGGAAAGAATCACCTACATCTCTTAATCTCTACAGTTAATCATAGTTGATTTTGTATACACATACTGCCCATCCGAAATACTCGTCTGACGACCTTTGATGCCACTGGAACGTATCCTCGTTCTGTGAAAAATAGGCTGGCTCAAAGTGCTCTAACTGGATGTCTGAACTGCCCAAAGCAAGTGTCTCGCTTGCATAGCGCATCAGTTTGTATACAACGGTGTTCTGTCCTAACTCGTTATCTATTAATTCGCCCTCATCTTCTTGACCGTTATCGTTTGTATCCACCCAATCCTTTCCCAATGATGTATAGTTCCCGTATTTGTTATCGTCTAATCCGCCAATACGGGCCATCCATCTCCACTTGCCTTCATCGCCGTATCCTGCATCATATATTTCAGAGCCGTCTGTTGCAAAGCTTACAAAAACTAAGATATGTGTTACATTGTATTCTCCGCGTTCATTAAACTGTCCTAAGATTTCAAGGGCTCCGGTTTCGTTTGACATGAACATTTGTCCAATCTGGCTTATCTGAGTAGCATTTATTGTACCGTTATCTGCAAGAGTTGTTTTATTGCCGATAGCCGTAATCCAATATCCATAGTCCCACCAAGCTGCCACTACATCACTTTCATCTAGGTTAACCCGCATCCAGTTGAGGGTATCTAACCAGTCGCTGATTGGTTCAGTAGTCCTAATAGGCAAACTCGAAGCGGCAATTGTTGTAGGTGAATATGCACGTGCTATAGCTCTCGGATGGTCAGAGCCTGCGCTTGGCAACACAAAGGTAACTGTCAAGAGGAGAAACATCAAAATGATGAAGGCTGCGCTGAATTCTTTGCCCACGCGAGACCTGAAACGCATTTTACGCCTTGAGATTTTAGGGTTATTATCCCGTAGAATGGTGACAAAGGGTTTGACCAATTGAACCAAAGCTAACGCCCATAAGAGGCTCAACGCTGGAGCCATAAGCAAAGTTAACCTGACCATGGAACCAGCAAAGTAGATGGCTGTTAGACCGAAGATTGCGAGGAAAATGTTGCGGTTTGTGGGATTCTGCAAAGTGAAGAATAAACCGATAGGTACAAAGAGGATTCCTATACCTAAGTCGTAATAAAATGACCCCCAAGTGGCAGGTTTGTGTTCTTGTACAGACTGCACAAGTTGTTGTATAGTGCTTTCACCTATACGTTCAGAAGGAAAAATAACTGAGACAAACTTGGATTGTAATGACCCAATTAACCCGAGCTGATTAAGCGCAACGAACCCGACTACAATAAGCGCTAAGAAACCAACTACAAAAAACATTTTATTCCTAGTAGTTTTTGTATGTCGAGAAGCTTCGATTATGCCCAACAAAAGAAACATTCCAGCCACTGCCAAAACTGTAGGTTCTCTTAGAAAATTGAGGCCTAGCTTTGGCACATTTACGGCTATTAAAAGCGCCACACCAAAGGTTGTGCCGTAGGAAAGCAAGAGACGAGATGAATATCGCCGTAGCACGAGTAGAACAAGAACAAAAATCAATGTAATTCCAAGCGGATACCGTGCTGCTCCCCAAGACGAAAAAAGATAACCTAACGATAATCCTCCAGCGACCGAATAGGCAACGCTGTTTTTTAGAGGCCTTTCGGAGTCAATTGACCTTAGAAAGAAGAAGATAAACAAGAGGATACCGAAGATTCCAACGGTTTCATCGTCAAAAAACCCAAGAGAGGTACGACTAATATACGCTGAACTTAGCGCTAAAAAGAAAGCTGAGAAAAGACCCACTTCTTTACCACCAATGTCTCTCCCCAAAAAGTAGATAACCAAAACTGTCGCTGTCGCCATAATCACTGGAAATATTACGCAGAAATTGAAAACTGGGTCAGCCGTTAGGGGATGATAGACTTCTGAACTGAGGATCGCCGCCGGAGCAAGATTCAGCGCATTGGCTATCTGATAAAAGAACGCTGTTGTTGCTGCTAGACCCGGAAAAATTGAGGCTGAGATATTATATCCTTGTGGGTACCAGCTCATGGGGTCTGTCCATGATGCCCAAGCGAAGAATCCGTTTTCAACCATGTGCTTGGTTAAACGGTAATGAAGATGGGGGTCAAATTCTGAAAGTTGGAACCCCCAGCGGAGAGGAAGCAATCTAATTAGAGCGGCTATAACAAGAATAAGTCCAAGTAGGGATATGTGCAGCAGAGAAGAATGAGATATTCGGAAGCGAAGAGCTCCAATGTTCATTAAGGCATTAACAACTTTATCTTTACTAGGCACCTTACTGCAACCTCTTCTCGTCAATGAAATCAATGAAACCCTTTATTTCTCTTGTGGTATCCACTGTTATCCTACTTCCTTTCTTGAGGAAAAAACGTTTTAGCTTTTTAACATTGTCTAAACAAAGACGTAACGGATAGCACTTTGAATACAAAAAACCTAAATTCGGAATGTTCTGCCGGTCCCGTCAATTACCTATGACCTACTTCTTTTTGATAACCTTTGGAACGTAGATATTGCAGCATCCACACACTGGACATTGCCTAGGTTCCACTTTGCTTTCATCCACCCATTTATGCCCACACTTCAGACATACCCAATTTGCCACACTTTACAACTCCATTCAAACCTTAATATCTACATTAAAGCACTTAATTTTTTTCCATCAAAAATAATGTTTTGTTGGAGAACTTGGGGTTGGAATCTTCAGCGTCTTCTTCTTCTTCTTGTTTCTTTGGCGGCTATGACATCAACTTTTTTTGGTATAAAAGAAATTTTTTTGCCGCATTTAGGGCATTTGCCATCGTTATCCTGAATTATCTCGTCTGGAGGTTTCAACTCTGTGCCTTCGTAGAGAACAGAACCACATTTTTCGCAAATTACCTTTTGAGGCAACGTCTCACAGCCCTTGTAGACCGAAATACAAACGTTACAAGCTATTTATATATTACGACAAAAGCGCCGAAGCGCAGTAGAGAATCCATTCCGATTGTTTATGGTGTTGCCTTTCTGTGAACTGCAAACACTTGTTAGTCATAAACCATTTATATTGTTTCAAGTGTCTGAAGGAAAATGTATTGGGTACGCCGATGAGCAAATATACCTTGATAGTCACCGAAAAGCCGGATGCCGCTAAAAGAATAGCGGAGGCACTTGATAGGCAGGGGAAACCCAAGAAACATAAGGAAAACAGTGTACCCTATTTCGTCGCTCAACGAGACCGAGAACTCGTTGTTGTTCCCGCCATCGGACACCTCTACACAATCGTTCATGAAAGAGGAAAACGAAACCACTACCCAGTCTTCAACTTCAAGTGGACACCACGGCACTTGGCAGAGCGACGCGCAAAACATATTCGCAATTGGGTGGAAACGTTTTCGAAGCTGTCCCGCGACGCTGACGAGTTTGTGTCAGCCTGCGACTACGACATTGAAGGCAGCCTCATCGGCTACTGCATACTGAAGTATGCGTGCGATGGTAAGGAAGATTCAGCGAAAAGGATGAAATTTTCTACCCTCATGAAAAGCGAGTTAGAGAAGGCTTACGAAGAGCCTCTTCCCCACCTAGATTTCGCCCTAATAGAAGCCGGAAGAACCAGACATGAAGTGGACTGGCTATACGGCATAAACCTTTCCCGAGCCCTAACTTTGGCTGCGCATCGCTGGAGCGGCAGATACTCCACCCTGAGCACAGGAAGAGTTCAGGGACCAACCCTCCATTTTCTGGCTAAAAGAGAGAAGACAATCCGCAGCTTTGTGCCAACCCCATACTGGCAAATAAACGCTGAGGCTGAAATCCTGAACTCTGTGGTTGAGGCAGAATATGAAAGAAAAAGAATCGAAACCAAGGCAGAAGCAGACACTGTTGTGAGAGCTTGCGCAGGCAAAACTGGCGAAGTCGTGAAAATTAACACCAGAAAGGTTCACCAGAAGTCTCCTATCCCCTTCGACGTAGGCACACTGCAGCGGGAAGCCTACAGCCTCTTCGGCTACACCCCCAGACGCACCTTAGCAATCGCTCAGCGCCTATACCTCGACGCCTTGATTTCCTACCCGAGGACAAGCAGCCAGAAACTTCCTTCTATAATAGACTACAAAAAAATCCTTAGCTCCCTCAAAAGAAAGCGTGCATACAATAAACTGGCCAAAAAACTTCTAGAAAAGAAAACGTTGAAGCCAAGAGAGGGAGCTAAAGAAGACCCCGCCCATCCGGCTGTATATCCAACAGGAAACCTGCCCGAAAAACCCTTAGGGATACCCGAGAAACGAATCTGGGACCTTATTGTCCGCAGGTTCATGGCTGTTTTCGGGGAGGAGGCGCTCAAGGAGAGCCTAAAGGTTCACCTAGACGTAAATGGTCACAGCTTCTTTTTGAGGGGGCGACGTATTCTGAAGGACGGCTGGATAACATATTACAAGCCCTACGTCAGAGCTGAAGAGGTGCTACTGCCCACTATAAAAAAAGATGATAAAGTTCGGCTAAAGCGGGTCTTACGGGAAGACAAGTTTACCTGTCCACCGTCTCGCTATAATCCAGGCAGTATCCTGAAGAAGATGGAGAAGCTGGGAATCGGAACTAAGGCGACCCGAGCGGAAATCATTCAGACGCTGTACAATCGTGGTTACGTCAGTGACGAACGGATAGTGGTGACTGATTTGGGCTTCGACGTAATCGATGTTCTCGGCAAGTATGCTCCTATGGTAACCTCGGCAGAACTTACACAAGAACTTGAAGGCAAAATGGAGCAAATCCAAAACAACAGTTTGAAGCGGGAAACTGTTCTCGCAGAAGTTGTTGAACAGCTGAAACCCCAGTTGGAGCAGTTCAAAGAAAATGAGGAGACTATAGGCGAAGCCTTAACCAAAGCCATCAAGAGAGCACAAGCACAGGAAAGAATCGTGGGAAAATGCCCAAACTGTGGCACAGGCAACCTGACCATTATCTATTCGCGGAAGACCAGAAAGCGGTTCATAGGCTGCAGCAACTACTTCAAGGGACTCTGCACTACATCGTTTCCGCTTCCCCAACGTGGAACCGTTAAGCCTGCGGGAAGTAATTGTAAAGCGTGTGGATGGCCTCAGGTGCTGGTGTGGCTCAGAGGCAGACGGCCCTGGAGGCTGTGCTTCAATCCAGACTGTCCTCTTAAGAAGAAGCGGAGGAAAAAACAGTGAAGTGCACGGTTTGTGACCGAGAAGCCGTGGAGAAATATTGCGAGTTCCACGAAAAAGCTTACCAGAATATTGTTCAGAAATTTGAGAACTGGAAAGGGGCTACCGGCGTCTCTTGGAAGGAATATTTAGAAGAGCTTGTGGAGAATGCATACACTGGATGTTGGGCAAAAGAAGTTGCTTTGAGCTTACTTTCTGAAATAGAATGATATTTGATCTTTTTGTTTCTCCTGCGCGCGCCCAAGATATTTTGTTGATTGATTTAGACGACCACAGAATATGCGAAATCATGACCAAAGAACAAATAGAAAAAGACAGTGAAACGTCACTAATCTCGAGGTGGACCCACAGCTCTTATGAGGAGACAAGTCTAACGTTACATTGTTGTTTGCTGGGACTCTGAAAAGTGCAATGAAAGGAGCCAAAACAAAACCAAAAGCTCCCACCATGCCGTCACCGGACATGGACCCTTTCCAAAGCCCTCTCAGCCCTTTTCCTTCACCTCTAATATTTTTCGTTTGCTTTACTATCTAGAAGAATGGGGTTTGCTGAGGCGCCTGCACAGTGTTAAAGATGGGAACGAAAAACGAAACTTTCTTGGCAGCTATTGCTTTTGGTAAGTTTCATTTTCTCGTGCAGGAGCCCTCTCAGCCCCTCTTCCTCTGACTTTTACTTCCCAAATAAAAAAAGGGAAGGGAAAATTTTGGGTTATTTCTGTTTCCTGAGAGCCATGTATGCTATTAAGCCGATGACCACGCCGATTGCAGCGATTATCAGGATTACTAGGTCTATTGTCAGGTAGGCGGGTATTTCTGGCAGTTGGTTTACGGTTGTGTCTGCGATCTCTTCTGCGCTTGGAACATCTGCTGTTTGCGTTTCGTCTACAGTGAAAGTGGTTGTTGAATATGATGTGTAGTAAGATTCAGAGCCTTCGAACATCGCAGTGACATGGTAATTTCCGACAATGGCGGGAGCCCAACTAAGGCTAAACACGCCATTCGCATCGCTTGTAACCGCTTCCGAGTACCAGTCGCCATTAGGATCAAGGATTTTCACAGTCACGTTTACACCTTCAACATCAGCTGGACACGCAAACTGCTTGTACACGTACAGCATCCAATCTGACATGCTTGCATCAGATACGGCTGGGACGCCATCTGGGAATCTCATTTGCAGAGAGGGGTCTTTTGTGCCCGGAGACACATCAGTCACCCTGCCTCGAATTACGACACTTGTTCCCTTAGACATACCCGTCAACGGTGTTTCAACAGTGGTTTCGCTTGGGCCCTTTCCAACAGCATAGAGGCGGTTGTCGTATGTGTCAAATCCCACCATTACGCTGTCGCCTATGATTCCACGTCCTCCCCAGCGGGTTGAACGGAACAAACCATTGGCTCTCCATATTAGATCTCCGGTTGTTGCGTTGAGGCATAAGAATGGTGCACCGCGCGGCATAGGTTCTATAGCAGAGTGTTCCATATGGGCTGAATAGAGTTTACCGTCAGCAATGAAGAGGAAGAATTGCCACCAATTATTAGCGAACAAGTATTCCTGGTAGGGGTCGTCTGCAATGTAGGTCCAAAGGACCTTGCCGTCAGTGAGGTCGTAGCAGTAGATATGTCCGCCGGCGCCAGATGAGTAGAGTTTGCCGTCCCAAATAAAGGGTGGGCGCTCAACCAATTCTGTCCAGCCATAATAGTTCATGTAATATTCACCTTCTGTTGGACCCCACATGTGTTTTCCAGTGTCAGTGCTGAATGCATAGTATTGTAGTTTTTCTTTTGTCCAAATAACCGCAGCGCCATCCTCTAAGCTTACTGCATTGAATTCGATTTCCAACTGACCTTCTTCCCATTCAGCTGGCGAAGTCCAAGTTTCACTGAACAATATAGTTCCTTCTTTGCCTGCTTCCAAGCTGATAGCCCAAGTGTTGACTGCTGTTGTACTGTATTGCAGACCGAATACCTTTCCAGTCCATTCATCTATGTTCCCCATTTGACGACTAGCACTAAATTCCGAAGCACGAACCACACTTGCACCACCAGGACATTGATCAGCGTCAAAGGTGAATTCTGATATGTACGCACGCTGTACAGCTTCGGTGAGTTCTCCAGTGGTTTCGTTTGCTACTGCTGCTGCATCCCATGTACCATATCGATTTCCATAGAAGGAACCCGCGGGAAGCCAACTGCCCGCATTGGGGCTGGATTCACCGAAGGGTTCTATAAGATCCACCATGCTCCAGACATATCCTTCACCAGTATCAAAGTCGAGACCGACACGATAAATCCATCCTTGATCATCGAAAACTGTGGTGCCATCAGGCACGTTCGTCACTGTAAATTCTTGTTCTCCAGTCCAGGGGTCAAACGCGTACCAAGTTGCAGGTGTAGCTGGTCCATACCTACTAGCGCCGCCAACAGTTACCCAGAAGTATGGGTAAACGGAATGATGGTTATATCCACCCCATATCAAATTCTGGCCAAAGGCAATCGTTCTGTTATCCAGAAGTACTTTATTCCACAATTCTTCTCCGGTACGCACGTCTACAGCAGTATATACTAGTGGGCGAGTGTTGGTACGGTGAGTGTATATGAGTATACCGTTGATTATAAGTCGATTTTCCCATTTGCCTTCATATGCATCTCCGTGACTAAATGACCACTCAGGATAATCTGTTCCTGTTGCTCCTGACACCCCTCCGATATACAGCGGTTTTGTCCATAATATGTGCGCAGACTCTGGTGCTTCTGCATTACCCGGAACAGCTAGCGGGAAGCCTTGCGTCGCAGTCAGCCAGTTACCCGCAACTGCCTTCCATAATCTAAGCTGCGCATCTATTGGGCGGGTCCAGTATTCGCTTGGAAGCGGATTATCAGGGTAATATGGTATTGATTCATCTTGTACTACAAGCTCAAGTACTTCGCTGCTGCTAGCAAGCATCACGGTACCAATCGGGATACCTGGGGCCTCATTTACGCCTTCTTCTACTACTTGTTGAGGGAAGTGCGACTGACAATAATATGTTCCCACTTGGTCAGGCGTGTATGTTTTGCCTGTTCCGCCGGTCGAGTCAGTATTGATGCCAGTAATTGTATCAGTTTGGCCATCAGGTCTTTCAATTGTTATGCTTAAACCTTGCCAACTCATTTTAGCACTTGCCAACTGCTGGAAGATTCCGACGTGGAAAAGCACTGTCTGGCCTTTGCCTACGGGGTTAGGTACAGCACCAAGAAAAGGATAGGTCTTTCTGGTTTCTTGTGCATTGACAGATGGCACAACGACAAGCGTAGCAGATATAGTTATCAGTAGAATCATAGAGATTACAGAAATTTTTGATCTATTTCTTGAAATTTTCATCATCTTTTCTCCTATTTTGCTGAGTAGGTGTTTGTTCGCTACTGGTATTTATTTTTTTAGGATAAAAAAGGAAAATAATTAAAAAAAACAATTTTAAGGTTAAATTTACTTGTTTTTTTATGCTAGCAAATGTAATGAAGTGAGGATAATTATTTAAATAACTTAAATCATTGGTCATAAAATGCAGTCAATGTATAATATCGACAAAACGGACGTTAAAATTCTTCAAGCACTAATAAGAGATGCCCGCTCGAAACTAAAAGACATAGCAAATGAGTGCGGATTATCATCCACTGCAATAAAAAATAGAATTGACAGGATGAAGAAAAGCGGTTTAATAGTTAAATCAGTTCTGCAGCTTAACATGGCTTGTTTTGAATGTAACACTCCGCTTTTACTTGGAGTTAATTTAGACCCTCACCGAGAGCACGATGTAATCGAATTTATCAAGCGCCAAGTGAAAGTCGGTGGAATTAATAAAACCATTGGGAAGTATGATCTGTGCTTAACTGTCTTTGCAAAGAGCATTAACGAGTTGGATGAGTTAAAATATTCACTTAGGAAACAGAAAGGTGTGACGAACGTCGAGTTAAACATCTGGAGTAAAAGACACTTCAATTTCGATAACATTGATTTCATAAAGAAAAAAGGGACTTGAATTGTATGGACAGAATTGATATAGATATTCTAAGATTACTGAGAAAAAAATCAGACATGCCATTTCTACAGATTGCAGAAAAGATCGGTGTTTCATCAGTAACCGTGCAAAAAAGATACGAAGAAATGAAAAAAGATGGCGTATTTTTTGGGACTACCCTAATACTTAATCTTTCGAAAATCGGATTTGAGGGAAAAGCGTTTTTGTTTATTACAACTTCAAAACATTCCAATTTAAAACAACTAGTTGAAGCTTTTCATCAAATGACAAACTTGTTCTTTATTGTAGAACTTGTTGGAGCATTTGATTTGGTAGCTCTGATAGTGTTTAGAGATATAGCAGAAATCATAAAAATTGTTAATGATGTTAAAATATCGCCTTATGTGGAGAAAGTTGAAATTGCATTGTCTGATGAAAGCTTTTACCCACTTAAAGAAGAATACACTGAGATGAATCTATTTGAACCAGAAAATGCTGAGATTTCGTGACTCAAACTAAAATTAGTTTAAAAAATTACTATGCCCACCTTATAATTCAGTTAATTTCTTGTCAATTTATTTAATCTTATTGCTTGGCCAGCACAGAATCAAAACTACTCTTCACCCCTTTGCATAAACTACTATGTTTGGGTTTGGGGTTAATTTTTAACCCAACCAACAACCAACCAAGACGGACGGGACGACGGACGACGGAAACGGATGACGTCCAACGGTTGGGGCTACCTGAACGGACGGAACGGTCCTATACCTGTATACACGGTTCAGGTACATACCTCCTTCCTATAGGTACCTATCCATTTAATGGAGAGGATAAAAAAGGAAGAGGAAGGTACCATACTGTAAACAGTAGAGTGTATGTATGTGCTAAAACGTGTATACACTTAAGAACAAATAGAAAAAGACAGTGAAACGTCACTAATCTCGAGGTGGACCCACAACTCTTATGAGGAGACAAGTCTAACGTTACATTGTTGTTTGCTGGGACTCTGAAAA